>JBFMHD010000236.1:0-3977 GCA_040752395.1 Candidatus Hydrogenedentota bacterium
GTCTTACATCTTGTGCATATTTATTTGAATACGCTACTCAATAGAGAAAGATGTGAAATAAGGGAATCATTTATCCCGCCAAATTGGAATCAATGCATAAAAGATAATCAAGGTTGGGATGAATACTGGGCTAATAAAAACAAATCAGCCTTGTTAATATACGATTTGATTGCCGCATTCTATAGGAAATATATTATTAAAAAATCGCTAAACTATTTTATTATGAAATATTTTATTAAGGATGCAAAAATTCTGCATGCAGGTTGTGGAAGTGGACAGGTAGATATTGACATAATAGGGAAATATTCAATAACTGCATTAGATATATCGACCGAAGCTTTGGCAATATATAGAAAAGTAACTAAAGGCCATTGTAATCTTTTGCATGGTTCCATATTTGCAATCCCTGAGCCTAATGCAACTTTTGATGGCATATATAATCTTGGCGTAATGGAACATTTTACTGAAGGCGAGATAAATAACATATTAAATGAATTTAATCGCGTGCTAAAACCAAATGGCAAAATAATATTATTTTGGCCTCCAGAATTTGGCATAAGCGTCGTATTTTTAAAGTTTATCCGACACTTCATGAATGTCCTATTTAAAGAAAATATAAAACTACATCCAGATGAAATAACAAAAATTAAGTCAAAAAGACAAGTTAAACATTTATTATTAAAAGCAGGATTCTCATTGATTGAATATTATTTTGGCCCAAAAGATTTATTCACACATGTTGTTGTTGGCGAAAAATTAAATAAGGATGGTTGCATTGAAAAATAATATAGAGTTTATTGAAGTATATTGTCCCATTTGCTCATCTTGTGATTATAACGTTCTATACTTAGATACTCTTGGCCATGATTTTCCTTGTTTTGGTTATGATTTTAGTCCGGAACATAATAGGACATACCGGATTGTTAAATGTAATAAGTGCGGTCATGCATATAGTTCGCCAAGACCTAAATACATATATCAAAACTACCAAGATGTTGAAGATAAGGTCATTAGATAAATTATTTAATGACAATGGGTATCAAAGATTATATATGGGCAAATATCCCTATGTAATGACATTTAGATCAATTGCAAAATCCTTAGCCAGATATCCTCTAATTGGGAGAATTGCGAAAAAAGCATTTAATATCCCTTATCTGACAAGTAAAAAAATTACTATTTCGCTGCCTGGTGAAATGTTCGCTATTTATAAAAAAGTTGGGAATATAAATGAACTATAAAACAGATAAATAGGAGAAAAATGGCGGAATAGTATTTTTGCTTTGAAAAAAGATGTCTAATATTGTAGAAAAAATGAGAAATAATATCGGCCGATTTGAGGAATGGCTTGAGCATAATTACTGGTATAGCCTGGTTGTAATATTCTTGTTTTATTTATTTTTTCATTTGCATGGTGTTATATATTTAAGTGGTTATATGTGTTCTATTTTCCCCCTTAATGCGTTGTATATATCCAAAACATTGTTATTTAAAGACAATGTCTTAAATCCGGCATTGTCATCGGTTTATATTTCTCCTTCCAATGGGCTTTTTATCTACCCTCCAGGGATTTATCTTTTAACAAAATATTTAGGAAATGTAAGGAATATATTTTTATTTCTATTCCTCTTTCAAATATTTGTGCCATTTTTGATTTTTAAGCTCTGCCGTAAAATGGCATCTGTTTTTGTTTCAACGGTTGCTTCTTTAATATCTATTTCCTACTTTGCAATTACAGGTTGGTGGGCTCCTGATTTTATTATTCAGCCGATAATGTTGCTTGTCATATTGATACTATGGCCAATTGTGGAAGGTAAAGATAAAGGATCAATTGTAAGATATATATCCGCTGGATTATTAACCGGATTGATTATGATATTAAAGCATAATATAGCTATATTTTTTACTTCGCTTTGTTTGACAATCATATTTATTAATGCTATTGTTAAGGCAAAAGATAAGGCTCAAAATTATAGAAGGTATATATTATATATTGCATTAATAGCGTATGCCTGCTATGGCTTTGTCTTTGGCATGAAACTGTTATATTTCGATGAGATTATATTTTATTTAATTCCTTATTCTATTTATGTGTCAGCATTATTTTATTGGATCAAAAAAGATGGGTCTCTAGAGATTGATTTGCCAGTATTTATAATGAATATATTGATATATATATCGTCATTATTGATTATTCCAGGCATTATCTTTTTATGGATTGGGAGCGTAGTCGGATATTCACGATATTTGTATTCGCTTTTTGGAATGGGTCTAAAATATTTGCATATTTGGAATGAGGGAATTGTTGGTATATTAAATACATATTTTAGGCTTCAAGAGCCTTTTTCTTTCAAAACCATTGCAAGGATTGTAAAATATACTTCGTTGTTTTGTGGCCCATTTATAATATCTTGCTATGCGGCAATAAAATTATTCAAATACAGGCAAATAGAGATTAAGGCTAAAAAATGGTTTATTATAGTCTCAATCGCTGTTATGGGAATGTTTATGTTCTTTCCTTTAGAAGGGTATCATATATTAATGACTAAATGGTTTATTTTTCTCTTCTTACTATTATTTCTTATTAAGGAGATGTCGCTTGAAAATAGCATATTTTATAAGATAATATTGATATTAGTCATCCCTATTACTTTATATCCATTACGCTTTATTAAGCCAGCGAAGGTCTTAATTGGCATCCCAGAAATACATAATGTCATCGGTTTCCCGATAGATAATGATCTGGAAAAGGCATTGAATGATCAGATAATGGTTATTAAAAGGAGCATAAAAGGTGGCTCATATTATGTAATTGATTCTTCTGGTGCTAGCTTAACACCGCTCCTAGCATTGATAGATAATCATTATCCCCAATATTTCATTGAAATGAGGAAAGGAATTATGGAAAAAAAATCCGTTGATGCTATAATTTTTGATCTTAAAAAGGTTCAATATGCTTTGGTTAATGCAGAAGACTATAGAAAATATTTAAATAAAACTTCTAAAGATCCATATATGGTAAAAATACTCAATTATCTTAATAAAAAATATAAAGTTATAGATCAATACAAGGCACCTGATGTACCACTTCCATCTACTTACCAGATATTGAGTTTTTTGATTTTTGAAAAAAGAAAGGAGTGAAAGCAATATCAATTACTACGACATCTTTTGGAGAAAAATGGCTGAATGCTTTGAAAGAAAAGGGCTATCAGATTATCACAAACTTCTATGGAAGAAAACTTGAAAAAGATGAGATTTTGGAAATCTGCAAGGATTCTGTTGGTATTATCGCAGGAACGGAAAAAATTATCAAAATTTGAATTTGTCTTCTAATCTACTTAAAAAACTTGAATAAACTAAGCTATTGACAAAATATTTATTCCAAAGTATAATAAAAATGAATGGAAAATAAATCTAGGATTGAAATGGAAAGACAAGCAATGGAAAATCTACTTAAAGGTTTGGAGGTAGAATTATGAAAGTAGTCGTTTTTGGAGGAGCTGGTTTTTTAGGCAGTCATGTAGCTGATGTTTTAACTGAACAGGGTCATCAGGTTATAATCTTTGACTTGGTTAAATCACCTTATGTTAAAAATGGCCAAGATTCAGTGATCGGAGACATTACTGATATGGATAAGGTTCATCAAGTGGTTAATGGATGTGATTTAGTCTATAATTTTGCTGGAATAGCTGACCTTAATGAGGCAAAGAAAGACCCAGTGGCGACAGTAAGAAATAATATCCTAGGCACAACGATAATTCTTGATGAATGCAGAAAGAATAAGGTAAAGAGAGTAATCTTTGCCAGCACCCTTTATGTTTATAGCAAAGCCGGTTCGTTTTATAGAAGCAGTAAGCAGGCTTGCGAACTACTGATTGAGAATTATCATGAAATTTATGGCCTTGATTTTACCATTCTGCGTTATGGCTCTCTCTATGGCCCTAGGGCTAATGAGAGCAACTGGATTTACAATA
>JBFMHD010000237.1:0-3952 GCA_040752395.1 Candidatus Hydrogenedentota bacterium
GCCCGGAGCCTGCTGAAAAGTCTTGAGTCTTGAGTCCTGTTTTGACTCACGACTTGCGACTCACGACTCTTTTTATATCATCTTTAGTTTTTCATACTTTGTGTAGAGCACAAGAACGCAATAACCCAATAACCCAATAACGCAAGAACGCAATAGTGTAGAGCGTAAACCTCGTTCATGTTGACTCCTATCAGGATATAGTGTCACGAACCAGAAAAGTCAATGGAAAGTTTCACGTTTTTATCTTGTTTTTTACAAAATCGATAAATTGTAGCAAATCAGATATGTTTGTTATTACAACATTGTCAATATCAGCCAGAGCATTTTCTATTATTAGTGGTATATCAGTAAATTTTATTTTTTTCTGCAAGAAAGACACCACACTTTTATCATTTGCGACATTTAGAACACAGGGTTTGGTACCGCCTTCTCTCATTGCTTCATAAGCTAATTTTAGACAGGGATACCGGGCAAAATCAACCTCTTCAAAATTTAAGTGTTTGATCTCTTTTAATGAGAATTGAGGTATGCTTCTTTTTAATCTCTCAGGATATGAGAGAGCATATTGTATAGGTAGTTTCATATCAGCTGGTCCCAGTTGAGCAAGAAGACTGCCATCCACTGTTTCTATAAGAGAATGAATTATACTTTGAGGATGTATAACAACTTCTATTTTATTAACGTCCATATCAAACAGATAGCAGGCTTCTATGACTTCAAACCCTTTATTCATCATTGTTGCTGAATCTATTGTTATCTTTTTTCCCATATTCCATGTAGGATGATTCAAGGCTTGTTGTACAGTAACTTCTTTTAATTTTTTAAGTGGTAACTTTCTAAAAGGGCCGCCGGAAGCTGTGAGTATTATTTTCTCTATATTTTTTTTAAGCTCGGCCTGAATACATTGAAACACGGCGCTATGTTCAGAATCTATGGGTATTATCTCGGCTTTGTTTTTTTCTGCCACCTCTTTTATTATTTTACCGCCGCTTACAAGGACCTCTTTGTTTGCAAGCGCTACTCGTTTGGCTGATTTTAAGGCTTCATAAGTCGGGAGTAGACCACAGACACCGGAAAAAGCACTTACCACGATATCTACATCATCGCTTTTAACTATATCAAGCACATATTCAATCCCGTATTTTAATGGTATGGATTTATCTTTTATTTTGTTATTTTTTTCAGTTAAAATAATTAATTCAGGTTTGAATTTATAAAACTGCTGGATTAATAGTCTGGCATTACTACCTGCGACAAGAGCCTTTATTTGAAATCTATCTTTATGAAGGTTGATAACCTCAAGAGTGTTTCTGCCGATAGAACCAGTTGACCCTAATATAACAACCTTCTTTCTCAAAAATTGCCACCCCTGATTAATGAATAAATTAACAATGGCAGGGCATTAAAAATTGTACTGTCAAGTGCGTCTAAAATACCTCCATGACCGGCTAATAATATCCCTGAATCCTTAACACCTGCTTCTCGCTTAATCAATGATTCAACAAGGTCACCAAATTGACCCGTCAAAGATAAAATAATCCCCAAAAATAGAATACTTTTTAAACTCACAGAAAAATATCCCAGCTTAAATAATATTAGTGATGTTATAACACTGAACAGTATACCTCCGATAGCTCCCTCAACAGTTTTATTCGAGCTTACTCTTCTTGATAATGGTCTTTTACCTATGAGACTACCAATTATAAAGGCGCCAACATCTGTCATCCATGAGATAATAAAAAAACAGAGTATGTAATTATCCGCTTTTTCTGTCTGTCTTATAAGAATGTAGAGAGAAGATAAAACAGGCACATAAAAGAAGCCTGCTACAGAGAGACTTGCGGCTTTAAAAGCATTCTGAATATTATGTCTGATGATTGAAAATAACAATGAAAATAGTATAATAAACATTCCTATAAGCATTATACTCGCTGATAAGAGAAAAAAACCATAGACAAAACTTATTTTGATCACAGCATTTTTAATAAAAAGCGAAGCGATAAGCAATGATAACCCTGAAACTAAAAAAATAATACCATTTATCTGGGGTTCTATATTTTTTAATAGATGATACAATTCAAGATTACCCAATATAAAAATAACAATCATTAAAATATCAAAAAAACTGATGTTTATACCCTTGTATATATTAAAAGAATAAGATGATTTAATGCAAAAAATTATAATCGGGATAAAAACAATAGCTACTAAAATACGTTTTAATAAATTCATACTGTACCGAATCTCCTTACACGTTTCTGATAATCAAGTATAGCCTGTATAAATTCTTGTGGCGTAAAATCGGGCCAGAGGGTATCTGTAATCCATATCTCAGCATACGCAGACTGATAGAGAAGAAAATTACTGATTCTATATTCACCACTTGTTCTAATAAGCAAATCCACATCAGGCTGGTCTTCTGTATAAAGATATCTTTTGAAGGTATCTTCATCAAGTTTATTAATGATATTTTTGTTTTCTTGCAGTATTTTTTTACAGGCATCAACTATCTCAGTTTTAGCTCCGTAGTTCAATGCAAGGGTCAGTAGGGGGCCTGTATTTTTTTTAAGTCTATCAATACTTTGATAAAGTATTTTAACAATTTCCCGTGGCAGTTCATTAACTCTACCTATTGCATTCAGTCTTACATTATTCTCATCAAGTTCTTGTACTTCTCTTTTTAGATATTCTTTTAACAGTCTCATCAGTGCGTTAATCTCACTTGCAGGTCTCTGCCAGTTTTCTCTGCTGAAAGCATATAATGTAATATATTTAAGTCCGATAATCTTTCCAGTTTTTACAATCTTTTTTACTGTTTTCACTCCTTCTCTATGTCCAAAAATTCTTGGTTTCTTTCGAAGTTTAGCCCAGCGGCCATTACCATCCATAATAATAGCAGTATGTTGAGGTAGTCTTGTATAATCTATTTTATTCAATAAAGGTTTTATCTCCTTTTGCCAGGATTCTTCAGACATAAATTTTAGACTTCCGTAATCTCTTTTTCTTTAGCTGCCACAAGTTCATCTATCTTTTTTATATAATCATCTGTAATTTTTTGTATTTCTTTTTGATTTCGTCTCTCGTCATCCTCGGTGATCAAAGTTTTCGTTTTCATAGATTTTACTTCTTCGTTTGCATCACGTCTTATATTTCGTATAGATACTCTCATTTCTTCAGCGGTCTTTTTAATCATTTTAACGAGTTCTTTTCTTCTCTCTTCAGTTAAAGGAGGTATCGGGACTCTTATTATATTACCATCATTCGAGGGATTTAAACCAAGATTTGAGGAACGGATAGCTTTTTCTATTGCTTGAATTACACTTTTATCCCAGGCCTGGATTGTTATCATTCTTGGTTCTGGAATATTCAGGGAACCGAGCTGATTTATTGGCATCTGAGTTCCATAGGCTTCTACTTTTATAGCATCAAGCAGATTTAATGATGCCCTGCCTGTACGTATTGATTGAAACTCTTTCTTTAAAGCCTGAATAACTTTCTCCATTTTTTCTTTTACTGTTTTAATAACTTTCTCCATATAGAACCCCCTTTTGTTGCTTCGCTCCATTGCAAATTGCAAATATTAAATTGCAAAATGTTTCTTCCCATCACTTTACAATCTCCAATCTTTACCCCGTTAGATAAGTCAAAATTACATCTAATCATAATTAGATACCACCAGGTATCTAAGGTGGTGAAATTTGCAATTCGACATGCGCGGCGAGTCGACTCAGTCTACTACGGGTCTTGTGCCCCTCACTACTTCGAAAAACTTCGCAACTCTAATAATTCGGGGTACAGACTACAGGCTACGGACTACAGCCGGCTGGAGACAAAAGCCCGGAGCCTGCTGAAAAGTCTTAAGTCTTGAGTCTTGGGTCTCGAGTCCTGTTTTGACTCACGACTCTCGACTCCCGACCCCTAACCCCTAACCGACGCCCCCTAATATACCCCA
>JBFMHD010000238.1:0-3952 GCA_040752395.1 Candidatus Hydrogenedentota bacterium
AGCTTTTGACCGAGGAATGAGGCGTCATCTTCCTAATCGTGGTCATGCCACACATTTTATGAAGACGTGTTCCTCATCACCTCGGAATAACATATACAATAATTTGCAATTTTTGCAACTAAACAGACAATTATTATGAGAGAAATGAAAGGAGAAATAACAGGATTACTTTTGAGGGGTTATAAATGATTGAGAGTATAAAAGGAAGACTTATAAGAAAAGAACCGTTAACAGTCTATCTTGAGGTCGGTAGTTTCGTATTAAAAATAAATGTTCCTTTATCAAGTCACGATAAATTAGGAAGGATTGGTGATAATGTTACTCTTTTATGCCATCTCTATATAAGAGAAGATGACCTTCAGATTTATGGCTTTGCTACCGAAGAAGAAAGAACCCTCTTCAGATTACTGATAACTGTAAAACAAATCTCCTGCAGGATAGCATCCCAGATACTTTCAAACATTGATATCGAAACTTTAAGTAAATCAATCGCTACAAAGGACGTTGCTTTACTTCGCACTATCCCTGGTGTCGGGGAGCGGCTCGCAGGAAGGATCGTTGTTGAACTCGCTGATAAAATAAAAAAGATTAAACCAGCAATAGGTAAAGCTGAAGCCGGATTGGGGATTGATGAAAGTTTATACGAGGATACCAGAGATGCATTGATAACTTTGGGATATAACAAGAAAGAATCTGAAAATGCTATATCAAGGGTTTTACGAAGTGGATATAAACCACTTGATACAGCAGATTTGATAAAAAGATGTCTAAAAGAAATGATATAAGTTTTTTAGAGGAGTACTCATGAGCGCGGTTTGCGCTCTACACTATTGGGTTCTTGGGTTATTGGGTTATTGCGTTTTTGTGCTCTATACAAAGGATGAAAAACTAAAGATGATATGAAAAGAGTCGTGAGTCGCAAGTCGTGAGTCAAAACAGGACTCGAGACTCAAGACTTTTCAGCAGGCTTTGGGCTTTTTGCTTCAGCCGGCTGTAGTCCGTAGCCCGTAGCCCGAATTATTAGAGTTACAGCGTTTTTCGAAGGAGCTATATGGTTGATAGATTTATTAAACCTACACAAGTAGAAGAAGCTGATATTGAAAATAGTTTAAGACCTAAAACTATTGAAGAATTTATAGGACAGGAGGAGATAAAATCAAACCTCAGAGTTTTTATTGATGCTACAAAAAAAAGGAACGAACCACTTGATCATGTGCTTATTTATGGGCCACCTGGTCTTGGAAAAACCACGCTTGCTTATATTATTGCCTCTGAACTTAATGCTACAATAAAAGGCACCTCTGGTCCTGCGATAGAGAAAAAGGGTGAGTTAACGGGCCTGCTCACTGATTTAGAAGATAAATCCGTATTCTTTATTGATGAGATACACAGACTTAATCCGATGATTGAAGAGATTTTATATCCTGCGATGGAAGATTTTGAGTTTGATATAGTAATTGGTAAAGGGCCTGGTGCAAGAAGCGTGAAAATTACAGTATCACCGTTTACTCTTGTTGGTGCTACCACACGTGCAGGTATGCTGACCTCGCCTTTACGGGAAAGGTTCGGGATAGTTTTTAAACTGCAATTTTATAATTATGAAGAGATAAAAAAGATTATTTTTCGGTCCGCAAATATACTTGGAGTTAAAATAGACGAGAAAGGGGCTGATATTATTGCGAGGCGCAGCAGGGGCACCCCACGCGTTGCTAACCGTTTGTTAAGAAGAACAAAGGATTTTGCTGAGATACTCGGTGACGGCTCTATAACTGAAAAAATCGCTATTGAAGCAATGAGACGGCTTGATATAGATGAGGAAGGATTGACTTCGGAAATCAGAGAATATCTTAAAACTATTATTGAAAAATATTCCACCGGCCCAGTAGGATTGAAAACACTTGCTATATCAATCGGTGAGAGTGAGGATACTATTGAGGATATTTATGAACCTATTCTTATTCAAAAAGGCTTTATAAAACGAACACCATCAGGTAGAAAAGCTACTGAAATCGCTTGCAAATTTCTCGGTTATAACATAACTAAAGACCAGACAGATATTTTTTGATTAAAAAAGTAAACTTTTTTGTTAAAATTGTCGTCTAATATAGAAGAACGAAATCTCTCAGAACGTGTGAAAAAATTAGACTTTTTCAGAAAACAGGGGCTGATAATAAAAGAGTTGCCCGGTATTAATGATGGTTATTTCACACGTTCTCAGTTAGAGGTGGTAAAGAAATAAGAAGTGAGAAGCAAGATTAAGTAACTCCACGAAGAATGAGGGGATAGCAGAGGAAAATTATATGTTTAAAAAAACAAGATTTTTTTTAATAAGCTTATTAATTATAATATTTATCTGGTTAACGAGGGGACTACTTATCTCAATAGAAGGGAAAGGTGTGAACAACTTTTTTAGTGATGGTTATATAACTTTTTTTGAAGGCGATGTTTTTTATTATAGCTATATAGATGATACATGGGAGACCGTTACTGATTCTTTCCCCATAGGTATGAATGATATTATAAAAGTAAATGATGATTCTTTGTGTGAAATAACTTTTAAAGATAAAAGCATCATTACGCTTGAAGAAAATACTCAAATAGAAATAAAAGAATTACGAATAAAAGATAGAAAGAAAAATATTAAGCTTCATCTTGACTATGGTAACCTTAATTCACTTGTTGAAAAAATTTCGTCCTGGGGTTCTTATTTTGAAATAGAATCACCTGCTGCTGTAGTAGGTGTAAGGGGTACTGAGTTCGATGTCAGTTATGAAAAAGAAGATGAGGTTGAGGTTGATGTGTATGATGGTGAGGTTGAGGTTGGAAGAAGAGATGATAAAGGGAATATCGTTGAAAAAGATTATCTAAAGAAAGACCAGTTTGTTAATATTCTGAAAAATAGAGAGATACAGAAGTTCCATAAACTCAATGAAAACAGGAAAGCTTTAAGAGAGTACGTAAAAAATCGTATCCAGTATGCTAAACTTGATAGATCAGTCCGGGAGCTTAATAAGAATATAAATACTCTCCAGATGAAGGCTATTAAATCATCACAAAAGGAGCGTCAGATAATCCAGGAAAAACTTAATAGACTTTATGAATCAAGAGAAGAATTATCACAGAGCCGAAATCTCAAAGCTATTAAACTTTCTAATATGGAAGAAAAAGTTAAAAATTTAAGAGATAAAAGAAAAGAGAAAATTAAAGAATTCAAAAAGAGTGTGATGAATAGATTTAAAGATAGAATTAAACAATTACCAAAGGATAAAAGAGAGAAGATCATAAAAAACAGGCTTCAGAGATTATCACCAGAGAAACGTCAACAATTAATTAAAAAGAACCCTCGTTTACAGGAAAAGGTGCAGAGGTTAAAACCACAAAATAAGAGGGATAAAGAAATAAGACGCCCTGTACGTCGAAGATGACCTAAAAGAAGCTCTGGTCAACATCTTCTCATCAGAACAAGTTATCGGCCACGAATCAACCCATATACTCCAGCAGCGTGAGGCTATCTCAACTAGCACAGATGCGTGGCTTCATGAAGGCGGTGCTGAGTGGGGAGGGAATGCAGGTCAGGTACGATCCGAGGGTTTAACACCAGCAATACTTAACGGACTTGAAAATCCATTAATTCTTGGATTTACATCTGATGATTACGCTGAAGCTTATGAAGCACACAGATATATACAAGAAACTTATGGCAACAAAGTACTGGCTGATTTTTACCGCGGGCTTGAAGATAACCCTGCTTGCACTACGACCGATATCCATAATGCTTTAATCGTAGCTATCCAGCAGGTCGATCCTTCAGTGACGACTTTTGAATGCTTGTCTTTATGCCGCCCAGGGTCCCACTAAGGTAAGTCCCGATGTTTCCACCTATGACTTTTTTCAACTCCTGTCTGCTGATCTTCTGGTTCTTTTTTAAATCCTTAATCTTGATTTTTATTAT
>JBFMHD010000239.1:0-3896 GCA_040752395.1 Candidatus Hydrogenedentota bacterium
ATAGAAACTGAAATATTTGTGCCGTACATAAAATAATCTCTATGCATTAAAGCATTAGAAATTGCTTCTCTTAGAGCTTCTATTGGGAGCTCGTATATATCCTCTCGTCTCCAATCTTTTCTGTATCGATATCGTACATTAAGATGTTCTTCAAAAAATATTCGTGTTCTGGATAGATTTTCTAATAATCCGCTTTTAAATATTTTTCTATCAATCACATCAAATCGCTCTTTACCTTTAAAAACCACAGCATCTACATAGGCGCTTTGAAAAAATCTGCAGGGCTCTTTTGCGAAAAGAAGCACACCTGCATTATTGAATAAAAGATTATTCGATTTTTTTTGAGCAATATTTAAATTAATTAACACATCCTCTGTTTTATACTTTGTACTAATGTTAGCAGCTTCAAGATATTGTTTCCATAAGCTTTTATCAAAATCTTCAGGGTAGATAAAATTGTGGTTGATTTGAGTATCAAATCGAATTTTTGATTCATCTATGGCAAATTGAATTATCTGGTCTCGGCTTAATTTTTGAGAATTCGGTCCCTGCCTTAAAAAAAATCCCTCTTTACATTGATAAGGTTTATTTGCCCCCTCTTCAATAGTAACAATAATAACGTTTCTCAGTGTCTGCATCGTAACTGGTATCTGGGGATCGCAATTTTTGGCAAGGTCAGTTATCTGGGATTTTAAATTGTTAGTTATATTTATGCCCTTTATTTTACTGCTATCATCAATACCGATAAAAATATGTCCCCCTATGGAATTAGCAAACGCAGTTATATCTTTTGCTATCGACGAGGTAAAAGATTCCTTAAATTCAATCGTCTGTCCTTCTCCTTGTTGCAATATTATTTCTAAATCTCGTTTAGTCAGTTTCATATATTAATCTCTACGTTAATGATTATACTATAATAAACTCTAATGTCAAAAAAATATTCATTAACAAAATCATAACTATAAATCCATGGATTATTGTGGAAGCAGTCCGCGGTGTAAAGAATTATAAGATGAATTATTGGGATTCTCTCATTTGGGCATCAGCCAAGTTAAATTAAATATTTGTGGTGATAAGTGAGGATTTTAACGACGGTGTGATTATTGAAAACGTAACGTTTCATAACCCTTTCAAACAAGGTTTCAGCATACATAAGATAAACCTGTAGACAGTATAAATACATCTGTAAAATATTTTATAAATTGGGGGCATTTCACTGAAGCAGTCAGCAATGACGGCAATAAAAACATTAATGTTAAACAAACCAAGATAACTTTTTTCATAACTTTTTCATCTCTCTAAGGGTACTTTTTTAACCACCCAACTAGCATAAAATGAATAATATTTAGAAGCAGTATAGTCCAATCACTTTTTCTAAGTTTTGCAGCAAAACTTTTCTGCCGGGGAACAAATAAGTTTAATCTTCAAAACTTGGGTTTAAGTCCTGCTTGTTTGCATAATTCATTTGCCGTTATCCTATCAATTATTCTATGTCTCTTAATAGGTACAGTTTTAATATCATCAGTATAGATAGAGTGATTTTTCCCTTCTCTTAATATATAATACCCATTCATTTCAAATTACTTTATTAAATCTCTTCGATATACGGATATATTATACCTCTACGGGTATCTGTTCTAATAAAGCTCTTCCGCGGGGGATTTTTTTATTTTGTTGTTTGTAAGCTACTATCATTCCCCCCAAAGCATCCTGTATCAATTCCCTACATTCTTCCAAGGTTCTTCCTTCTGTTATGACTTCAGGCCATTCAACTAATTGTCCCATATAACCGTTTTTTATTTGTATATATTTTGCCGTATAATTGCTTAACATTTGTCCTCCTTGAAACCTGCTCATTTTTTGTGATCAACGTATCTTAATTAATAAAAAACATCAAGATATTTTTCGTTATCGCAGGCCGAAAGCCCATGCCTTGGAAGTTGTTATTAATTAACTCAAAAGTTCTGTAAACCGGGAATATTATACCTTCGGTAAAATGCGGTAATAGTTTTCCATAGATGGCGGGACAATTGTTTTTTTACCTGCTGTAGTATTGCATCAGGGACCTCATGGTAGAAAGCTTCAGCAATACTTCCAGCAATACAAGCCTGAGTATCACTGTCACCACCCAGTGATACAGCATTGCGTAGCGCGTCCTCGAACGAGGTTGAATCAAGAAAAGCGATAATTGCTTCAGATACTGATCCCTGACAGGTGACATCAAGCCTGTAATAAGGCCGAATTTCATCAATTGTCCGGTTCAGATTATAATCGAATCTTTTGGATATTATTTTTGCGTATGGATTCTTTATCTAAACCTGTCCGTGCTAAAAAAATCGCAAGAGCTGTGGCTTGGGCACCCTTGATCCCCTCAGGATGGTTGTGGGTACATATAGCAGAACGCTCTGCTTCACACAATACTTCTGTTTCTGTATTATATGCATATGCTATGGGACTAATGCGCATAGCTGAACCATTACCAAAGCTGTTATACGGTCCAAGCCATGGCATAAGCACCCAGCAAAGAAAACGTGGTCCATAGCCCCGCATAGGATAACGCAGTGCATATTTTCTGTACATACTGCTATATGGTTGACTGCTCATTAGTGCATCAGCAGTAGCAACCGTCAGAACAGTATCGTCAGTATATGTTGAAATCATGGAAAACAATTTAAAATTTTTCTGTTTAGTATGTTTAAATTCAAAAACAGAACCGATGATATCTCCTGCTATCGCTCCTAACATAATTTTATTTCAGGTTCAATTAGTATTATTTCATTATCCGGTTGATTATAAATAAGTTTTAATTTATTAATGACATCACGGCCAAGTAAAGATGGTATTCGTAATATTTTTATACTATCGTCCTTTTTCATTGTTTCGATGTTATGTTTTAGGAAAAGAACTGGTAATTTTAATTCTAACTGACCTATATTAGTTTTAAAAATCAATATAGTATCATCAAGTATATAAGTTTCAACGGAACCACCTATACCAAACATTTTCTCACTACTTTTTCTTAACTTATCATAATCAACCTTAAGAAAAATGGCATCTTTATCTGAAATAACAGTTCTACTTGCTCCTGTATCAAGTAAAAAGTTAATTGACTGGTCCAACAACAATCTGGATGAAACAAGATGAACTTGAATAAAGGCACATCCTTCTCTAAAAAATCCGGAAATAGTCATAGTATCAAATTTAACGGTTTATCAGTAGCATATTCCACATAAACAGAACTAATATCAACCCCCTTACTTTCCACTTTATCCCTGAGTTTTGCAATATCTTCATCACTATCAATGACTAATTCTCCCGCCACTGCTACAAACATATCACGATAATCTTTTAAGATTTCTTCGAGATGTGCCCAATACCACTTCTGATTTTTCTGAAACTCCTCTAAATGTTTTATTGGATCTTTACACATCTTCTTAAACCTCCATTTAAATTTCTTCTCTATTATTATAGAGCACAATAAACAATAAAATCAAGAAAATTTTCTCAAGGATAATGTATAAAGTTTAGTGCAAATTGAATATTGAAAAGAAATAAAAAAGGGCATATTCTTCCTTAATTAAGTATAAAAACTCTTAAAAAGGAGGAACATACCCTATGAAAAGCATGAGTAAGCTGTTAACAGCCTTAACAGAATCAGACTTATGAAAAGAAGTCAAGGTCGAAGAGGAGGATATCTGGGGAGATTTGAAACCCCAACATTTAGAGATGTTAAAGAAAACGTTAGAAGCAGCTATAAGTACAGATCTCCTGAGTTTGACAGTTTACGGAGTGGCAGATATCAAAAAAGTCAATTAAACCCCAATAAATGCACTTTATAGGCAAAAAAGATTTTAAAATTCTAAAAGCGTAGTGAAAACTATTTTATTAAAATAATA
>JBFMHD010000024.1:0-18918 GCA_040752395.1 Candidatus Hydrogenedentota bacterium
ACAGTCTCTTCAGGGAAAGATAAGAGGTGCGATTTAAGTACTTGTTTTTGTAAAATATAATATATCTTTTTCACCTTTTATAATAAACACAATTTTTCTATCAGCTCCCCACCACCTGCTGTAGGGCCGGATAATGGATTAGCGACATCGTAAATTGGACCACTTGCCATATTAAGCTGTACCGCAGTTGTAGCACCTGTACTGTTAATTACCTCATCATGCTGAGCATCAGACCAGACTGTTACGATATGACCCGAAATTTCAATATCTGCGTATAACAGTCCCGCAAACCCAGATAGACAAATAGTAACGACCAGAAATATTACTATAGTTCTCATAACACACCTCCAAGCTTATATAGCGTTATAGTGCTACGATATATATTTTTGTGTTACTTATCAAGTATTTTTTTACAAATTTTATGAAAAACGCGGTAAGGCACGAAATTAAATTCAAAATTAAAAATTAGAAGACAGGAGACAGACTTCTTGCTTCTACTTGATATTATTAGAGTTACAACGTTTTTCAGAGGAGGTCTTATATGTTTCTTCGAGAAATTAAGTCCAAAGGTAAAACCCATCTTAGTGTTATCGAATCATATAAAAAACAAGGTAAAGTTAAGCAAAGATATATTGCTTCTTTTGGCTGTATTGATTATGAACCTGTTGCATAGGTTAGCAAACAGGCACATTATAATATTATAAAAAGCAAGGAAAAATTATCAATTAAAATATTAATCTTTGGATTCAATTTCTTTTATTAATTTCGGAAGGTTTGCCTCGATCTCTTTGATAATCCTATCTTTTTCTGCAGGATCGATGTCCTTTTCATCTGTTGACAATAATTTTTTCAATTCATCCATTCTGATAACTTTATCCTTCTGATATTTTTTAATAGTATTTTTAAATTCCTGAAGACCGTTTTCTCCCCAAATATCTTTTAAGCTATCCTCTGCCTTCTGCATATCACCGGTCTCTGTATATTCTTTCAAAATCTGATACATCTGAAAAAGAGAAACTTTTTTATTGATATCAGCCTTAGAACTGATTTCTTCTACTTTATTTAAATAAAACAAAATCGCAGAAACAAAAATAAAATTTATGACCACAATAGCGGTAACCAAAGGTAACGTTCTATCAATATTATAGATAACATATTTTCTTACAAAACGAGAAAGTCTATTATGGATTGGATGAGCTCTCCTTTTTCTAACAACTACGTTTGTTACAACAACCGATTTTTTATTGCGTTCTTGCTCCTCATCAGTATCAAATCTGAAATCAAATTCTCCCTCCATTTCCATCATTTCATCCGTTATATGTTCTAATGAATCTAATAAATATTTTTTAATCTGGTCTATGTTTTTTATATGTGGAAATCTTGTGATAAAAAGTTCACAGGCTATTTTACAATATACCCATTGAGACAATTTATAATAGATATAAATTATACAATATAATGCTCCTGCTTTCTTTTCTAACGAATTATTTTTATCTTTGTATAATTGATAGCACTTCCGAGCCACCTCATTTAATCTTTTAAAATCTTTATTTTTTATCAATACATCAATGCTGGTTATCATAGATTCTTATTTATATACTCAATAATTCTTTGCTGATCTTCTCTGCTAATATCTGTAAAACAAATTCCCCAATCATACTTTTTTTCTTCTAACTCTTCTACCCAGACAACTCTGGCCTGAGTCACTATAGGTGGTCTTTGATCAGGGAGATGTATCTCAATTTTGATAATTGTTCCTACAGGTATATTTTCATCAGTTTGAAACAGCAGACCGTTTCCACTTATGTTTTTTGTAACCGTCCCCTCACCAATATCACCCATGACTCTTGATGTTAAATAATA
The DNA here is from genome assembly GCA_040752395.1 of Candidatus Hydrogenedentota bacterium. Classification (GTDB taxonomy): domain Bacteria; phylum JBFMHD01; class JBFMHD01; order JBFMHD01; family JBFMHD01; genus JBFMHD01. The sequence goes on from JBFMHD010000024.1 coordinate 1,864, forward strand.
GGTAATTAATTTGTGTTCGATTCTGAAATATTTTCTTCTCTCTGGTCCTGTATAATTCATCTTCTATAAAACTCCTCTGAAAAACGCTGTAACTATAATAATATCAAGTAGAAGCAAGAAGCAAGAAGCAAGAAGCAAGAAGCAAGATAACGGAAGAAGTGAGAGGTATCAGGACGGGCGACAGGCTACGGGCTACAGCCGGCTGGAGCCAAAAGCCCAAAGCCTGCTGAAAAGTCTTGAGTCTTGAGTCCTGTTTTGACTCACGACTCTCGACTCTTAACTCCTGACTCTTTACGCCTCCACCCAATCCCCTATAACCTACCCCCTAACTACACCGTCCCCGTTTTTCAAATAAGGTCGGCGCAAAATGTCTGTTCAAATCCATGTAATTAACTGGCGGAGAGGGAGGGATTTGAACCCCCGGTCCACCGTAAGGCAGACACCTGATTTCGAGTCAGGCCGGATCAACCGAACTCTCGCACCCCTCCAAAAGATAAAGTAAAAAGTTAAAAGTAAGAAGTATCAGAAAAAAATTTTAATCTTTCAATCTTTTAATCTCCTTTTATTCTGAAAGAATTTTTGCATTAATGATTTACATTCTAAAGCACAAATACCTGATACGACCTCGACTTTGTGGTTTAAACGGCGATCGGTGAGGACGTGATACAGAGATTTGCATGCGCCTGTTTTGGGGTCATCTGCCCCATAAACGAGGCGTCCAAGCCTGCTTAAAATGATTGCTCCTGTACACATAATACAGGGTTCTACTGTAACATATAAAGTTGCTTTATATAAATATTTACATTTTAGTTTTGTCAAAACATTATTAATAACAATCATCTCTGCATGTTTTAACGGATTTTTTTCTGTTTGTATAGTATTTCCTGATCTTTCTATTATTTCATTATTGATTACGAGTATAGCTCCAACAGGTACTTCACCTTTATTAAAAGCGGCTTCTGCATCTTTTAATGCTTCCTTCATAAAATTGGTATCGATATCAGTGGTCATTGGCTATCCTTTTAGTAAAAAACTGAAGAAATCAGGGTTTCTTGTATAATGTCTGAAGAGATTTTTTATTCTTTTTTGTAAAAATAATTTTTGTGAATATTGGGTGTGATGGAAATAATATCTACTTACAATTATAAGTGATTTACTGATATAATCTTCTGTATTTGATTCTTTTAGAGCATTTGCATAGGTACGTATCAATTCGTATGTAACAGCCCAGATGACATAAGCATTCCATACGGTCTCATGGTTTAAGAAGAATCTGCTATGTATTGAATTTATAAAAAACCGTTCAACAGTCGATTCATTATTAATTGAGACATTCTGTGAATTTATCATACGTAATTTAAGTGGTATATTTTTTGCGGAGTGCAGATAGATATCACCTAAGCCGAGCAGAAATTTAAAACTAATAAAAGTGCGTCTTAATATACTATATTTTTTGAGTGAGCTCTCATTAGATATGATTAAACTGGTAAGTAAGATGTTTTTATTATTAACAGAATATTTCAATGTTAGTTTACGTTTTTCATACTCGGTGGTATCGAGTAATTTAAAAGTACCGGATATAATATCATTTAATAAGAAAGAGCCGTATAATATCTTATTATTGAGGCTTATTTGTAATAGGAATATTTTATTCAGGTTCTCAACGAATTTTTTATAGATTGAGAAATCGAGCAATATTGTCTCGGTAAATTTTATTTTTTGTGGTAGTTTCAGGATCGTCTCTTTTTCTTCATCTATGAATGATTTTATTTCATCTTTAGTAATAGTATTACCTGTGTTATGTACGATTGAGGGGCAGGCAAAAGAACAAGTAATATTCACATTATCTCCATCATAAAAAAACTGAAACGGGAAACAGCGACAGGGAAAAGGTTTATAATCATAACCGGACTCTTTATGAATTGAGCAGAGTTTATCCGAGTCAAGAAATACACAATCTCTATTATTCTTATGTTCAAGAAAATAGTTATTATTTTCTTCGTGATAGAAGTTTTTAGCAGGATAACACTTCTTTAATTTTTCGACTTCATCCTTTACAAGTCTTACCTGCCATTCTCTACAGCAGTTACCGCACATTATACATTCAAATTTTTGTGATTCATTTATTTTAATACTATAATTTTCATCGATCCCTATTTTTGTACCCTCCGCTTATAGCTGAAATTAATAAACACGGAGCAAGAAACGGCACGAATTAGATGCAAGAGGCAAGATAACGAAAAAGAAAGATAACGAAAGAAGCAAGATAACGAAAAAAGTAAGAAGTAAGAAGTATCAGAAAAATGCGGAATGCGGAAATCTGTAGTCAGCAGCCAGAATTTAGAACGCAAAAACGCAATATGGCGCGGCCTGAGAGAGTTGAACTCCCAACCTGCTGATCCGTAGTCAGCTGCTCTATCCAGTTGAGCCAAGGCCGCATTTTTTTCTATGATAATCTATATTTCGATTTGATGTCAAGATGTTGTTGACGCCAAGAGCAAAACATAGTAAATAGAGGTAAAGGAGTTAACAAGTATGGCTTTTGTTATTGAAACCTATCCGTTTGCTGAAATAGAGACTAAGTGGCAGAAGCTGTGGGAAAAAGAAAAAATTTTTGAAACTATCGAAAACCCTGCTAAACCAAAATTTTATGTTCTTGAGATGTTTCCCTATCCAAGTGGTAAGCTACATATGGGACATGTTCGAAATTATACTATAGGTGATTGTCTTACAAGATTTTTGCGAATGAACGGGTACAATGTTTTATATCCTATGGGTTATGATTCGCTGGGGCTGCCTGCTGAAAATGCTGCGATTGAAAAAGGAGTCAATCCCAAAGACTGGACGCTTGCACGGATCAATGAGATGAGAGAGCAACAGAAACGTATGGGGTTCTCGTATGATTGGGAGAGAGAAATAATAACCTGTGATCCGGAATACTATAGATGGAACCAGTGGCTATTTTTAAAGATGTTCGAGAGTGGGCTTGCTTATAAAAAAGAAGCGCCTGTTAACTGGTGTGACAGCTGCGGTACTGTGCTCGCTAATGAACAGGCTGAGGGTGGAGTATGCTGGAGATGTAACACTATTGTTAAAACTAAAAAACTCTCTCAATGGTTTTTTAAGATTACTCACTATGTCGAAGAACTATTATCACGGCTTGATGAACTTAAAGGCTGGCCTGAAAATGTTATTACTATGCAGAGGAACTGGATCGGGAAATCATACGGGACTGAAATAGAGTTCCAGATAATTGATGACACTCGTAAAATCAGAGTATTCACCACAAGACCAGATACGGTTTATGGCATAACCTATCTTGTCATTGCACCAGAACACCCAATGGCTTTAGACCTTGTTAAAAATGCTAAATATGAAGAACAGGTTATTGATTATATAGCATTAACTGGTAGAAAGACAGAACAAGAACGAAGCAGTACAAAAGAAAAAAGCGGTGTGTTTACTGGCAGGTATTTTATAAATCAGTTTACCGGCGATAAATGCCCTATTTATGTGGCTGATTATGTATTGATGGGTTATGGTACAGGTGCTGTTATGGCTGTACCGGCTCATGACCAACGAGATTATGAATTTGCTAAAGAACATCAGCTTCCTATAAAGACCGTAATTGTGCCATGGGTTGGCGAACCACCAGATGATAGAGCATACGAAGAACCAGGTAAGATGATTGAATCAGCTCAATTTACGAATATGGATTCAGAAACCGCAAAAAATGCGATAACTGATTACATAGAGAACCAAAAATGGGGTAAACGAACTGTTCAGTACAGATTAAGGGATTGGTTAATTTCAAGACAGCGATACTGGGGTACCCCGATACCTGTTATCTACTGCGATAAATGCGGTATTGTTCCTGTGAAAGTAGAGGATTTACCAGTAATACTTCCTGAGGGCGCGAAGTTTACTGGCAAAGGTAACCCGCTTGAGACTGTTAAAGAGTTTATTGAAACAGAGTGTCATAAATGCGGGAATAAAGCGAGACGCGAAACCGATACTATGGATACGTTTGTTGATTCATCATGGTATTTTTTAAGATATATTTCTCCGGATAGTAAGGATAAACCATTCGAGAGTAGGAGAGTAAATTACTGGATGCCTGTGGATCAATATATTGGTGGCGTTGAGCATGCAGTATTACATCTTCTTTACTCCAGATTTTTTACCTATGTTTTAAGAGATTTAGGGCTTATAAATTTCAGCGAGCCATTTACGAATCTTTTAACCCAGGGTATGGTATGTATGCCAACATTTTATGTTCCTTCGCTTGGTTATGTTTTACCAGAAGAGGTTGAGAATAATATTCATAAACCCACAGGCAGACCCGTAGAGATAGGACCGAGTGAGAAGATGAGTAAATCAAAGAAGAACACCGTGGATCCTGGCCGTATAATAGAAAAGTACGGTGCTGACACCTCAAGACTCTTTATTCTTTTTGCATCACCACCAACAAAAGAGCTTGAATGGTCTGACCAGAGTGTTGAGGGCTGTTTCAGATTTTTAAATCGGGTATACAGATTTGTTTATAAATTTAAAGATAAAATCAATGCTCACGAGAGAAATCTTATTCCTGAAACTTTACACGCCAGAACCATTAACAGAAAACTTCATCAAACGATAAAAAAAGTATCACTTGATATAAAAGGGAGGTTTCATTTCAATACTGCGATAGCAGCGATAATGGAGTTCGTTAATGAACTTTATAAATGGGAGATTACTGAGAAAGATTTCCCTTTTCTAAAAGAGGTTATAGAAAAACTCGTTTTGCTATTATCACCTTTTGCACCCCATATCGCTGAAGAACTTAATCTGATGATTGGTGGAAAAAGTTTTGTATGTTTAAAAGAGTGGCCGCAATACAATACTTTGATTGCAAAAGAAGAGACCATAACCATTGTTATTCAGATTAATGGTAAAGTGAGGCATAAACTTGAAGCCCCTTGTGATATAACTGAAAATGAAGCAAAAGACATTGTGATGCAGGACGAGATTGTTAAAACTAAAATCCAGGGTAAAGAGATTAGAAAGATAATCTATGTTCCAGGAAAGTTAGTGAATATTGTACTTGGATAATGTGAAAAGTCCTATTTTCGGTAGCGCCTCTACTGGCTGGAGAAATCGCGACGCTACAAAGAGACATAAACCATGATTACATTAACCACTGATTTCGGGTATCAGGATGCGTATGCTGGTATATTAAAAGGTATTCTTTTGAGTGAATTACCAGAAGAAAAAGTTATTGATATAACCCACGATATACCACCTTGTAATTATTTATCCGGCGCCTATGTTCTTAAAACTTATTATAGATATTTTCCTCCTTATACCTTTCATCTCGTAGTAGTTGATCCAGGTGTGGGTTCTGTAAGGAGAGGATTAATAGTAAAAACAAGAGACCAGGTATTCATAGGTCCTGACAACGGAGTATTCTCTTATCTTTTTAGAGATAATGCTGATGTAGAATGTTTCTTGATTGATGAATCGATGTACCACGCTGCGAGTAAAACATTTCATGCAAGAGATATTTTTGTACGAGAGATAATACGGATAAAAAAAAAGGGTATCGGTGATTTGAAGAAAGTTTATGACCCGGTATCAATACTTCCTGCGATATCGGTTGATGGAAACTTATACACCGGTGCCGTGATACACATTGATAAATTCGGTAATCTTATAACCAATATAGAAAAAAAGGATGGGATTTTTAAAAGATGCATAAGGATTGGCAGAAAAAGAGTCAATATTGTATTTAAAGAAATTTATAGTTATATAAAGCAGAATAATCCGCTACTTTTATTAAATTCACAAGACCATTATGAAATAGCAATTAATAGGGGTGATGCTTATAAAAGATTTAAAGCGAATACAGGGACTCCTATTATACTGGAGAAATAATGCTTGATAAACACATTATAGGTAATATTCTTATTGATTTAAGTGTTGATAAAGTTAAGCGACGTTTGAGTATAAAAAAAGCAAGATTGGATAAAGAGATAGAGACTGCCATAGAGGAGGTGAGAACATATTCTCAAACAAACGTGGTGATCTCAGAGTTTGTCATTGATGCTATAACTGAAGAAAGTATAATTTTCAACCGTGGCAAGAGAATAGAAAGTAAGAACATAGCTAAACTTTTAGAAAACTCTAATCGGATTTATATCTTTGCAGTAACTCTGGGGATTGATGTTGATAACAGGATAGAATTTTATTTTAAAAACAGAAATGAATCAAAGGGATTAATTCTCGATGCTGCGGCGAGCGAGTACGTAGAAGCGGTTGTTTCTTTTACTCACAATTTTTTAAAAAACAGAGCAAAAAGATTTCAAGGAAGTATTACTCCAAGGTTTTCACCAGGTTATGGTGATTTAAGTTTGGATAATCAGAGATTGATTTTAAAATTAGCCGGGGCACGTAAAATTGGTATAAAGCTTCTTTCTCCCTCGATGATAATGATACCGCGAAAAAGTGTGACCGCAATTTGTGGGATGGATAAAATATTTGACAAAGATAAAAAATAAAGACATTATGAAATTGAATACAAAAGGCATACCTATATGAAGTATTATGACTGGGATGATGATAAGAATGAGTTTATTAAGAAAATGCGCGGGGTATCATTTGAGCAGGTTGAACTAGCTATTGAGTCCGGGAACTTAGTTGATCGATTAAAACATCCAAACACGCAAAAATATCTGAATCAGAAGGTATTTTTAGTTAAGATTGAAGATTATATTTATTCAGTGCCTTATGTTGAGGATAATGAAAAAATATTTTTAAAGACAATTATCCCAAACAGTAAAGCAACGAAGAAGTATTTAGGAGGAAATAAGAAATGAGAAAAACATTTTACATGGATAAAGAGGAGATAGAACTGGCTAGATCGCTTGAGAACGAAGAATGGGTTTCTGATCTGACCAAGAGCGCTAAAAAACAATATAAAGAATATGCTCGCTATAGTTTAAACAAGAAAAAAAGAATCAATATCAGGATAAATGAGCGGGACTTAAAAAAAATTCAAGCTAAAGCAGTTGAAGAAGGGTTACCGTACCAAACGCTTATATCTATGTTAATTCATAAATATAATGAGGGGAAAATATCTATGATATTATCGAAAAGGGGATCTATGGTCTGAAAGTAATATGAGAAAAGACAGTATATTAGATTTTATAGGTAAAAAAATCGTGATCTTCGATGGCGCTATGGGCACAATGCTTCAACATAAAGGATTAAAATTAGGTGAATGCCCCGAGTTATGGAATATAACAAAACCCGATTATATAAAAGAGATACACAGAGCATATATTGATGCAGGTGCTATGGTTATCACAACTAATACTTTTGGGGGGAATGTTTTTAAACTTAAAGAGTATAATTTACAAAACGAGATAGAAAGAATTAATGCCAAAGCTGTGAAATTAGCAACAGAGGTTGCTACTGATAAAGCTCTTATTGCTGGAGATATTGGACCTACTGGATTATTATTAAAACCGCTTGGGGAACTAAGTTTTGATGAAGCAGTAGCTACGTTCTACACCCAGGCAAAATACCTTAAAAACGCAGGTGCTGATTTAATAATAATTGAGACTATGTCAGATTTACTTGAACTAAAAGCTGCTATAATCGGCGCTAAGGAGACACGGCTTCCGGTTATTGCTACGATGACTTTTGAAAAAGGCAGAACACTAACAGGAACCGACCCAACAACGTTTGCAATTACAGTTGAAAACATTGGGCTTATTGCACTTGGTAGTAATTGCTCAAATGGACCAGGAGAGATGATTGAGATTGCAGAAAAAATAACTGATTCTACTAATCTTCCAGTAATAATCCAGCCGAACGCAGGAAAACCGAAGATAGATGAAAATGCAAAAGCTGTATATGATTTATCAATAAAAGAATTCGTTAATTGCTCGTTGAAATACATAGCCAATGGCGTGAGCATTGTCGGTGGATGTTGTGGAACTACGCCTTTACACATCAAAGCGCTTCGAGATAGGTTACATGGACGGTCTTTGAAAAGAAAACATATAATTTCTGGCTTAAAATGTAGTTCGAGAACTAAGTATGTTGAGATAGGGTTGGATAGGAGGCTCTGTATAATAGGTGAACGTTTAAACCCAACTGGCCGAAAAGATTTATCAATAGAGCTCAGGGAAGGCAAGAGTGGACTTATTAGAAAAGAAGCGATAGCACAGAAGAATGCAGGAGCTCATATCCTGGATGTTAATGTCGGTATACCTGATATTGACCAGATAAAAGCGATGGAGGTTGTTCTTTCAGCTCTATTGGGTGCTTGTGATTTACCTTTAAGCATAGATACGACCAATGCCGGCGTCTTAGAGACTGCTTTGAAGATGTATCCAGGTAGGGCTTTAATTAATTCTATAAGTGCAGAGAAACGTAAAGACAGATTTTTCGAACTCGCTAAAAAGTATGGTGCAGCACTTATTCTTTTACCAGTAGATGAAAGCGGTGTTCCACAGAAACTTGAAAAAAGAATCAATATCGCTAATAAGCTGATTAGAGAAGCAGAGAGAAGGGGGTTCGGTCGAGAAGATATGTTGATAGATGTGATAGCATTACCTATTGCTACAAACCCTGAAGTAACAGGCCATATAATGGAAATGATAAGATATTTTAATAAGAATGGTTTTCTTACAACTATTGGATTATCCAATCTATCGTATGGTTTACCTGAAAGAGAGTGGCTTAACACTATTTTTCTACACTTTGCTATTTATAATGGTTTGAGTTCAGCGATATTAAATCCGCTCTCTTTAGTAACGAGAAAATCTTTGTTAGCATTAGCTGCTATATGTGATATGGAGCATGGGGTAGAAAAGTTTATAAATGCTTGTAAACAGGGGAAAAAAAATGCTACCCAATGTGGGATGAGTATAGAACAAGAGATTAAAGCAATGGTTTTAAGTGGTGATAAAGAGAATTTAATATCATTATTAAAAAAAGCATTGAACGATTATAAGCCAAAAGAGATATTAACCCGGATGATTATACCAGCTTTACAGGAAGCAGGTGTTAGATTTGAAAAGGGTGAGTTTTATTTACCAGAGATGATTAAATCAGCTGAGACTATGCGTGAAGCATTCGAGTTTTTAAAACCTGAATTATTAAAAGTTGGCGAAAAAATAGAATCATCTGGTCGAATTGTTATGGCTACTGTGAAAGGCGATATACATGATATCGGGAAAAATATTGTTGTTTTACTCCTGTCAAACAATGGTTTTGAGGTATACGATTTAGGTAAAGATGTTTCAAAAGAAGAGATAGTTAATAAAGCAAGAGAATACAAGGCTGATATAATAGGTTTATCAGCCTTAATGACAACAACAGCTGTCGAAATAAAAAATGTTATTGAATTAGTAAGAAAGGAACTAAAAACTACAAAGGTTATGTGTGGAGGAGCTGTTGTGACAGATGTGATGAGCAAAAAATTTGGTGCTGATGGCTATGCAAAAGATGCGTTTCACGCAATAGCGGTCGCAAAAGAGTTGATTAGGAAATGATAACGACTCACGTCTGTTATCTTGCTTCTTGCCTCTTGCATCTTGCTTCTTATCATAGGGGTTAGTTTATGAGTAAAACAACATTAAGAACTATAAAAGAAAAGTATGAAAAAAATGAAAAACTTGTGATGATTACTTCGTATGATTCGTTAATGACCGAGTGGCTGGTACAGACTGATATCGATATGATACTTGTTGGTGATTCTGTTGGTATGGTACTGCTTGGGTATGAAAATACCATCCCTGTTACAGTTGAAGATATAATTCATCATACCAGAGCAGTGAAGCGGGTTTCTAAAAATAAATTTGTTATAGCTGATATGCCATTTATGAGCTATCAGGTATCGACTGAAGATGCTTTATATAATGCAGGCCGAATAATTAAAGAAACGCTCGCTGATGCAGTGAAGATCGAAGGTGGTTTAGAGGTGTCCGAGATAGTTAAACGTATGGTTCAAGCAGGTATCCCGGTTATGGGCCATATAGGATTAAATCCACAGCATCTTCTTGCTGAAGGTGGTTATAAAGTTAAGGGAAGAAGCGAGCAAGACAGAGAAAGACTTTTACTTGAAGCAAAGTCATTAGAGCAAAGTGGTGCATTCTCAATAGTTATAGAGACCGTACCAGAAAATGTTGGTAAAATTATTACTGAGAATGTAAGTATCCCGACTATCGGGATAGGTGCTGGTAGATATACCTCGGGTCAGGTGCTTGTTATCTATGACATCCTTGGAATGTATGAAAAGATTAAACCTAAATTTGTCAAACGATATCGTGAACTCGGCAAAGAGATACTGGCTGGCATCAATGAATATATTAACGAAGTGAAAATAGGTAAATTCCCGGATGAAGAACATTCATTTAAATAAAGAAGACAGGAGACAGGAGCGGTATGAGGATTTTTAAAAGAATCAAAGATTACAGAGACTGGAGAGATAGAATAAAAGGCAAGATTGGTTTTGTTCCAACTATGGGTGCGTTACACCAGGGTCACATTTCACTGATTAGAGAAATGAAAAAGGAATGTGATATATCAGTTGTAAGTATTTTTGTAAATCCGCTTCAATTTGGAAAAGGCGAAGATTTTAACAAGTATCCACGACCACTAAAAGATGATTTAAAAATTTGTAGAATAGAAAAAGTTGATTGTGTATTTTTGCCTGATGTTAAAGAAATGTATCCACAAGAGGTTAAAATAACAATCGATCCAGGTTGGATGGGTGATGTCTTATGTGGTATAGACAGACCAGGCCATTTTGCAGGTGTTCTTACAGTTGTTTTGAAGCTATTTATGATTATCAAGCCAGAGATAGCCTATTTTGGGAAAAAAGATTATCAGCAATATGTTTTAATTAAAAGGATGACGAAGGATTTAAATATAGCTATAAAAATTGTCGGGTGTCCCACCATACGAGAAAAAACCGGGCTCGCATTAAGTTCAAGAAATAAATATCTTAATGAAAATGAGAAAAAAGATGCATTACTTATCTCGAAGAGTTTATATTATGCCAGAGAGAGATTTAGCGAAGGTATAAACAAAGCACGTCAGTTGCAAGGATTTATTAAAAAAATTATTAATACCGGAGCAAATAATAAAATTATTTACATTAAGTGTATAGATTTTGAATCGTTACAGGGAAAGAAAGTACTTAGAAGAGGGGATGTTATAGCTATTGCTGTAAGAACTGGTAATACAAGATTGATAGATAACATTGAGTTATGAATAAAGATTAGTATTCTAATGACCTGATACTTCTCACTTCTTACTTCTTTCGTTATCTTGCTTCTTGCTTCTTGCTTCTTTCGTTATCTTTCTTTTCCGTTATCTTGCTTCTTGCTTCTACTTGATATTATTATAATTACAATGTTTTTCAGAGGAGGTATACATAATGATCCGTCAACCAGCTGTCGCAGGTAGTTTTTACGAAGGCAATAGAGAGAGATTAATTGATTCTATTAAAAAATCGTTCAGTTCAAAATTTGGACCAGGCAGTTTAAAAGAAACAAAAGATATGATAATTGCAGCGGTATCGCCGCATGCAGGTTATTTTTATTCAGGTGCTGCTGCGAGCTTTGTTTATTCAAATTTAGCAAAACGAGACTGGCAGGGAACCATTGTTTTACTCGGGTTCAGTCATCAGGGGTTAGGAACAGGTGTATCTCAAACTGACTGGAAGACGCCGCTTGGTATAATTGAGACTGATAAAGACTGGCTCTCTCGAATAAACAAATTGTTACCCGTTGATGACAGGGTTCATTCTTATGAACATTCGATTGAAGTACAGCTACCGTTTATACAATTTATCGCTTGTGAATTTAATCAGAAAATCAAAGTCTTATGCATAAGTGTTGGTAGAGAGACAAAATCTGAAAACATTGCAAACGCTCTTTTACAAACAGAAAAAGTGGAAGCTGTATATATCGCAAGTTCTGATTTCACGCATTATGGTCATAGATTCGGCTATGCGCCCTACGCAAGGAATGCTAAAGAAAAAATGAAAGAAGTGGATTTAAAAATTGCTGATACTATAATTACTCTTGATATAACCAAATTCGATGAATTACTTGATTCTACCGAAGCCACAGTCTGTGGCACCAGCCCTATAAGAGCGCTTATGTATCTTTTAAAACTTAAAAATGCTAAAACTGGTAAAATATTGAAATATTATACAAGTGGTGATGTGATCGGTGATTATGAAGATATGGTCGGTTATTGCTCAATAGTCTGGGAAAGGTGATTAAAAGAAGACAATTATGCAAGAAGCGAGATTTTATGAAAAAAAACAAAATAGTATGGTACAATGCCAGCTTTGTCCGCATAATTGTCTGATTAAACCTGGTAATACTGGTGTTTGTGGCGTTAGAAAGAATATCGATGGTGTATTATATGCAATGTATTATGCTATTGTTTCTTCGGTTGCTATGGATCCTATTGAGAAAAAACCGCTCTATCATTTTTATCCTGGATCTGATATACTTTCTATTGGCAGTTATGGTTGTAATTTTAAATGTAAGTTTTGTCAGAATTATCATATAAGTCAGAATTACGAACGTGGCGAAACTTTATCTAGCCTGAAATTATTAGAAATAAATAAAAAACATCGTAGTATAGGGCTCTCTTATACTTATAACGAACCTTTAATTAATTATGAATATATCTATGATTGTTCCAAATTATTAAAAGAGCACGGCTTTTATAATGTTTTAGTTACAAATGGGTATATAAACCCTGAACCATTAAATGAGCTTCTTCCTTATATATATAGTGCTAATATAGACCTGAAAAGTATTAACAATGATTTTTATAAAAGATTATGTAGCGGAACAGTTGAGCCTGTTAAACAAACCATTAAGACTATATTTGAGAAAGGAGCATTAGTTGAGGTAACAAATCTTATTATTCCGGGAGAGAATGATAAAGATGAAGAAATAGATGGTATAATTGATTTTATTTACAGTATAAGTCCTGATTTACCGCTACATTTCTCAAAATATTTCCCGAGATATAAATTTAATGCTCCAGAAACACCGGATGATAGACTAATTTATATTTATAAAAGAGCTAAAAAGAAGCTTCATTATGTCTACACCGGGAATATGTATCATCAAGAGTCAAGCAACACATATTGTCCTGATTGTAATGAGTTATTGATTGAGAGATTTGGCTATAATATAAAAAGCTATATCAGTGCAAACAGGTGTAAAAAGTGTGGGAAAGAGATTTATTTAAAAATCAAATAAAATTTATAAAAACTCAAGGATAATGAACCCTCCTGTGTAACATAATGTCAATTACTATTCTTTTGGGCAATGCTTTGTTTATTCAGTTGTTATCCAGGTTTTCATTTTCTGGTAGGTTTTATCACCGACTCCAGCGACATTTTTTATTTCCTCTTTGTTTTTGAAACGTCCTTTTTTCTTACGGTAGTCGATAATTTTTTGAGCTATAGTAGGTCCGACACCAGGTATATTCTGCAACTCTTCAAGACTTGCGGTATTAATGTTAATCATTTTACCTGTAATATTTCTGTATGGGGAAAGATATTCAAAGACCAGTTTAGGATCAGCCTGTTTCTCTGTACGCACAGTAAGTTTTTCACCGTCTGTATAAAACTCTATAGTACCGTGCATATCAGTACGCAATAAATTTTTTTCAGGGTTAAAAAACTTTTTCGAAAACATTTCTTTGTAGCGTTCAAGCACCTCAGGTTTGGGGTGGCCGAAACTATTTTTGGCGCCAACGCATATAACCGCGTAATCTGGATCCACACACTTCAAGAATCTTGCAGTGCTTGAGGTGGCTGATCCGTGGTGTGGAACTTTTAAAACAGTACTTTTAAGATAATCTTTTACATATATTGTGACCTCGCGTTCCAGTTCCTGTTCAATGTCGCCTGCTAATAAAAAACTTATTTTGCCATAAATCAGTTTTAAAACAATACTTACGTTATTGGCATCTGAGTTGGTGCCTCTGGGCTCAGTTTTAGGGCTTAACACGAGTGCTTCTATCTTGTCATCAAAATGCAGTCTTTGTCCACGACGCACAGGTCTATATTTTACGTCAAGGGTTTTTAACACTCTCAGCAGTTGTTCATATTCTGGAGTGATTATATTCTCAGGTTTTGGATCGATGTACACAGGGAACGGCATTTTTTTCATAACAGTCATCAAGCCGCCACAGTGGTCAAAATGCGGATGAGACATAATAACATAATCCAGTGTTCTTATGTTCTGTGCATTAAGATATTGTACAACTTTTTCACCCTGGTCAAAAAACGAGAATCTTGATTTATCTATACCCATCCCTGAATCGAGTACTATACGTTTATCCCCTGGTGTGCGTATAAACACTGCGTCTCCCTGACCCACATCTATAAAAGATACCAGAAGTTTACCAGGTTCCCATAACGTAGCGTCAAATGGATAGGGATTATAATTAGTTTTGTCAGAATCGTCTCCCGTATCAGTCGCAGTGATTGCAGATTTATCTACACGGGATGAAAAATATTTTACGAGGAATGGTGAAGCTATGGCTACTGCAAGTATTAGAAGTATTATTATCGATGCTGTTATCTTCTCGCTGCTTGTAAGCTTTTTACCACTTATTTTATCTTCAGCTTCTCTCTTCTTGTCTTCACCCTCTATCTTCTCTCTTCTCTCAACCGCCACTTCTAATTTCGACACCTGTTTCCATTCCTGTGAACTTTGTTCAGCAAACAATCCCTCAATTATACTTGCAGCACGCCAGTCACTCAGCCCCTCATACCAGATATAACTCTCACTTGTAACAACACCCTGTGCTACGAATTGTTTCAGGTCATCTATGCTAAAAGGTCCGCGGATCTCGCCGTTAATGTATAGATAATACTGATTCATATATCCCCTCGGTCTAAGGGTTCTCTTGAAAAACTTCCTTTTTGAAAAAAGGTAGTTTTTCAAAATATATTTTTATAACCTATAACAAAGGTTTTGTAAACTTTTTTTTGAGTGTGGAAATCACGAAATTTTTTCTTGTAAAATACTGTATAAAATGTTTGTATCTGTTTATGCAGGACTATAATAAGAAAGCGTTTATATTATTCTGTATATCTATCAGCGCTGTTTTAACAGTACTAAAATTCGTGTTGTTCTATGTAAGCAGTAGTCTGGCATTACTGGCCGAAGCCTGGCATAGTTTTGCCGATATAGGGACCAGTGTAATAGCGCTCATAGCTGTAATTTTTGATGAGATATCCAGAGTCCCACCACCACCAGATAAAAAACCTTCATTTATCCGAAAACTGGTTAATACATTTTCTGTGCGTGACCCGGAACTTCAGGCATCTGTACTGATAGGATTCATTCTTCTCATTGTGTCGATCAACTTGTTTTTTTCAATAGTCTACAGAAAAGAAGTAATTATTAACTATTCTTTACCTGTTGGTAGTGTTATAATCATATTTTCAGTATTCTCCTATTTTCTGTATAAACTGAAACTCTCTATCGCTGATAAGACCGGTTCCAGGATTATTTACGCAGACGCAATACATTCTGCAAGCGATACAGTAACCGTGTTCGTCACTGGACTGAGCATAATTTTATACAATATTGGTATAAATATAGACAGGTTTCTTGGGCTTGGAATATCGGCAATAATATTTCTTCTGGCTATAGAACTCATTGTCAAATCCCTGTTATGCGTAAAAAAGGAGAGCAAGGATATACTCTTCAAAGGTTCAGTACATTCGGTGTTTCATTTTCTTTTGTTTCAAAACCTGATAAACAGTCTTTTAAAACGTACTGATGCAACCCTGATTTATTCTATAATTAAAAACAGGTACCTCCGATATTCATTTATAATCATCGTGATTATAATTTTATGTTACTCGTCCTTATTTATAGTTCCTCCGGATTCCTGTGCAATATGTGAGCGTTTTGGCAAGCCTTTACAGAGTGAACCAGGAAAACTTTTACAGCCGGGACTACATATAAAGATTCCGTTTATCGATCAAATAAGGCTTCTGGATAATAAAAAAGTACGAAAGATAGACATAGGAAATATTGCAACCAGGTTTCTGGTATGGAACAGGACACACAGGGAAGAGATACATTTTCTTTCTGGTGACGACCAGTTTCTCGACCCGTTTATCACAGTGCATTATTCTATAACTGACCCGTACAGATATTTATATGCCTGTTCGAATTCTGAGATAGTTCTTAAACGGCTGATGACCTCGATTTTGACCCACAATTTCATATCGTACGATTTTTATGCTGCAGCAATCGATTTCAGGGAAAGCCTCGAGGTTTATAAAACACTTCTGCAGGAGAATATTGACAAACTAAACCTCGGCATAAAAGTCGAATCAGTGCTTGCAAAGGATATACATCCACCGGTTGTAATAATAGATTCTTACGACAGGGTTATTGCTTCGATGCAGGAAAAAGAGCAACTTATAAATGAGGGGTTAAGTTACAGAAACTCGCGCATACCTGAAGCCAACGCTGAACGTGTAAAACTCGTGGAATCCGGATACTCTTATAAATTCAAACGTGTATCAGAATCACGTGGGGTGTCAAACGCGTTCGTTGACAGGGTTTCAGGATTGTCTTCCCACAGAAACGATATAAAGTTTTCGCTGATTCTCGAAAACGTCTCTGAGTTATTGAACGATAAAAAAGTTTATATAATTGACCCGGAAGCAAAAACTATAGGATTATGGAGAAACGTTATCAGTTTTTCAGAATATACGGAGGATAAAAGCAATGAATAGAAAGATTGTTATATCAATAGCTGCTTTAGTCATAGTGCTGGTTTTCATTTACATCTCTGCATTTATTGTTCACCAGAACGAACTGGCAATACATACAAGGTTTGGGAGACCGATAAGGGTTGTAGCCGAACCAGGGTTGTATTTCAAACTCCCTTTTAACATCGACCGCGTCTACCGATTGAGTTCCAGACTTCAATCATTCGAGTCTGACGTAGTCCAGTTGATGCTTAAGGATAAAAACCCCATAATAGTAACATGTT
>JBFMHD010000240.1:0-3876 GCA_040752395.1 Candidatus Hydrogenedentota bacterium
CAGCAACGCGGGATATGAGTTTTAACACATCTATCATCTGTTTTGAGTTAGTTACTATTTCAGGGAATTTAACAGTCTCTTCTTTTTTTTCTTCTTCTTTTTCTTCTTTTTCTTCTTTTTCTTCAGCGAACCTTTTAATAATAGTGTCTACAATAAGCTCTATCTCTTCTGGTTTAAAAGGTTTATTTATATAATCGAAAGCGCCAAGTTTCATTGCTTCAACAGCGCTCTCAACGGTGCCATAAGCTGTTATAAGTACGACTTCTGTATAAGGAGATATCTCTTTTGATTTTTTTAATACTTCTAATCCATTCAAATACGGTAGTTTTAAATCTGTTATAAAAATCTCATAAAATTTTTCTTTAAGTTTTTTCAAGGCGGTATAAGGTTCTGCGGTGCATTCTACATTAAGTAGTTTTCTTTTCAGGGTTTCTTCAAGGAAATCCCTCATTATAACTTCATCGTCAAGGATAAGAACAGAAGCTTGTTTCATAAATAGAACCTGTTCCGTAACTAGGTGGTTACAGGTGATATATAGAAGCAAGAAGCAAGATAAAGAAATCTGTCTAACCAGTGGTATAAAGTGTTATGTTAAAAATGGCTCCTTGCGGTTTAGCACGCTCATACCATAGTTTACCATTATGCTCTTCTATGATTTTCTTTGTTATTGATAAACCCAGTCCCAGTCCCTTGGGTTTTGTTGTAAAAAATGGATCCCAGATTTTATCAACGATATCATCTGCGATGCCGGGTCCATTATCTTTAACACTAACTATGACCTGATTATCACTTGAGTTATGTTCAGTAGTAATAACAATAGTACCTCCTTCCTCAAGTGCTTCTACTGAATTTAAAACAAGATTTTGTATAACCTGTCTAATTCTTTCAGGGTCGACTGCAATTTTAAAATGTTCGTCTATTTTGTAATTTTTTTTAAGTTTTATACCTTTAGCAGTAATTTCATCCTCAATGTAAGTGATCGAATTATCAACAAGTGAATTAAGTGGTACTTCAATTTTAACAGGCTGGCTTCTGCTTGTAAAGAGCAGGAGTTGTTTTACGATTTTGTTAAGGCTATGGGCTCCCTCACTTATTTTTCTTGCAAGGTTTGCTTTGGTCGGGTCATCTTTTAAATCTCTTTCTAATAATGCTGCGAAACCCTCAATGCCGCCAAGCGGATTTCTTATCTCATGAGCAACGCCAGCAGCCATCTCGCCGAGTGTAGCAAGTATTCTCTTATTTTCAAGTTCTTCTTCTATTTCTTTTTGTTTTGAGATATCTCTAAAAACAAAGATCCAACCATTTTTATATTTACCTTCTGCCCTGAGTGTAGATACGGAGAGTTGCACAGGTATCAATTTCTTTTTATTATTTTTAAAATATACCTCTTTTGAAAAAATTATGTTTTCTTTAAAAGAATCAAATATACTTTTTTTATCAATAGCTAACAACTTATAAAGATTTTCACCGAGTATTTCATGTTCATGAAATCCGAGTAACGAGGCGGCTGATGGATTAACGGTCTGAATAATACCATTCTCATCTATTGCGATCAGGCAGTAGGATATACTGTTCATAAGTAAATCTCTATAATTTTTCATTTCGAGAACCTGACTGTGCAGTTTAGCATTTTCAAGAGTAATCTCAATCTCATTTATTATTATGTTAAAAAGCTCAAAATCATCATCAGTAAATAAATCTGCTCCGCTTTTATTAGCTACAATAAGCACTATCCTCATTTCTTCGATATCCAGTAAAACAGACATTAAGGATCTAATAATTTTTTTTGCTTTTTTATGGTCATAAAATTTTTCGTATCTATCAAACCTTTTAATTATCATTGGTCGACGATTAGCCTCAGCCCAATCAATGATACTAATATCACCTTCTTTGTGCAGCAATTCATAAAGCGTAAATTTAGAAGGATTATGTTCAATAAATGGTTGATACCCTTTCTCTTTTTCATCATATATGTATATTCCACCATACTGAGCATTCAATATAGACATAGTTATATCTAATATCAGTGAAAGTATCCTGTTTTTTTCAAGCGTGGCTTTTAATAATTTGCTTATTTCATTCAACGTTGACATTTTTGAGACACGCTGAAAAATAGCGCCTTCTGTCCGTTTTTTATGCTCGCTTAAGAAACCTATCATTAAGGACAAAATAAAAAGAATTATCCATCTGCTTGTTACGGTTTGAAGTTCTGCTGAATTATTAGTATCTGCAAAAGAAAGATAAGCAAAAAAAAGTAACATCGTAACCCCCAAACTGCCAGATAAACCGTAGTTGATAGCACCGGTGAATATAACAATATAATAGACAAAAAAGAACTGGCTGTTAACCCCTCCTGTATAAGCTATAAGGAACTGACTCAGTATAAGATAAATACTGATAAGTAAAAGGGTTGCTACATTACGCGGGATGACTGTTTTAATCCACGGGTCTATTAACCAGAATATACTTGAGGCTATTACAAAAAATATTATATGGAAGAGTTTTATATCTCCTGTAACTGCAGCAAGTATCACAAATAAAGCGAATACGGATAAAAATAAAGGTATGAATAAGGAGAAACCCCAGACCTCTCTGTTATGTTTTTTAATTTGCTCTAAGATGTTTCTAATTTTCATTAATTCCCATACTCTTTTAATATTTTTTCAGCTTCTCTTACAACATCATAATCTTTATCCTGCGCTTCATCATAACCTTCAATATTTTCACCGAGCGATTTTAAAATATTTTTACCCTCTGGAATTTTATCGAGTTTAAGTAAAGCATTTTTTAATTTTTCTACAAGTTCTTTATTATTTTTAAGTAAATCCTCACGAATTAGGTATGGTTCATTTGGTATATCCGGTGTTTTTGCTATTATGGTAAGTTCTTCGACTTTTGACAGATTACTTTTAAACACAGTTTTTCTTGCATCATCGTAACAGGCACCTACATCGTATTCGCCTCTATGAACATTTAAGACGACGTTGTCATGTTCACCGGCAAAAAACACTTTAAAATCTTTATTTGGTATTAACCCATGTTGTATCAAAAAAACTTTGGGGAATGAATAACCTGATGTAGATTTCGGATCAGAAAACGCGAATTTTTTCCCCTTTATATCTTCGATCTTTTTAATTCTGCTATCAAACCGAGTTATTATTATACTTCGATAAAAAGAGCTCCCAAATCTCCTCGGTTTAAGCATCGCGATATACGGTGCTCCCTGGTCCCTTGCCTCAACATATGCCTTGGGCCCTACAATAACCATATCATAAGCTCCTTCTTTCATTTTCTCAATAATACCTGTATAATCAGGCCTGAACTTTAACTTTATTGTTTTACCTATCTCATCCTTTAGATAATCACAAAGTGGTTTAAATCTCTGCGCTACTTTAATAACATTAGCTGATGGCACATGCCCAATTATAAATACATCCTCTTCTTTTTCTTTATGTTCAAGGTCATCCATTGTCAATTCGGTTTCAAGCCTGCCCTTACCACAGGATAAAACAAACAAAAATATTAGAACCACCACTAATAGCTTTCGCATAGAAACCTCCTCTGAAAAACGTTGTAACTCTAATAATATCAAATAGAAGCAAGAGGCAAGATAACGGAAAAGAAAGATAACGGAAGAAGCAAGAAACAAGAGGCACAGAGGCACAAAGGCACAAAGTATGAAAAACTAAGGATGATATGTTGGCTTCAGGCTACGGGCTACGGACTACAGTCCGCTGGAGCCCGAAGCTTGCTGAAAAGTCTTGAGTCTTCACTATCTTTTCATTTAGTTTATACCTTTGTACCTAATCGCCTTTCACAAGTTTCTCGAATTCATCAGGACGTTGTGCCTTTCTTATCGCATCCTGAT
The DNA here is from genome assembly GCA_040752395.1 of Candidatus Hydrogenedentota bacterium. Classification (GTDB taxonomy): domain Bacteria; phylum JBFMHD01; class JBFMHD01; order JBFMHD01; family JBFMHD01; genus JBFMHD01. The sequence goes on from JBFMHD010000240.1 coordinate 3,869, forward strand.
ACGAAACC
>JBFMHD010000241.1:0-3830 GCA_040752395.1 Candidatus Hydrogenedentota bacterium
AAAAACAGGGATGGAGAAGATATAGTTTTAGTGATAGAGGTAAAAAGTAATTTAACAATAAGGGAAGTAAATAAAATCGAGGAGGCACTAAGTCAATTCATAGAATTTTTTCCAGAATATAGGGGTAAGAAGGTGATAGGAGTTGCGAGCGGGATAAGATTTGAGAAAGGTGCGGGGAGATATGCAGAGGAGCAGGGTTTATATGTATTGGCGCCGTCAGGTGAGGATATAAGGATATTGAATAGTCGTGATTTTAAACCAAAGATATGGGAATAGTGTTGAGGAGTTGAAGAGTTAAGAAACTCCTGAACACCTGAACCCTTGAACTTATGAACTTATACAAGGGGCGATTAGTTCAGGTGGCGAGAACGCTTCCCTTACAAGGAAGAGGTCGCTGGTTCAAGTCCAGCATCGCCCATAAATTAGAAGCAAGAAGCAAGATAAAGAAAAAGAAGCAAAAGGAAAGAAAAATTATGATATTGAAAGATTCAAAGATTCAAAGATTCTCTGATACTTGTTACTTCTCACTTCTTACTTTCTTAATGATACTTCTCACTTCTTACTTCTTACTTCTTACTTACCTTCATGCAGAAAACAAAACCTACAAAGACCAGATATTTGCTATCGTTAATAATAATGCTATAACCCTATATGAAATTAAAAGTCTTATCGATGAGTATAAAAAGAAAAATCCGCTTATTAAGAGGGAACAGCTTGATGATATTAAAGAGAGATATTTAAAACGTAAAATAGAGGATTTACTGATCCTTGATGCAGCTAAAGAAGAGGGGTTTGTTGCTTCAACTGAAGAGATTAATTTTTATGTTGATGAGAGATTAAATGAATTAAAAAAGAGTTTCAAAACAGAGGAAGATTTCAAGAAAGCATTAGCTAAAGAAAATCTCACAGAAGCTGAACTGAGAAAAAAATTAGGTAAAGATATGGTGAATGAGATCTTAAGAAAGAAGATTATTAATAAAGAGGTGGTCGCAAAAATAATTATCAAAGATGAAGATGTTGATAATTATTATAAATGGGTAAACAATGAGGTTACTCTGAGAAATATTTTTGTTCCCCAGAGGACTATAGCCGAGGACATTCTTAATAAAATAAGTTCAGGTGAAGAGTTTGCAAAACTTGTTAAAGAGTTTTCACAATCACCCGATGTGGAAAGCGGCGGGCTGATGAAGAAAGTTAAGATTAAGGATTTAAATCCTTATTTGAGGCAGGCTATTATTGATTTAAAAGAAGGAGATTATAGTAGCATTATTGAAAGCGAGAACGGATATCATATAATTAGAGTTGAGGGTATAGAAAAATCAGGTGAACTCCCTTCACTTGATGAAGAAGCAAAGAAAAATATAAGAAACCTGATTTTTCAAGACAGGCTTGCTAAAGAACTCGAAACGTGGATAAAATCCCTTTTTGATGATGCCTTTATAGAAATACGTGATTATTTGTTAAATGAGTAAATGAAGAGATGATATGAAAAGAGTCGTGAGTCAAAACAGGACTCGAGACTCAAGACTTTTCATAGGAGACATTATGAAAGAGGCATTAAGGTATCTGGATAATGCAAAACAGATATTAAAAACCGTCAAGATTGAGAGTAATATTTATACTGATAAAAAACCTGTTAGAGAGGCGTTTGCTACAGCATATCTTGCTATCCTTGAAGCGATTAATGAATACTTGATAACTAAAAAAGGATTTACAGAAAAAGAATTACCAAGATCGGTTGATGTATACCGTGAAGTACTGAAAAAATATATTTCAGTGCATGATGGAAAACTAATGCGAGAGTTTAATAACCTGTATGATGCACTTCATATAGCTGGCTATTATCGTGGTTTAATATATGAGGTAAGTGCAGTGAAAGACTATTTCAAAGCTGCAAAACATTTTATTGAACGAATAAATTAGTTGGGGGAGAATGAGTAAAAGATTAATTAAACCGGTTTGCATCTCAATTGGAGACGTCGCAGGTATATCACCTGAAATAATTGTAAAATATTTCAATAACAAAAAAAAATTTAACCCGGTGATTATACCAACACCTTATATAGTATTTCAGAAGATTACAGGGAAGATACCTGCGAGATTTGAAATGAAAATAATAGATAGACTGCCACGTGAGCTTGATGAAAATGTTGTTTATATCCTTCACATAGATAGCAGCATAGAAAAAAATGAAGTAAGTGAAGGAAAACTTACTGAAAACGTAGCAAGACTCGCAGTGGATAGTTTGAAAAAAGGCATAGAATTAAATTTAAACAATGTCTGTTCTGGTTTATTAACTATGCCTGTCGATAAACGGGCCTTTTTATTCTCAGGCGAGAGGTTTGAAGGCCATACAGAATTCTTAAAAGAATATACACATACTAATTTTGTCACAATGCTTTTATGGTCAAGAAGAATAAAAGTTGTTCCGATGACAAGACATATCCCCCTAAAAGATATCGCTAAAAACATCAATGTCGCTGATTTGGATAAAGTATGTTTTCAATTAAGAAGGTTTTATAAAAAAATAAATAAAAATAGAGAACCAAAAATAGCAGTGCTTTCTCTTAATCCTCACAACGGTGAGGAAGGGATGTGTGGTGATGAAGAGTTTGAGATTAACCATCAATTGAAAATATTAAAAGAAGAATATATTATTGAAGGGACATTTTCTCCAGATGGTTTCTTTGGAAGAAAGAGGTATAGAGAATTTGATTTTATCATAGGCTGGTATCATGACCAGGTACTTATCCCCTTCAAGCTTCTAACAATGAATAAAGGCGTGAATGTAACATTGGGAATCCCTTTTTTGCGAGTCTCGGTTGATCACGGATCAGCATACAATATCGCAAAACTTTATAAAGCAAATATAAATAGCTTTGTATATGCAATGAAATTTATTGAAAAATATGGCGGTAAGTGGTAATTGGGTTTTATGAGAAGAAATAATCGGGGTCAGCATATCTTAATAGAGAAAAATATTTTTCAGAATATTATTGAGTTACTACCAACTAAATATTCTGAAATTATTGAGATAGGACCAGGACCGGGAAACTTAACAGAACTTCTGTGTAAAACAGGAAGACCAGTTATAGCTATCGAAATTGATAAAAAATATAAAAAGAGACTCGACAATTTACCATATCCTAATCTCAGTATTATTTACGAGGATGTTTTAAGATTACTAAAAAATAATAGATTCCCTTCAAAAGAGAATAGTATTATTGCAGGGAACCTGCCTTATTACATTACAAAAGAGATATTCAGATGGCTATTTTCTTATAGTGTAAAATGGTATCAGGCAATATTAATGGTTCAGAAAGAGGTCGCTCTCAGGCTGATGGCAAAACCCGGTAATAGAGATTATGGGATTTTAACAATATTCAGGGAGATATTTGCTGCTGGAAAAATGATAAAGATTATTAAACCACAGGCTTTCAGACCCCAGCCACGGGTAGACTCTGCTATTATATGGCTCGAAAAAAGAGAAAAACCATTAATTGAAGAAAAAAATATCAAGAAGTTCTCGTATTTTATTAAAACCGCATTTGCTGAAAGAAGAAAAATTATTCTTAATAATTTAGTAAAAATCGCAAATAAGGATGAAGTATTAAAGATTTTAGAAAAAAATGATATCGATATATTAAAAAGGCCCGAAAACCTTACAATAACTCAATATGTTCGATTATTTGATGAATTCATTAATTATTTATAAAATAAACAATAAATACCGATAATTTAATAAGTATCCCCATCAGTTTAAAGACCATCACTACTTTGTGCCTTTGTACCTTTGTGCCTTAAATTGGTGGATTACATTTAATAATAGT
>JBFMHD010000242.1:0-3827 GCA_040752395.1 Candidatus Hydrogenedentota bacterium
TTGCAAATCTCTGGCAGAGCCGAGTTACAAGCTTATACAATAATACTTTGTTTGACCCTATAGACAAAAATTATACTGTTGGAACAATGAACTACTCGCAGAAATATGCGGATGCAGTATTTAATGAAGGTAGGGATGTAGCCTTAAATATTCTAATCAGATATATCAATTGAATTTTTAAAAGTTTGACAGTATTATTGTTGCTATATAGATTTAGAATTATATCTTATGAGCATATTTATTACTAAAATATCACTATATTTAAAATTGATTAGCCGAATAATAAAATATAAGCAAAAATATATTTCAATTATAGTCATTTTTTTGATCGCTTTATTGGCAAGAATAGTATTCTTTATCTTTGAAAAAAATAGTCCTCTTTTTCTTTATCCTATTATTGATGAATTGGAATATTTGGAAAGAGCTCAATATTTAGCTAATAATAATTTTTCTTATCCAAAGGTTTACTGGCATCCACCTTTATATCAATATTTTCTTGCTATATTAATGAAGATAGGATTAGAGAATAAATCAATTCTTATTATACAGAATATTATGGGTATTTTAGGCACGTTAATACTCTATTTTTCACTAGAGAAAATAAATAAAAAAATTGGTTTTTATACATCTTTATTATGGAGCATATATCCTATTCAATTGTTTATTGAAAATAAATTTTTAATGGAAAATATGTATATATTCCTACTTATATTATTTACCCATAACATTTTAAAAGAAAAACAAAACTATATGACCATATTATTTTCAGGGTTTCTATCAAGTTTATTAATAATAACCAAACCTACTTTTATATTATTTATAATATTATACCTACTTTTTATGTTATTTAAGTTAAATTGTTATAATATAAAAAAGATTATTATTTATATAAGTATTTCATTATTGTTACCTTTAATGGTTACTATTAAAAATTATTATACCTCAGGAGATAAAATAATTTTCGTTTCGAGTAATGGTGCAGTTAATTTATATATTGGAAATAGTAATAATATAAGAAAAACATTAAATATCAGGCCGAAAGACTGGTGGGATAACTTTTTCGTTCCTATATATACACAAGTTGGTTTAAAGGAACCAGAAGAACAGAATCCATATGAACTCGATGATTATTTTATTAAAAAAGTTATAAATGAAAATAAAAATTTAGAAACTTTTGCAAAAAATTTACTGATAAAATTTATTGTTTCATTTTTCAGTTATGAAACTCCCAGGAATTTTGATATTTATAGTTATCGAGAAGTTAATAATTATCTCAGATATTTAATATGGAAAAAGCCACTATATTTCCCACTGTCTCTTTTTATTTATTCGGCGTTTCTTTTTATGATTAAAAATAATTGGAGAAAGGATAATATTAAAATTATATTCTTATTAACAATATCACATTGGTTACCATTAATAATATTTTTTAATGCTTTTAGATATAGATTAATTTGTGTACCTTATTTAATATTTTTAAGTATAAATTTTTATTATTTATATTGGAGAAATATGAACTGGCAGATTGTAAATATCATTTTAATTATTTTATTAGGTACAGGTATATTTAATAAAATTCTTATTATACAATATATTTCCCCCGCGGAAACTTATAATTACTATGCCTTTGCATTATTTAAAAAAGGAGAATTAAATAGAGCTCTGAATTATTATAATAGGGCTTTAAGGTATAATTTAGAAGAGGATGAAAGATATGCTATTTTGAATGATATGGCTAGTATATACTTTATTAAGAAAGATTATCATTCTGCAAAAAATAATTTAAATATATGTCTTAATACTAAAGATGAGCATTTAAAAAATAAAGTTTTATTCAATCTTGCTTTAATATATTTTAGGGAAAGTGAATATGTAAAAGCTTATCATTTGATATCAAAAATAGAAAAACCCGATAAAGAAGCTTTACAATTAAGAGGAGAATTAATTCAGAGAATTTTAACCTCAAGTAACTCTACTGAACAACTTAAAAGTGATACCAACAGAAAGGGGGAAAATTAAAATGAGAAGTAATATTTTTTATATTGTAATATGTATTATGATAATTTATTCGCAACCTTTAAATGCTCTAATGTGGTATATTAATGATACATCGACGTTAAATGGTGATATTTATACTACAGAAATTGGTAATGATTCAAATAGCGGATTAACCCCATCTTCTCCAAAACGTTCTTTAGCCATTATATCAGGACTAATTAAGGCAGGAGATACAATATTTATTGATGCTGGTATTTTTTATGAAACATTAAATATAGAGACAGATTATCTAAACATAATCGGAGTGGACCCACAGAAAACAATCATTAATGCAAGTGATAGTAAAATAGAGTCTATATCCGGAATAAAGGCATATAGTACTAACAATATAATGATAAAAAATATAAAAGTTATAAATTCTTATTATGGTATAGATATAAGAAATCTTAGTACTCCTTACGAAGGAAGTCTAATTGAAAATTGTATCACTAATAATAATACTTTTGGCATTTTTATAAGTAATTCTGGTGGTATATCGCAGAATATTAGAATTGTTAACAATAGGTGTTACAATAATGCCTATTATGGTTTTTATTGTGAAGGAATCAATCATAGAATAATAAATAATGAGTTTTATAATAATAAGCGAGCGGGTCTTCGTTTAACAAATAGTAATATATGCATAGTTGAAAAAAATATTAGTTATGATAATGCTGGAAACGGACTTGAAATAATGAATACTTATGGTGGTTCACATATTGTAAGAGATAACATTTGCTATAATAATAGTGGTGACGGGATACTATATGAAGGCGTCACCAATGGAGTTTTGGAAAATAATGAAGTATATAATAATTCAAATAATGGTATTTTTATCTATACTCGATACTACGGAAATGTAATAGGTAATCATATAAAAAATAATAAAGTCATAAATAATTTTAATGGTATTCGTATTGAAGGTACAGCTGGAAGAAAAGCTTTTAATAATATGATCTATAATAACACACTAATTTTAAATAGTAATTATGCTGTAATTATAGAGGGCACATCATATGATAATATTTTTACTAAAAATAATATTATTATAGGAGAATCCGGAACTGGAATTTACAATAATAGTCCAAATTCTTTTAATTTTACCAGAAATTACTGGGGCACAACAAATGAAGATACAATCTATAATATGATCCAGGGACCAGGAAGAGATTTAATAGTATGGAATCCTTACAGATTTAATTTTATTGATACTACTATTGGTGCAGATACTGTAGCGCCTGCATCACCTGATATAATCACAGTAGAGAATATTACCGAAGGAATATTGATAAGTTGGAATGAAGTTACAAAGAATGAGGAGCAAGGAGGTTATCCGTTCCAGTTGAATGGGTACAGGATATACCGTTCAACTGATCCCAATATACCAGATTGGCAACCGCCTTTAGGGGAAGTATCTTCAAGTGAGACACAATATATAGATAATGATATTATGCAGGGGGAGACTTATTATTACAGAGTTACATCATTTGATACGTATATAACAGATGGAGTAGTATATGAGAATGAAAGCTGGTATTCTGATATAATATCAGTCTTTATTCAAGAATCGAGAGATACCTATGTTAAAGATGAGATGCTGGTTAAGTTTGATAAGCAATATCAATATATAGAGGTTATAGGCGAAACAGAGATAAGGATATCGGGTCCGAGCAAAGAAGATATAGAGAATTTTAATAATTTGCAAGGTTGTGAGGTGAAATACTATGACCCTGTGCTTAAGTTTTATCAGTTGAAAATACCTGCAAATAAAACAGTGGAAGAGATGATAC
>JBFMHD010000243.1:0-3799 GCA_040752395.1 Candidatus Hydrogenedentota bacterium
ACTATCAAAAACTCTACACATGAGATTGAAAATCTTTATCTATCTCTTTGACCACTGTATATTTTTTTCTTAAACTCCTATAAAAAGCGATACCAATCCCGGCTAACGCATATAAATTGCATATAACAAACATAGTCTGATAAAACCATTTTATGAGAATTATAATGAATAAAAAAGAGACCCAGATTAATCGCGTAGGGGTCCGTCGCCTGAAATCGTATTTTTTAAATGTTGGATAAGGTAGAGTACTTATCATTAAATAAGATATAAGTAGTAAAGTAGCAATAAAAATAATAGACGGCAATTTAAGTTTAATAGTATAATCAATCATAACAAGCGATACAACTACACCGCTTGCAGCCGGGATGGGTAACCCTATAAAATAATCCTCTGGTTTTTCAGAGGACTTTATTTTAAATCTTGCAAGTCTCAGACCACCACTAACAAGATAAATCATACAAAAGAGCCAGCCCACTGCAGTATCATATAGATAAATAAGTAAAGCAGGTGCGATACCAAAAGATATAATATCAGCTAATGAGTCGAACTCAATGCCAAACCTGCTGGATGTGCCTGTTAATCGTGCTATCCTGCCATCAAGCGCATCACATATAGCAGCAACAAGCACAAAGATACCTGCTTCGTCATACCTTTTATGTAGGGCAAGAATAATAGAGTAAAAACCACAAATCATATTACCGATAGTAAGGAAACTCGGCAATACATAAGCACCTTTTTTTAAACGCATAAAACTCCGCCCTTACCCCACTATTCACCAAGAATGGTTTTACCGGCAAAGACTTTATCGCCCACTGATACAAAGGTCTTTAAATTTCTATCAATATATAATTCTACACGTGAACCAAACTGAACTATACCAATCCTTTCACCACGCCGAACAAAATTATGCTCTTTAACATAGCTTACAATCTGTCTTGCTATAATTCCTGCTATCTGTCTTAAAACCATTTTTTTCCCGTCCTCAAGCTCAATAAAATAAGTCCTGCTTTTATTAAGTTCGCTTGCCCTTCGGTCGTTAGCAGGGTATAACTTTTCGCCTCGATTAGTAATTTTTATGATCCTTCCTGATAACGGCATCCGATTAACGTGTACATCATAAATCCGCATAAAAATACTTATTTTTTTGCAGGTCTCAGCAAAAAAATCGCCGTCAAATACATCTTCAACCTCTAAAATTATACCGTCTGCAGGCGATACTACACCTTTTTCTCTATCAGGTATCCTTTGTAGATCCCTGTAAAAGTATATAAGAAATAATGCAATTAAAAATAAGAAAGAAGCTATTATTTTCAGAGAGGAAAGCGCAAAAAGTAGTGCTGCAACTAATAAGATAAATATTTTTGCTATCCCTTCTTTAGCAATCCCCATAAAAATTATCCAGATTTCTGCACTTTTCCGAGAGCCACCACACCTGTTCGTGCTATCTCTTTAATCCCAAAACCCTTCATTGTATTAATAAACGAATCTATCCTCTCAGTATCTCCAGTAACTTCTATCAGAAAAGTTTTATCATTTAAATCAATAACTTTAGCATCAAAAATACGTATATAATCCAATAATTCAACTCTCTTCACAGGCTCAGAGACTGAAACTTTAACAAGTAATAACTCGCGACAGGCAGCAGGCGAGTCCTTAAAATCTATGACTTTTATAACATCTATCAGCTTATTTAATTGTTTACAGACCTGCTCAAGTATCCTGTCATCACCCGAGACAACAATGGTCATTCTTGAGACAGTAGGGTCATCAGTCTCACCAACTGTTAAACTATCGATGTTAAATCCTCTACCTGAAAAAAGGCCAGAAATTTTAGCAAGTACACCAAAATGGTTCTCAACTAAAACTGATATCGTATGTTTCATGCGAGATCACTCCTGTCTATCATTTTACTTATCGGCATACCAGCTGGCACCATAGGTAAAACATTCTCTTCTCTTCTAACTTTAAAATCAATAAAAACCGGTTTATCTTTTATTGTTAATGCTTTTTTAATTACCTCTTCAACCTCTTTATTTTTTGTAGCTCTTAAACCAACAGCACCATAGGCTTCAGCAAGTTTTACAAAATCCGGTGCTTTTGATAAATCGACACCACAGTATCTTTTATTGTAAAAAAGTTGCTGCCACTGACGAACCATCCCAAGATATTGATTATCAAGTATAGCAACAATTACATTGACTTTTTCACTAACCGCGGTCATTAACTCTTGAATGTTCATTTGAATACTTCCATCACCTGCTATGTCAAAAACTATTTCATCTGGTCTTGCGACTTTAACACCGATCGCTGCAGGAAAACCATAACCCATAGTCCCTAATCCACCTGATGAAAAAAAGCTTCGTGGTTTTTTGGCTTTATAAAATTGTGCTGCCCACATCTGGTTCTGACCTACCTCGGTTGTTATAAGTGCTTCACCATCTGTTAACTTATGAATCGTCTCTATAACAAACTGCGGTGGTATCCCCAAAGTATCGTCCCTGTCATAGACTATCGGAAATTTTTCTTTCCATTCCAGAACATCCCTTAACCACTCTTTTCTACTTTTTTTCGCAATAAGTGGTAGTAACTCCTCTAATATCTGTTTTACATCACCTACTATCGGGATATGGACCTCAATTATTTTTGAGACACTTGATGGGTCTATATCAAGATGAATGATAGTTGCATTTAAGGCGAACTCGTCGGTCTTACCAGTAACTCTGTCATCAAACCTTACACCTGCTGCTATGATAACATCAGCATTGGATATAGAAAGATTAGCAGCTTTGGTGCCGTGCATCCCGAGCATACCAACACATAGTTGATGCTCATCCGGGAACCCACCTTTACACATCAGTGTATAACCAACCGGAATATCCGATTTCTCAGCTAATTGTAAAATAAGTTTAGCTGCCTCGGAGATTATCACACCGCCACCTATATACAAAAACGGTCGTTTGGCTCCATTAATTATCTCAGCAGCTTTTTTAATCTGTTTGGGATGACCTTTATAGGTTGGTTTGTAACCGCGTAACTCGACTTTTTCAGGATAAACAAATTTAGACTTTGCACGTGCGATATCAACAGGTAAATCAATTAGAACAGGTCCGGGTCTACCAGTAGAAGCTATAAAAAATGCTTCTTTAACAATCCTCGGTAAATCTTTAACGTCTTCCACAAGATAATTATGTTTTGTTATAGGTCTTGTTATACCTGTAATATCAGCTTCCTGAAATGCGTCATTACCAATGAGATGCGTTGCCACCTGACCAGTTATCGCAACTATCGGTACTGAATCCATATATGCTGTAGCTATGCCTGTAACAAGATTAGTTGCACCCGGGCCTGATGTAGCGATACATACCCCAACTTTTCCGCTCGAACGAGCATAACCATCAGCCATATGCGCAGCACCCTGTTCATGACGCGTCAATATAAATCTGATATCAGAGTCATATAAAGCATCAAAGACAGGAAGTAACACTCCACCCGGATACCCGAACAAAACTTCGACATTCTCTCGCTTCAAACATTCAATAAGTATCTTAGCCCCTGTAATTTCCACGTTCGCTCCTCTGAAAAACATTCTAACTCTAATAATATCAAGTAGAAGCAAGAAGCAAGATAAACAAACATCTGGTTTTTCATACGTTGTGTAGAGCGCAAACCGCGCTCAGGACTACTCCTTTAAAAGCCAGAAGCAAGAAACTCATCCGGCTTAATCAGTTGTCAGTTTCGAGTCTTTAGTCATCAGTCTTTCTTGACTCACGACTTATTGACTGATTTTCTGACTTACAAG
>JBFMHD010000244.1:0-3745 GCA_040752395.1 Candidatus Hydrogenedentota bacterium
ATTGGGTTATTGGGTTATTGCGTTATTGCGTTCTACACAAAGTATGAAAAACTAAAGATGATATGAAAAGAGTCGTGAGTCAAAACAGGACTCGAGACTCAAGACTTTTCAGCAGGCTCCGGGCTTTTGGCTCCAGCCGGCTGTAGTCCGTAGCCTGTAGCCTGTCCTGATACCTCTCACTTCTTACTTCTTACTTCTTCAGAGGAGGGGTTATGAAAAAATACGTAAAGATAGATACTCCTGAGAATTTTGATATGACGTATATATTTGATTTAAAAAGCAAAATGTCGAATTTCCCTTATGAACAGAAATATTCTATAATTTTTGATTTTAAAAAAACTAAATTTCTTTCAAGTTTAGGGGTTGGAGTACTATTGTATCTTAATGCAAGAACAAAAAAGAATAATGGCGAGATGAGACTCATTAATGTTAATGAAACAATAATGAACACCTTTCATTTACTTGGTGCTGACCAGGAAGTGACTATATCAGAATCAGAAGAAATACCAGCTGGATGGGAAGAAGTGATTTTTTGATGGTTTTTTATAAAAAGAAGTCTTTATTTTTTAGTAGCTTTCTAATTATCCTCTCTTTTATATCAATACTTTTAGGTATTAATAATTTCAGGGTAATAGGCATTGCAGGTTCTTGCTACTATAATGAACTGAAAAATTATGAGAAAAGCATAGTAGATTTATTGATGAATGTAAATAAGGATATGGTTTTCCGTACTTTAGCAAGAAGTAGTATAAAAATAAAGGGGCACTATAAAACAAAGATTTTTATAGGTCAGCTCTCTGAAATATTAATAGAGAATGTTAATGAAGACTATGTGCAGTTAAAACTTATTGATGGGATACTGGCTATAGAATGCGTTAAATCGAGTACCCCATTTTATATAACCTCTGAAAATAGAAAAATAGAGATATGCGGAACCACAAATAAAGTTATGATAAAAAAAGAAAAGCGATTTATTAATAAGAAGATGGATGTCGTTACACTTGGGTATATTATTGAGGGAGAAGTAAAAGTCGATGAAAGAGTAATGGAAGGTCAATATAAATTTGAAATATCAGATAACAGAATTGAAATTAATGAATTATATTTATCTGATTTTAAATATATTAAAAATGATTTTTGTAATTTACTGGATGATGATTTTATATCTTATGAGAGATTTATTACTTCGGAGATAGAAGTTAAAGAGATAAAAGAGAAGAAGAAACCAGGCGAAGAATTGATAATGAAGGATGAGATACCGCCTATTCTTGTAATAACAAGAGTAGTACCTGAGATTGATGGAATTATTACTTTATATGGTTATACAGAGCCAAATGTAACAGTTGAGGTCGATGGTTACCCAATAGATGTTTTACCGGATGGCTCTTTTAGACAGCGGCTTGATTTTATAAAGCCTCAACGTATCCCTGAAATAATAGCCCGTGACCTCGCAGGTAATGAAAACCGATATGTTTTGACTGATATAGGTGATTATTATAGCCTACCGCAGGATTTTGAAGTTACTGCAAACCCGAGTGTGGTTGATGCAAAAGGACCAGGTTCACAAATAGTTAATGTGCGAGCAAGATTTATAACAAGCTCGGGCAAGACACCGTCACCAACCTTTGTCCGTTTTGAAGCTGTTTCAGCTACTGGTAAAAAGATGGGTGAGATTTTAGGCAGCAATGTTGTGTTTACAGATTTTAATGGTGAAGCGAATATCCAGTTCAGGCCCGGCTATTTCCCTGGTCAAGCCTTTATGAGGGTTTATAATCATACAAACGGTGAAGAACTCGGCTCAACAAGTATAACTCTAAGAGACGCAGTACCTGATAGAGTTCCTGGTTCTATTATTGAGGTACAAAATTCTATATTCGGTAACAATACTTTGCTTTTAACATGGAGTGGTGGGAATATCGAGGAAGATTTGTTCGGTTACAGGGTTTATAAAAACAGCTGTCTTGTAGCTACGTATCCCATTGGTACCACATCATATTATGAAGATAATCTTATAGAAGATGAGGTCGTAACCTATGAGATTCGAGCTATAGATATAGCTGATCCGTTGATACTTGAAAGTGAATCTTTGAGTAAGACAATAACTATAAAGGACAATTCCGCACCTATAGTTCTTGGGGCAGGGGGCGTGACAGGAGCAACAAGATATATAGATGTAACTTTTTCAGAGGATTTGTCTTATAATGGGAATTATACGTTATTGACAGTTTTCCCTGGTGATGTACCTTTACCAAAAGTTATGTCAAATCAATTTATAGGTAATGGTACGGTAAGATTGGGGCTTGATGCGGATCTGGTTCTTTATCACAGTTATGAGTTAGAGATAAGTGATGCAAAGGACGATGGCTCTATTCAGAACACAATGCAGCCCAATCCAACCCGGGTTGTGATAAATTATTGATTGCTATATAAAATAAGAGGCACAAAGTAGTGATGGTCTTTAGAACCGTGGTAGGCAAATAAATTTGCAATTTTGCAATTTGCAATCTCCAATTTACAATTCGAAATTCAAAAGAATTTCGAACATCTTGGTTCTTGCTTCTTGTTTCGAGAACTTTTGACCTTTTAACTTTTTATGGACAGTAAGCAGTCAGATATCAATAATATTGATAAATAACTTTAAAAACTAAAGGTCCGACCCTATTGTAGAAAAAAAGATACTTGATTTTTTTATATAAGTAGTTAATATATTAAAAATTATATGACGGGGTTTTTATATGACGACTATTGAAATAATAAACCAACTAAGAAGACTCAATTCTGATGAGCTAATAAATATTATTGAAAATGCAGTTGCGGTGCTTGAATCAAAGATTCAATCATCAAATAAGACAAAAAATAGGTCAAAAAAACAATTATTCAAAGCTGCAAAAAAATTGGTTTCAGAATATAAAAACAATAGTGAACTGACAGCATTTACTTTGATTGATGGTGACGAATTTTATGCGTAGGGGTGAAGTATGGATGGTCAATTTAAATCCTACGATTGGTGCTGAAATAAAGAAAACCCGGCCGGCAGTGATTGTAAACGATGATGCGGTTGGGATACTTCCACTTAAAATTATTGTACCTATTACAGAATGGAAATCTTCGTTCAAGGATGTGCCATGGATGGTGCGAATAGAACCATCAATAACAAATGGTTTACGTAAAGTTTCGATCGCCGATGCGTTTCAGGTAAGATCAATATCACAGTTAAGACTTATTAATAAAATTGGTGTTTTATCAGCGAGTACTATGAACCTAATTACCAAAGCACTTGCTCTTGTCTTAGGTATGGAATAAAAGTGTATTGGTTAATTTTTTCATTATCTTTCCTTTCCGTTATCCTGCTTCTAAATAAGGGCAAATGAATTTGTATTCCATTAGTCTTCAGTAGGATTCCGTAATCTTGCCTCTTGCTTCTAAAGTATAAGTTCTACTGCACCAATAACTGAGGCTTTACATGAATTTGCAATTTGCACTTTACAATTTGCAATTTATAATTTAAAATAGACCGAAGTGACAGAGAGGCACAAAGGATGAAAAACTAAAGATGATATGAAAAGAGTCGTGAGTCAAAACAGGACTCGAGACTCAAGACTCAAGACTTTTCAGCAGGCTTTTGGGCTTTTGGCTCCAGCCGGCTGTAGGCCGTAACCTGTAGCCCGTAGCCCGTCCTGATACCTCTCACTTCTTCCGTTATCTTGCTTCTTGCCTCTTGTTTCTACTTGATATTATTATAGTT
>JBFMHD010000245.1:0-3672 GCA_040752395.1 Candidatus Hydrogenedentota bacterium
GTATCATCTCTTCCACTGTTTTATTTGCAGGTATTTTCAACTGATAAAACTTAAGCACAGGGTCATAGTATTTCACCTCACAACCTTGCAAATTATTAAAATTCTCTATATCTTCTTTGCTCGGACCGATTAGTATATATTGTGTCTCACCATGAATTTCAATCGATTGTTCTTTAAATTTAACCAAGATTTCATCTTTTACATACATTTTTTCGGTTTCAGAAACACCCTCAACTGCACCAATATCAACTGGTTTAGACCGAAGATTACCATAGAAATCAGTCATTGGAGTAGAATATGTATCGTATCCAGCATCAATACATGGGGACCCTGCTTGTGGTTCGTATGTTAGTAAAGATATTTGTGGGTCCTGTCCCATGATCTCATTTCTTATGTCAATATATGAGGCATCTAATACTGTAGACGGTTCTGAAGAAGGTAAATAATAAAACAAATTATTATACATTAACAAAGTGGCACAGTAGGTAATCTCATATAACAGAACCTCGGGGAAGTTGAGTTCAGCTTCAGTGTTATACATAATGATATTATTGATAAATTCCACTTCGACCGCATATCCTATAGTGGAAAAACAATTGATTAATGTGTTATTATATGCTTTGCAAATATATGTATGTTCATCAACATACGCATTCCCACCAAAATTTATGCGGGTATATCCTGAATTCTCATCAGTTGTAGTCTTAAAAATATTATTCTCAAAATAACTGTAAAGTACATAATCACAACCTATGCCGCCTTGACTTGCAGTAGCGTCCACCTCGAAATAGCAATTTCTCATGATAAAAGTATCAGTTCGACAACATAGAGAAAAGTTCCCCATATCTAATATTATGGGATCTATTGTCCTTAAGCCCTCCATTATAATTGTACTGACATAATCGCCATAACTATCTTGCGTAAATATTACTACATCCCACCCTGTTTTATTATGAATCCCAGAAAAGTTTATATTTCTTAATGTCAGATTATCAAATAAATTGGCAGGCATGTAGAAAATTGCACTGCTACCTCGAGGCCCTCTCCATGCATTCGCATAATAATTCCTGATAGTAAAATCCTGCAAAATTAAACCATCTGCATTAATGAAAAATAGAGATATATCCATCTCAGAAACAGTTGTTCCATCGATAACTGCTTTGTCGCCAGGTCTAGACATTATAGTTAAATTAGGAACATTAATATTTATGGTATTATCTGGTATTAATGTTATTTCTTCCCCTCTGTTATTCGCCATAATGTATATGGTATCAGCTGGTGAGGCAGATGCGATGGCATTAGCTAAATCAGAGAAAGCCGTTGCCCAGTTCTCTGTAAATCCATCGGAATTATCGCCGTTCGGATTCACGTAAATAATATTGGCATTTATTTGCGGAATATGAATTACATAAATTGTAGCAAATACAAGTAATAATGATAAACGTTTAAAGTATAGCATTTAATATTTCTCCTCCTCTTGTTTATTTAATCGAACCTGAATAATTTTTATGCTTATATCCATATAAAATTTCATTAATGGCACTTCTCATAAATGTCTTAAATAAAGGTGATTTTGTATCCACGAATGAGTATTGAGATAATTTATCTATAAAAATATTAATATCATTGTTTAAAATATTTATTAGAGATTGCAAAGGAATACTTTTGTCATAATTATGTAACTTAATTAAATTAACAGATATATTGATATCTAATTTACCAGCTGGCCGAGCTTCTTTAAAATAATACTCAGCCATAACCTTTCCTTTATTAATTAGATTCGAGATAATTTCTTTGCTTTGGTTTTGCGGCAATATTTCGATAGCATAGGCATAAAAATCCAGACTATAGTATTCATGACGTTCATTTATTTTGTATTTGTTAATATCATCAGGTGGTATATAAAAAAGAGAAACAAATAATAAAGAAAATATGAGCATCGTCCTTATAGGTAAATGATTGTTCACAGATGAAGGTTTACTTCCTGCGACTGATATTATACTCAACATCCTCCCTATAGATTGGTAGATAAGTAATGATATAGTATTAATTATCTCCTTTAAAAAACCTATAAAGCCTATGCACCAAAATGGTATCAAATAAATCCTATATCGTGAACAGGGAAAGGCATATAGAGTAATAGCAATAACCATAAGAATGGTAATAACATAAATATTCCTAATATTTTTTTCTTTACTAAAAAAAAGATAAGGTATTCCTAATAAATAAAAGACTCCCGGGAAAATAAAATATTTTGATATATATACGGTTTTGAAATGAATTTTATCCTGCAATTCGTAAATCGGAAAACTTCTAAATAATTCAAGCGGAGATAAAAGCTGCCTTATCTTGTAAATTAATTCCTTAAACCAGATTTCAGGATAATGTCTTATAAAATATAAGGCTATCTTATAAGAATAAACTGGTTTATAAAATAGATAATTCTTTTCTTTGATTCCATAATAATTTATCCCAACATAATAAAGGTAATCGGCCTGCAACTGAGAACTATCTTTAATTGAGACGTTATATCTTTTGAAATTATAATTGCCGCTATTAGCTATCCAAAAATTAATTGGTCCATTATAAGACATAAATATACTTCTGTAATTGACAACGGAAAATAAGATAATAGCAAATAGCGGAATAGATGATACAAGTATTCTTTTAACATTTTTTATAGACAGACCTCTGTAAAGAATTGTCAGCCAATATATTCCAATAAATAATATAAACCATGCACGGATAATATAACATAATGCTAATATTATGCCGCAAATAAAATCAATTTTGGCCGACCCTTCTTTAATTTTTAAAAGATAAATAAACAGTAACAATAAAAATAAGGTTGGTAATTCCGGCAATAACAATAATGTTTCATGTATAATAATCGGGGAAAGAGCAAATAAAACCGTTGCAAAACATGCGAATACTTTCGATTTCAATATATCGACGCTGATTCTATAAACAAGCAAACAAGAGCTTAAATATAGCAACAGGTAAATATATCCTGTAAAAGTATGCACATTGTCTATATTAAAACATTTAAATTTCAACAAAAAATAATAGTAAAATATCAGTCCCGGCGGTTCGCAAAAACCGCCTTTTTCCTTTGCTTGCTTAAATAGATCTGGATTATTCGCCCATGATACATACTCACCACTATCGGGAATCTCTCTTCTTAAATATTCTGGAATATTATGGTGATAACTTATAAAACAATACAGAATTACAGATAAACAAAATATTTCAGTTAAAATAAAAATATAGTCAATATTTTTGGTAAAGCATCGTGCACTTTCGATAATTTTTTTTTGCAACGCTCGTCATCCTCTCCTCTCAAATTATTTAGTCGACTCGCATGTGATGAATCTTTTCCCATCATTTGTAATAAGTACCCATATCCGAGCATTGTTCACCATAAACTCACTTATGATTCTATAATCTTTGAGCGTGTGGTATAAGTTAACAAACAGGCTCATATTTTAAAATAACATTATTTCAAACAACAAATTTTGTCAAATTTTTATTAGACGCTTGTACCATGACCATTACCGTCTTCTGGTATATTATCATTTCCCACGAAATCCCAGCCGTTTATATCATCTATATATCCATTCCCATCGTTATCTATACCTTCTATTATTTCGCCGATGTTTACCCACAGGTTAT
>JBFMHD010000246.1:0-3652 GCA_040752395.1 Candidatus Hydrogenedentota bacterium
GTAAATATTTTCTGAAATTGAAAAATTATCTTGTCAAAACTTGCGGGTGGCTGTATACTTTGCTGTGTATTAAGCATTGTAGATTCCTCCGTATAGTAAGATTATTAAATTATAATCAATATTATACAGAGGTCTTTCTATTTATTCAATAGAAAAGTGCTTAACTATAGTTCTATTAATGAAAGGGAAGGTTATTCAAAAGAATTGAGATTAGCCATTCCTCTTTAATGCAGCAGTAAGATTGAAAAATAGAATTTATAAAAAATACTTGACAAAAGCAAAATATCGGATATAATATACTTTATAAAATATAATTGTTTGATATTTTGATTTTTATGAAAATTATAAGGGATATAACTTTAAAATTAAAAAAATATTTAGATAAAGATGAAATCTTGCTAATAATTGGTGCAAGGCAGGTTGGTAAGACCACTGTTCTTTACCAGTTAAAAGAGATACTTGAAAATAAGAAAAAAGTCTGTTATTTTCTTAATTTAGAAGACCGGGATTATCTCTCCTTAATTAATGATTCACCAAAAAATATATTTAAAATTTTTCCAATCGATTTTAAAAACAGAAATTATATTTTTATTGATGAAATTCAATATTTAAATGACCCGTCGAATTTTTTGAAATATATTTATGACGAGTATAAGGATAGAATTAGAATCATAGCTTCAGGTTCCTCTGCATTTTATTTAGATACAAGATTTACCGATTCTCTTGCGGGTCGAAAAAGAATATTTAATCTTTACACACTTTCCTTCCAGGAATTTTTACGATTTAAAAATGAAGAGGTATTAAGTCGAAAATTATTCGAGAATCCTGCTCTTGTGGAAAGAGAAAAAATCATCATTTATTATCAAGAATATTTGAGATTTGGGGGTTATCCACGAGTTGTCCTTGCCGATGGAGATGAAGAAAAAATCGAGGTGTTAAGGGATATTGCTTATTCTTATATAAAAAAAGACATATATGATTCTAATATCAGACAGGATGAGATATTCTACAAATTGTTTAAGATATTGTCCAACCAGATAGGAGGGTTAGTGAATAATTCAGAATTAGCTTCAACCCTGAGTGTATCCAGGACCGCTATTGATAATTATTTATATGTTATGCGGAAATCTTTTCATATCTGCAATGTGTTGCCTTTTTACAGAAACATCCGGAAAGAATTAACCAGAATGCCCAAAATATATTTTATGGACCTTGGATTGAGAAATTTTTTTAAAGGCAATTTTGATTTATATCATAATCGGGATGATAAGGGTATGATATTGGAAAATGCTTTATTCCGTCAATTGATAGAAAAGTATGAGCCAGACCAGATAAAATTCTGGCGAACGATTCAGAAAAAAGAGATTGATTTTATAATTGATGAACTTTATGCTTACGAATCCAAAACACAGATACGGAATATAAAATTACGTGATTACAGACTTTTTCTCGAAACATATCCCGATATAAAGTTTCAGTTTGTATCTTTTGAGAATAAACAGGAAAAAGTTTTATTTTTTCCTGTGATTGAGGTCTGGCAAATATGAAAGTAGTGGTTGCCAATTCAGTAGGTATAGATTATCAGAATAAAAAGATTATTCATTCTCCGAGCCGGTGGACCAACAGCACTACAGACCTGAACTTTTTTACGTATTATCCCTGGGAACTTGCCTATTGTTCATCACTTTTGAAAAGAGAGACCGATGCTGAAGTAAAATTTATTGATGGATGTCTTGAAAAACTTGACCACGAAAGATATTTTCAGAAACTCATCTCTGAAAAACCGGATTATCTTGTGATGGAGAGTTCCACACGCACCATTAACGAGGATTTACGGCTCGCTTTAAGACTTAAAAAAATTATTGGTACAAAACTGATATTCTGTGGTCAGCATCCTACAGTGTTTCCTGATGAGGTATTAAAAGGTAAACTCCAGCCGCGTAAAAATGAGGACATTACAAAATACGATACCACACTCGATTTTGTCTGTCAGGGTGAATACGAAGAGACAGTGGTTGAGATAGTTAAAGGTGTCGAACCTGAAAAGATATTGGGCTTGTATCCAAATCCAAGAAGACTTCTCATAAATGTCGATAACTTACCGTTACCTGAAGATGAAGATGTTCAGCGTATAGAATACGCATATCCCAATGAACCATCCTGCGAATATATCGAGATTCAGGCTTATGCCACTCGCGGTTGCCCGTTCAACTGTTCATTCTGTGTCTGCAGAAACATATATTATCACAAACCCAACTGGAGACCAAGAAAAGTGGATAATATTATTTACGAAATACAGTATCTGAAAAATAAGTATCCGATGATGGAAGGAATATTTTTTGACGAGGAGATACATAACGGCAGCAAAAAGTTCGTAATAGAATTGACCGATGCAATAAAACGATATGGACTTAATAATCTGCATTACAATGCTATGTGTGCGTACTGGAATATGGATAAAGAAATGCTGGAAGCATTTAAAAGTGCAGGATATTATCTTCTTCGTATAGGGATCGAGACCGCAAGTGATGTTATAGCAAAAGAGATGAGGCTTGGTGTAAAATTCAATCTGAATAAATTATATGAAGTATTAAAACTTGCAAAAGAGGTTGGTATTGATATGTATGGTACCTTCACATTTGGTGGTCAGGGGTCAACACTTAAAGAAGATACAAGAACACTTGATTTAATTTATCGGCTGATCTCTGAGGGGTTACTCAGACGCATACAGATGTCAATCAACACGCCACAGCCCGGAACATCATTTTACAATTGGGCTGATAAACATAATTACATTATTTCAAAAAACTGGGATGATTATGATGGCGGCAACAATGTGGTCATAGAATATCCACATTATAAACGTAGTGAGATTGAAAAAGTGTACTCTGAATCGTTCCGAAGATACGACCAGGGAATGATACACTACTGGGCACCAAAAGTGGACCAGAATATCGATAACTTGTTAAAAAAGTTACCGGTACTTAAAAAAGTGTTGATATTAAGAACGAGCAGGATATGGCATTTCAATAAAGTACTGGGTATGATTAAAACCCTGTATCCAGACTCGCAGGTCTATGTACTTACAAGCAAACGTTCGAAGAACGAGCTGGTCGATAACATCAATATCACAAGACTTATTGTTTTTGATTCTGATTTTCTTGATATTTACCGTCTGAATGATGAGATTATAGATTTAATCACTTCGGAACGATTCGATCTAGCCATTGCTCTGTACAGCGATTTTGCCGGTACTGGTTATGACCATATAAACGAGTTTGTAAGCCGTGTCATATCGACCTATAGATTTGGTATAAACATTTCAGGTGAAACATTTTTTATCAAACCGGTAGTAAAACAGAAAATATTTTAATATCAGGAAAAATAACGATTAAAAGAACGTTCATCATAATATTTAATGATTTTTTCTTTGGGGACAGCTTTTTTCAACAGGATGGATGCTATTTTTTCCTGGTGACCCATAGAAGAAATAATGATTTTATCAAAATTATTTTTTAATAATGATAAATTTTTATAAATAGATATGCCCCGGTAGGAATGTTCATTCATTGATTTATCAATAATGCCAACAACCTGGTATTTATTCTTTAATAAATAATTCGATACCTCTCTACCAGTAGCAGATAAACCA
>JBFMHD010000247.1:0-3629 GCA_040752395.1 Candidatus Hydrogenedentota bacterium
ACTAAACTAACAACTATTATGAGAGGTTTTTATGGCAAAATTTTATTTTAATAAAGATGCTGATCTAAAATATCTAAAAAACAGAAAGATCGCTGTTATCGGATACGGCAGTCAGGGACATGCTCAATCCCAGAATTTAAAAGACAGCGGTATGAATGTAGTGGTAGCTGATGTACCGAATAGTGATAACTGGAAAAAGGCGCTAAAGGCTAAAATGAAGATTATGAGAACCAGTGAGGCAAGTATGTGGGCAGACGTTATTATGCTTGTAGTCCCTGATACTATACAATCAATAGTTTATGAAAACGAGATAAAACGTTATATTTGTCCTGAGAAAGTATTAATGTTTTCGCATGGGTTTAATATACGCTATGGTCTTATTAGACCACCTGAATATATCGATGTAATTCTGGTGGCTCCTAAGGGACCGGGTCATCTTTTACGTAGTGAATATCAGCAGGGTCGAGGCGTACCTAATCTTATAGCAGTGCATCAGGATTTTTCAGGAAACGCCAAAAATATCGCACTTGCTTATTCAAAGGCAATAGGTGGAACGCGTGCGGTTGTTATAGAAACGACTTTTGAGGAAGAAACCGAGACCGATCTTTTTGGAGAGCAGAATGTTTTATGTGGCGGTATATCACAATTAATTATTTCAGGTTTTGAGACCCTTGTCAAAGCCGGTTATCAACCTGAGGTAGCATATTTTGAATGTTTACATGAGATGAAACTTATAACTGATATGATATATGAGGGTGGGTTATCGTGGATGCGGTATTCTGTGAGTGACACTGCTGAATGGGGTGATTATTATCAGGGTAAAAATGTTATAGGGAAAGAAGCAAGAAAAGCTATGCGAGAATCATTGAAAAGGATACAGAATGGGTCGTTTGCAAAAGAATGGGTTTCTGAGTACAGAAGCGGTGGCAAGCGGTTTTACAAGTATAGAAAACAAGCACAGAATCATTTAATAGAAAGGATCGGTAAAAGGCTGAGAAATTATATGACATGGATTAAGAAGAGGCAGACAGAGACAGGCGGGCGATAGTATCGGTGAACCGAACACCGGGTACCGAAAGCCAGATACCGAGCTTAAGAACCCCACCCGGGACCAAAAAATAATATAGTAAAAAGAAAAATATACTTGACAAAATACCAGATATATGGTAAAATATCCTAAAAGGAGGAGATTTTGAGTGAAATAAAAGAGAGAAAACTTTTTTCTAAAATAATAAAATATATCGATGATAAAGAGATCATTGTTATTCACGGTTCACGTCAGGTTGGTAAGACCTCTTTACTACATTATATTATAGATAATCATCTAAAAAAGATAAGTTCTGATACTAATATCTTTTATTTTGATCTTGAAGATTTTTATTTTCTTGATCTTTGCAACTCCTGCTGTGATGATGTGGTCTCTTATTTGAAAGCAAAGGG
Source organism: Candidatus Hydrogenedentota bacterium (assembly GCA_040752395.1). Classification (GTDB taxonomy): domain Bacteria; phylum JBFMHD01; class JBFMHD01; order JBFMHD01; family JBFMHD01; genus JBFMHD01. Next base: position 1,441 of record JBFMHD010000247.1, read on the forward strand.
TGGAGATTTCGATAAAAAAATATATCTAATTATTGATGAAGTACAATACCTGAATAATCCATCCTCATTTCTTAAACTCTTTAATGATAAGTTTAATAAACAGATAAAATTGATAGTAAGTGGTTCATCGAGTTTTTTAATAAAAAAGAGATTTAAAGATTCATTAGCCGGAAGAATACTCGACTTTGAACTTTTTACATTAGACTTTGAAGAGTTTATTCAGTTTAAAGGATTAAGATATAATTTAAAAGATGATTTACCTGAGATTATTCATAATGAAATTAAAAAACTATATACAGAGTATATTATTTTTGGTGGGTATCCTGCTTGTTGTTTGGAACCATCACTCGAAAAAAAAGAGATGAAACTGAAACAGTTGATTAATACATATATTAAAAAGGATATCAGGGATTTAGCTGAAATTCGTGAAATAGATAAATTTAACGACCTTCTTAAAATACTTGCTTCTCAAACAGCAAATTTATTAAATATTTTAGAACTATCTAATACTTTAGGAATATCAAAACAGACTATTCAGGAATATATTTTCTTACTAGAGAATACTTATATTATAAAAAGGATAAGACCATTTCATAAGAATATAAGAAGTGAGCTAACTAAAATGCCAAAGATATTTTTCGAAGATACAGGACTTGCTAATATTTTAGCGAATAAAACCTTCTTTTTAAAAATTGATAGCTCTTTATTAGAAAATAGTATTTACTCTGAGCTAAGAAAAAATATTAATAGTGAGGATATATATTTTTGGCGAACAAATAAAAAACAGGAGATAGATTTTATTATTGATTATATAGATATAAATAATAACAGAAGACTTATCGCTATTGAGGTTAAAAATATATTTTTGAACAAATATACTACTAATCTTCGGTATCTCAAGAGAAAATATAATAATGCAGAGACTTTTATCTGCTCACTTGAAAGAAAAGAAAAAAAAAGAGATAAAAATATCAATATCATATTCCCGTGGCAGTTGTTAACTCTAATCCGGTAAATTTTAATAATCCCTCGGAACCATAAAATTTTTGTTGTAGAAAAAAATAGACAGATGTATAATATAAATGTGCAAAAAGATAATAAAACATACAAAAAAACAGGCATCATTGTATTTCTTATAGTTGTTTATATCCTGGTTAACATTGGTGGATGGATTTTTTATTTATCTCTAAGTGATGCATTTGATTTATCAATAAATGATAGTTTAAGAAGTATTCTTTTAACGTTAAGATTAAATTTTCAAAATGTAGAAGTTGAGGTATTGAAAAACAGGCTCAATGATTTTTTTAAGGAAGGCATTGTTCAGAGTATTGTATTAGTGGATAAAGACTTTAATGTACTTTATGATTCAGAGAAAAGATTTGAGACAGGTAAGAAATATCCGCTCTCGCCTTTAATCGAGCACGGTATTAAGAGTAATTATATTTATATTACCGAGGCTTATGAAAAAGATGAAGAAATTTACAAGATCGGGGTTGTGGAGATCGCTGATAATTATCTTATTATTATTACACCAACCTTTGTAAAAGACAAAATGAATAAGTTAAAACGAATATTATATGTGGTAGCTTTTATAAGTTTTATAGGGTTATTTATACTCTGGTTTATAATGGATATCCTGATAAAAAAGATAATGACAGCGCAGAGAGAATTATCAGCGAGTGAGAGATTACTGGCACTTGGAAGATTGAGTGCAGGTGTGGCACATGAGATAAGAAATCCGCTTGGGATCATATCGGGTACCGCCGAGGTCCTGAAAAAGAGGCAGAATATAGACGAAAAAGACAAAGTCTTATTGTCATACATAGAAGAAGAAACAGAAAGAATAGAAAAAGTTGTTAAGAATTTTTTAAAATTCTCTGAGGGTAGATTTGAAACAAATTCTCAAGAAACTGTAGATTTAAATGAAGAACTTGAAAAAGTTATAATAAAAGAGGAACATTTATTAAAAGAAAGAAATATTGAGATTGATATTAAATTAGACCCCAATGTAGAAAAGGTAAAATTTTCACAAGATGAGATTAACAGTATAATCAGAAATCTTATACAGAATGCTATTGAATCGTTTGACAATCTAAAAAATAAATTAATTATCATAAAGACTATAAACAGGGGTGATTATATTATTTTATCGATAGAAGATAGTGGTGTTGGGATACAGGATAATATAA
>JBFMHD010000248.1:0-3622 GCA_040752395.1 Candidatus Hydrogenedentota bacterium
TCGACTCCCGACCCCTAATATACCCCATCCCCTATGACCCATCCCCTAATATCCTTTGTGGCTTCTCCTCCTGTCTTCTGTCTTCTGTCTCCTGACTTCTAATTTTTAATTTAACTTTGTGCCTCTGTGTCTCTAACTACTTTTATTATTTTAACCACTAACCACTTACTCAACATATCTGCTCATATAATTTCTTTGTTTGTGCTGCGATATAATCCCATGAGAAATATTCCTCAACTCTGGCTCTACCCTCTCTACCCATCTTTTCTGCCAGGGTTCTGTCTTTTAAAAGTCTGTTTACAGCATCTGCTATCTGTTTCGGGTTAGCTGGTTCTACTAAAATCCCGGTCTTTTGCGGGATTACCACCTCTAAAATCCCACCGACCGCAGATGCTACAACAGGCCGCGAACAAGCCATTGCTTCTAAATTTATTATTCCAAACGGTTCATAGATTGACGGACAGACAAATACCCGAGATGATGAGTAAAGCTGTACATACTCTTCTTCTTTCAAAAGTTTATGTATCCAGACTATGTTCTTTTTTGACTCGACTATTTTAGTCATCCGGTCTTCGTACTCTTTTGTATCAGCACCTACTGCTCCAAAGACCATCTGAACGTTCTCATCTATCATCTCGCGTGCCTGAATTAGATATTCCATCCCTTTCTGAGGCGTTGGTCTGCCTACAAAAAGTATATAATTGTCAGAAATCCCGTACTCTTTTTTTAAACTATCTGAAAGCGGAGTGTATTTCCATTTGTTTAAATCAATACCGTTATGGATCACAGCAACTCGCTCCTCTTTTACATTAAAATATTTTAATATATCTGCTTTCATCATATTAGAGACTGCTATTACTCTGTCTGCATTCTCTAACCCGGTTTTCTCAATCCAAGCAGAGAGCTGATATCCTTTACCGAGCTGGTCTTCTTTCCATGGCCTTAACGGCTCAAGTGAATGTGAGGTTGCTACAAACGGGATCTGATATAATAATTTTACAAGAAAGCCTGCTAAATGACCGTACCAGGTATGTGTATGCACAACATTAGAATCTATCTTATCATACACCATCGCTAAATTAGTGGAGATTGTATCTAATGCAGGCGAAAAAATCGGTATCGGCTCTTTTTTTAATCTCTCCCAACCCTTGTAACCTTTAACAATTTTTGAGACCTCTTTTATATCCTGGTCACCAAAACATCTGACCTCGACCTCCATCAGTTTAGAAAGCGCCTCGGATAAATAACGTAAATGAACCCCGGCACCACCATACACATACGGCGGATACTCACGTGCAATAAATGTTACTTTCATCGTTACCTCCTTTTCTTGCTTCTTGCTTCTTTCATTATCTTTCTTTTCCATTATCTTGCTTCTTGCTTCTTGCTTCTTGCTTCTAATATATCTAATGTCCTGGTGCTGTAATATATGCATTAATTATCGAGCTATAACCCCTGGACTGACTGATCTTATTTATACTCTCAGTATAAACCTCATCATAGGTCTGTCCTATATAAACTTTAGGAACAATATTATTCTTATAAAACTCTGCTAACTCACGACGAGTATAAACATCATTCCGCGTTGTCACTATCTCTCTTAACCTGAAAAATGTCTCTATATCTTTTGTACTCTGTATCATAGACTGATTATCTTCAGGTAAAGGCTCTATCTTTTTCTTTGCTTGCTCGATCCTGAAAATATAACAAGGTTCATATTGTGGGTTTAATCTAACATAAATGTCATCATTTCTTAGCCAATATCTATGATTTGTGATAAGCTCAACAATCTGATAATCACTCCCTGAAACTATACCAATATCCTCCAGAGGAAGTGTTACTCTTGAATCTTCTGTTCCATAAACATTTAGATTTATGACAACGAGTATCCTGTTTTTTCTATCCTGAGAGACTTTTATATAAGCTATCACATTATCACTCGTTGAATTACAGAATTTGAGATTATCATAGTATCGCAATGCAGGATTTGTCTTCCTTATATTATTCAATATACTGATATAATCTTTGATATTACCAGCTCTATTCCAGTCCCATACCTTGTATTCGTATTTTTCTGAATTTCTGTAAATCTCCGTGCCTTCAAATGCATTAGCTTCGCATAGTTCATAACCATTATACATCCCATAAGAAGACGAGAGCGTAGAAGCCAGTGCGATCCTCATCTTAAATGCCGCTCGTCCGCCTTTCTGAATTATCGGTGGACAGATATCAGGTGTATTTGTAAAGAGGTTACCCCTTAAAAAATATTTTAATGGGGGTGAAGTGAGCTTGGTAAAATATTCAAGAACCTCGTTTTTGTTGTTTCGCCAGGTAAAATATGTATACGATTGAGTAAATCCTATCTTGGCTAATTCCTCCAACTTCTCATAATAGGTAAATGCTTCGGATAATAATATTACATCAGGATACTCTTTCTTGAGCTCTCTTATAAGCCATTCCCAAAATTCTGATGGTTTGGTATGCGGATTATCAATCCTGAAAATCTTTATATTATGTGAGATCCAATATAAAAATATAGACTTTATCTCGTTCCAGAGTTCTTCTCTGTTTTCTGGATAAAAATTAAGCGGGTAAATATCTTCATATTTTTTAGGTGGGTTCTCTGCATAAGCAATGCTTCCATCAGCCCTTTTATAAAACCACTCAGGATGCTCTCTAACATAAGGATGATCAGGCGAACAATTAAATGCTATATCAAGTGCAATCTTAAAGCCCATCTCCTCTGCTTTTTTTACAAAGCTATCAAACTCATCTATCGTACCTAACTCAGGATTAATAGCTTTATGACCACCGGCTTGGTTTCCAATAGCCCAGGGTGACCCGGGATCATTTGGACCTGCAATAACCGAGTTATTAGGTCCTTTACGTTTCGTTATGCCTATGGGATGAACTGGTGGTAGATATATTACATCAAACCCCATATTTTTTATATCACTTAACCGTTCTTCCATATCAGCAAATGTCGCGCTTTTACCAGGAACCTTTCCCTGTGACCGATGAAACATCTCATACCACGCAGAAAATCGAGCCTCAATAGGCTCTACAAAAATCTGCTGAGTAAACGAATTATCTACCTTATATTCATAAATCCCAAGCTTATTAAACTTTATTACTCCTTCATATTTTGTAGCTGTAATCTTTTTCATTTTCTTTGTTTTCCATTGACTGGTCGTTGGTGAAAGCTGACGGTATTTTAAAAGAGGTGATGATTTAGAAGAGCTCTTAGAAACCTCGCAATACACATAAAATTCCCGATCGACCTCTGTTTTAATCGGGTATCTGCCACCATCTAATTGTGGATATATATTCGTTATCATTACCATAATAATCTCCTCTGAAAAACATTGTAACTATAATAATATCAAGTAGAAGCAAGAGGCAAGAAGCAAGAAGCAAGAAAACGTCTGAATCTCCTCTGAAAAACTTCGCAACCCTAATAATTTGGGGTACAGGCTACGGACTACAGCCGGCTGGAGCCAAAAGCCAAGAGCCTGCTGAAAAGTCTTGAGTCTTGAGTCCTGTTTTGACTCACGACTTGCGACTTGTGACTCACGACTCTTTTTATATCATCTTTAGTTTTTCATCCTTTGTGTAGAGCGCA
>JBFMHD010000249.1:0-3619 GCA_040752395.1 Candidatus Hydrogenedentota bacterium
GCTTTTGGCTTTTGGCTCCAGCCGGCTGTAGTCCGTAGTCTGTAGCCTGTAGCCCGAATTATTAGAGTTACAGCGTTTTTTTAGAGGAGTAATAATGAGGAATCTACTTAACATTTATGATATTGCAGAACGAGCTGGTGTCTCAATTTCTACTGTCTCGCGTGTAATCAATAATAAGGATTATGTAAGCAAAGAAAAACGCGCAAAAATATTGAAAATATTAACAAAACTTAATTTTAAACCAAATAGTATCGCCCGCTCACTCGTGCTTAAAAAACATAATACAATCGGGGTTTTTCTTCATTATTCTGGCCTTTTATATGTAGAACTTTTTGCAAGCAGGGTACTTTCTGGTATCTCTGAATACGTAAAAGCTGATAGCAGCTATGCCAGCCAGCAAAAACAAATTATCAATCTGCTCCTCTTCTTCTTAAATGATGATGTTGTTAATGAACAGAATATTGATGAATCTTTAAGAAGCGTCGATGGGATTTTATTATTTGATATAAGATATAATTATGATTTTATTAAGAAACTAAAAAAGATAAATATCCCTTTTGTCCTTTTAAATGAAAAAAGTGTTAATAAAGACGATAGTTTTGTAAGTATAGATAATTTTTCAGGCGGTTATATTGCGGTGAAACATCTGCTTGATATGGGTCATAAAGATATCTGTCTTGTGACCGGCAATCTGAAACTTCAATCAGGAAAAGAGAGGTTTGATGGTTCAATAAAGGCACTTAGAGAAAAAGGTATAAAAATTAAAGAATCATTTATTATTGATGCAAATTATCTACCAGAACTTGCGAGAAAGGGGATCAAGGATATTTTTAAGAAAAAAAATAGACCAACAGCCATATTTGCAGCAAGTGATTTGATGGCAATGGCTATTATTGATGCGTTGAAAGAAATGAATATCAGTATCCCTGATGAGGTATCAATAGTCGGTTTCGATAATAGCATCATAGCTCCTGCGCTCAATCCACCGCTTACAAGTATAGACCAGCCGCTCTTTTTGATGGGATACAGATCTGTTGAAATCCTCTCTCAACTTATAAATACAGAAGAAAAGAAACAAGCCATACAACAAATCCTGCCAGTCGAATTAATCAAAAGAGGATCAGTTAAGCAATATTGAGAAGTTTGGGATTCCTAATATCTTGTATGCTCAAAGCTTATTTTTTAATTCTTTAATATCGGGTCCAATTTTAATCAGAGAATCTATATCAACTGATTTGAAGGCTGAATCGATATCCTTCAAGCCACAACCAGTTAATAAGACAATAATTTTTTTATCTTTATCAATAATGTTATCCAGGGCTTTTATACATCCAGCAAAAGAAGCAGAAGAAGCAGGTTCGGAAAATATACCACTTAAACTTGCAAGTTCTTTCATAGCAGATAGGATCTCATTATCTGATACAGTAATAGCATCACCCTGACTACGTTTTATAGCACGTAGAGCAGCATCACCATCACGTGGAAAATCTACTGATATAGAGTCAGCTAAAGTGTTACTTGAGGTCTTCTCAATGGGCTTATTAGACTTGTAAGCATTGAAAATAGCAGCACTTCCTTCGGCTTGTACCGCGAGAATTTTAGGCTCGTTTTTTATTAAATTAAATTCTTTAAGCTCATAAAACCCTTTCTCAACCCCACTTAAAATATTACCATCACCTACTGGTACAACTACCCAATCAGGCACCTCCCCTTTTAATTGTTCATAGATTTCAAAACTAACTGTTTTTTTACCCTCTCGCGTAAATGGATTATAGCCAGTATTTCTGTTATACCACCCAAACTCTTTACCTGCGTTTAAAGATAAATCAAAAGCATCATCATAAGTACCCTGCACAATAAAAACCCTTGAGCCATATATTAAAAGTTGAGCTATTTTTGCTTTTGGTGCTGTATGCGGAACAAAAATAATAGGTTTTATACCGATTGATGCTGATAAACAGGATAGACTTGATGCCGCGTTACCAGTTGATGCACCACAGATTTCTTTATACCCACTTTCTCTGAAATGTGCTAAAGCTACTGCACTTGCCCTGTCTTTAAAAGAATACGAGGGGAGCCTACCCTCGTCTTTAAGGAATAATTTAGGTATTTTATATTTTTCATTTATACGTTTAGGCCGAATTAACGGGGTATTACCAATAATTAAATCAGGTAAGTTTGATGCTGTTTGTATCGGTAATAACTTTCTATAACGCGATAGCCCTTTACCAGGTTCTGGGAAAATCCCAATTTTTTCTTTATAATCAAATATAACCTCGAGGTTTCCACCGCATCTCTTGCATACGAATGATTCTTTTGGATCATTTTCAGTGTTACATCTGATACATTTTGTAATAAATTCCATATTATATTATTAATTAAGTGATACGTTTATTATTCTTTCTTAACAAAATATCAATTACACCTACGGGGTCTTTAAACCGTGCAAGTAGAATCATAGCAGCGATAATAAAAGGTTTATAGCCTGCTTGTTTATAAGTATCGATTCTATATTTTTCAAAAACGCTTGCAGATACTTCACCCTCTTTACAGGAAACCGAAGAGATATCAGCTGGCAGGCAATGCATATATAGTGCTTTACCTTTCTTTGTCAGTTTCATCATTTTTTCATTACATTCCCATTTTTTAAATTTTGCATTATTAGCGAGACAATGTTTTTCAAGTTCTTTTAACGCTGCTTCATTTTTTTCTTTAAGTAGCGATGTCCTCTGCTGCATCACATATAACGGAGCCCAGCTTTTAGGATACACTATATCAGCATCTTTAAACGCGGTCTCCATAGAGTTAGTAATAGTAAATTTCGAGCCTGATCTTTGTGCATTAGTTTTAGCAACCTCAATGACTTCTGGTAAAAGGTCGTATCCTTTAGGATTTGCAAGCTCTACCTCCATCCCAAATCTTGTCATCAAACCAATTATACCCTGTGGTACTGAGAGTGGTTTACCGTAAGTTGGGGAATATGCCCATGTCGTTGCGATTTTTTTACCTCTCAATTTATCGATGCCACCAAAGTATTCAATCATATATGATAGATCAGCCAGTGTTTGAGTTGGGTGGTCAATATCGCACTGGCAATTAATAACCACAGGTCTCTGATGTAGAACACCATTTTTATAACCGTCGTCAAGTGCAGAAGCTACCTCTCTCATATATTTATTTCCTTCACCAAGATACATATCATCGCGAATACCAATAACTTCAGCTAAAAATGAGACCATATTTGCGGTCTCTCTTACTGTCTCACCGTGAGCGATTTGAGATTTACCTTCATCAAGGTCAATTACCTGTAGTCCCAGTAGATTAGAAGCGGACGCAAGCGAGAACCGAGTTCTTGTTGACTGGTCTTTGAAGATTGAGATAGCGATCCCACTCTTGAAAACTTTAAGTGATATATTTTTCTTATGCATTCCTTTTAGAAGTTTTGCAAGTAAGAGTGTTGCTTTAATATCTGCATCGCTCCGCTCCCAGGTAAGCAGAAAATCTTTCCCGTACATACTGAATTTACACTCTTTTAACTTCGAAACGAGGCCCCTCATTTCTGACATCACATATCCCTCCTATGACAAGTAAGAAGTGAGAAGTATCAGGACAGGCTACA
>JBFMHD010000025.1:0-18171 GCA_040752395.1 Candidatus Hydrogenedentota bacterium
AGTTGTCTTTAATGCTGGTTTTCAAAATATTTAATGTAGTTTCCTGTTTTACCAGTGGGAAATCGCTTCCGAATATAAGTCGCTCACATCCTAAATTCTGTAATGCTTTTAATATTGTTTTTGGGGGTTGAAAACTCGTATCAAGATATATATTCTTAAATTTCAGTGCCATCTCTATTACGATATTGTAATATTCAAGCCCCATATGTACAAATATGAATTTCATTTTTGGAAACTTTTTTAATAGATTGATAAAGTTTTCAGGGTATGCAAATTTTTCAGCATCAATTTTAATAAACCCTGCTCTGGCTGGACCTGTGTGAAAACAAACGGGTAGATTATATTTTGAAAATTCTTCTAAAATATTAGCTATTCTCTCGTCTTCTGGATGAATTTTCTGGATGACAGGATGTATCTTTATTCCTTTGCACCCATTCTCAATATTAAATTTTAATCTGGCTAAATAATCAGTCTGTGAAAAATCAACTGATGCAAAGGGTATAAATTCTTGATATTTTTTTGACAATTCTATTACATACTCAGTTTTAACATTAGGTTCAATCGGTAAAAGTATCGCTTTGTTTACACCGTTCTTTTTAAAAATTTCAATATAAGTTTCTGGTTTACATAATTGAACACGTTTGCAACTCTCCATATATGCTATATCACCAAGTAATCTACTGCTATTTTTTTTTGATCTTGGATACGGTCTATTAAACTTTAAAAGCTCAAGTATTGAAACCAACCCAAACGGTATCTTATCTAAAGGATATTGTATTTGCGTACCTGTGTAGATATCACCAATATGTGTATGTGCATCAATTATATTCATCAGCGATGTCCTTAATTGATTCTATAATATAATCTATTTCTGCATCAGTAAGTCTTGGGTAAAATGGTATTGATATAGTTTCACTTCCTATTCGTTCACTAACAGGAAACATTCCTTTTTTGTACCCGTATTTTTCAGCATAATATTTCATAAGATGTATGGGTTTATAATTGACAGCTACGCCTATGCCTTTATCCTGAAGTTTATATATGAACTCATCTCTGATATCAGCCCTGACCCATATTGTGAAAAGATGTCTTGAATGTTTTACATTGTGGAGTATCGCGGGAAGGCGTATATTTTTTATTTTTGATAAACCTTCATAATATCTATTAGCTATTCTTTCTCTTTTACTTAGAAGTTCCTCAATCCTCGATAACTGTCCGATCAAAAGAGCAGCATCTACGTTTGACATATTCGCTTTGTATCCCAGTAATTCCATATCAAATTGTTTAAATCTACCTGAATATCTGGTTGCAGCATCAGCAGAAAGCCCGTGTAACCTCAGCTTCACCAGTGTATTAGCCAGTTCCTCATTATTGGTACCAATAGCGCCGCCCTCACCACTTGTAATATTCTTTGTAGCATAAAAACTAAAACAGGCTGCATCTGAAACCGCTCCTGGTCTTATATCATCCCGTACGCCTTCAACACAATGAGCACAATCTTCAATAAGATATAGTTTATGTTTTTTTGCTATTTGTGAAATTTTCTTCATATCACACATATGGCCATAAAGATGGACAGGAAGGATAGCTTTTGTTTTTTCTGTTATTGCATCCTCAATAAGATTAGCATCGATATTTCCTGTTTCTTCTTCAACATCGATAAATACAGGTTTTGCTCCGCAATGTTCGATAGCATTCGCAGTTGCTACAAATGACATCGGAGTAGTAATAACTTCATCGTCTTGAGTTATGCCCAAAGCTTTTAATACAAGAAACAAGGACTCTGTACAGCTCGTTGTCCCTATAACCCTTTTTACTCCAAGATATTCACTTAAATCAGTTTCAAACTTTTTTGTTATGTTTCCAGTAGTAAGAAAGATTGAATATAAAGTCTGTTGAACATTTAATATATCTTTTTCGTCGATATTATGTTTATAAAATTCCACTGTTCTTTTTATAATATGTTTATCTTTTTCCTCGAGCATCGGGTTAAACTTTGTAAGATTGATATATCTTTCTGTAGTTACAGTCATCTCATCTTTATCACCTTCAAACTTTACCACACCTTTTGCTAAAGCATCACGTATCTTGATTATGGCTTCTGGCACATTATGAGCAGGCACAAAATCAAGCACCTTCTTTATTTTCTCAAAAGATACATTATAGGTTCTTATATCCTGGTCTTCAGGGACTTTAATCAATTTAGCATCTGGTATTATATCATTTATCATATTTGCAACAGTAATGACTCTGAAATTCTGGTCATCACTCCCCACATTAAAAATCTCTCCAGCCACTTTTTCACGTTTGGAATTTATAATTTTTAGAAAAGCAGTTGCGGCATCTTCAACCTGCACAAGCGGTCTCCATTGTTCCCCACCACCGACCACAAAGATTTTCTTATCTTTAAATGCACGCGCAGTCATAATGTTTACAAGTAAATCAAACCTCATCCTTTTTGAAAGCCCATAAAATGTCCCGTTTCTTAAAACCGTTACAGCGAAATTTTTGTCACACATATTAAATAAGGCTTCTTCAACTATGAGTTTACACTTGGCATAAAGAGAGACAGGTTTACATTTGGAGTCTTCTTTTAAAAATAAAGTATCACCAGAACCATACACACTGCAGGACGATGAGAATATCAATTGTTTCACCCCTGATTCTTTTGCGGCTTTTGCAAGGTTAATAGAGCCATCACGATTAATAGCCAGTGTTAAATCAGGATTTAGCGCGCAGGACGGGTCGTTTGAAAGCCCGCTTACATCTATCAAAACATCAATATTGTTAAAAGTCTCCCTGGGTATCCATCGAATATCACACTTTAATAACTCAAAATTAGGGTTTGTTTTAAAACTATCAAGAGAAGCTTCACCAAAGAAACATCGATCCAGTACGCGAACAAAATGATTGTTCTCAAGTAACAATTTTACAAGCACTGTGCCAAGATAACCCGCACCACCTGCTATAAGTAGATTAGCCATTGTAGTACTCCTATAAAGAAGCAAGAAGTGGGAAGTGAGAGGTATCAGAAAGTTTGGACAATGTGGTTAGGTTTTGAAGTTAACACATTTAGACTTTTATCGCCACAATTAAATAATAAATCAACTATCGATAAATTGGGGATAAAATCTCCGAAAAACTGTGGGTATACAGGAGATTTAAACTCCTGAAACTCAAGTTTTATACCATTCTCTAAAAATTTTTCTACACTATATAAGTTTTTACCCGCGGCGCCGTTATAACAATAGGAAGCACCAAGCTCTATACATACTGCCATCAGTCTCTCTTTACCCCTTACCTCTGTTTTTAATCGACTGCTATAGCTAATATCTCTTTCTAACCCTAAAAAATTCATACATAAAAATATTAGTTCCATATCAAGGTCTATAAGATACTCGAATCTTTTATTTATTACATCAATTATGGGTTCAAAATAATCATTAAAATAAGGTGTTTTACCATAGCAGGCTTTTAATAGGTTTATATGTCTTTTTTGCCAATCTTCATTATAAGAAATCTTTATATCTTTAATCAACGTTTTTGTAGGAGCTTTTTTTACAGGGACCGTAATATACACATCTTTACCATTAGTAGATTTGATCCTGTTTCTATTTCTCCAGTCAAGTTTTGTATATTGGGCATCGTCAAAAACAACGAATATATCGGTTCTGTAGATCTGCTCAAAAAAACCAAGCCAGGGGAGATAACCTGGCTGTAACATCATCAGACGTTTCATAGCATTTCACTTTTTATCAGGTCTTTTTTAAAAGTATCATTTTTAAGGAACTAAATTTTATAAAAATAGCTTTTTTCATTCTCGTAATTCTTTAAAAACAAGCTTATTCTAAACTCTCACCAAATTTATCTGGCAATAGTTTCTATTTACTATAATAACAATGTAATGCCTCAGTCTTCAGTGGAGTCTCTTTATCTTGCCTCTTGTATCTAATTCGTGCCGTTTCTTGCTTCTTGCTTCTTAATCCCACTTATAACAGAGGGATTACATAACAATATAGAGGTCTGGATTTAGCGTCGACGTTGTAAACCTATCTTAGACGAATTTCTGCTCTGTTTTTACTTTCTTCTAATTCCTTCAAATTAAACTCTTTTTCAGCCATCCGTACTCTGATTTCATGAAGTCCCGCCATCATATCATCCACTTCACCTCTGGAATTCATAAATTCTTTTGCAATACTTTCCCGAACCTCTACCTGATAAAAGTTACTGAAATAAGACATATAAATTACCTCCCTAAAGCATTGTAGGTTCAACAATTTCAATTGAATTATAGCCGAGCAAAATATTTACCACATTTACTTCCCTTTTGGTCTTTAATTTAACAATATGTTCAAAGTTCCAACTTACCATAATATCAAGAGAATTGATTGTTGTTACCGCGAGATGAATTGCATCCTCAATGTGTTTTACTGGTATGATCCCTCTTGTTACATATTCTTGAGCTAATATCCTGATTTCTTCATCCTTAGTGGAAAGAGAATTAAAGCCTTCTATAAGATTAAGTAGATTTTCTCTTGTTACTTTATTACCTGTAGATTCTATTTCCTTTATTACTAAATCAGAAATAAATACCTCATATTCTTTCAAATTTGTCCAAAATTGCCTTGTTGTCTCTTGACGGTAAGAATTCTTTTCATCAAAATAGGCATTAGGTACTGATGTATCTAAGTATAATTTTAATTTAGATCTCATATTTATACTTATACTATCTTTTTTATTTAAACTCAAGTAGAATTTGATTTTTTGTAGGGGAGGTTTTTGATACTGAGTTTATCAGTTTTTTTAAAGGTATCATTTTTAAGGAACTAAATTTTATAAAAATAGCTTTTTTAATGCCAATAGTTCTTTAAAAAACAAGCTTAAAGTTTTCAAAAACCCCTTTTTTTAAAAAGGGGGTTTAAAAGAGACATCTTTATCCAGCGCATAAAAATAATTATAGTTCCACGACCGGTATTCAAGGTCAATACATCCTTTACACATAGGTATCTCTTCTCTTCTACCCTGGATGTGTAATTTCCGCCAGGTATTAAAAAGCTCGGACTGCCATAACTCTTCTATACTATGTTCTTTAATATTTCCGACGCAGGAGGTATTGTAAATATCAGAAACGCATCCCCTGACATTGCCCAACGAATCTATTAATACTCTCTCCCACAAAAATGGGCAGGGTACGGTTGAGTGGAGGTATGTAGAATATTCTTTTTTTCGCTTGATAATGCCTTTGAAACTTAATAATTTTCTTATTAATACATCATCTACAATTTCCTCCCAGAATTTAAAAATATAGTCCAGTTCATTTTCATTTGCTTCCTGCTCTATTATGCTTACCATTATTTTAGTATTATAATTATTTTCATTTCGCAATCTAACAAGTTCTTTTATATTAAACAATACTTTTTCAAAATCCAGGCCGATGCGTATTTTTTCAAAAGTCTCTTTAGTAGCGGCATCTACGCTTACTTCGATACTCCTGATCCGTCTTTTAAGCAGTCGTTCTGACTTATCAGGTGTTAATAAACTGCCGTTAGTGGTTAGGGCAACATTTTTATCTTGTTTTACATCAAGCAAGTATTCTATCATTTCAATCGCTTCAGGATGAGTTAATACTTCGCCGCAGGATGAGACACGAATCAAATTATGGTGATATCCCGCACATTCTTCTGCAACCTTTTTTAATATCTCCCAGCTCATAAATGCATCCCTGCCTTTTATACTTGCGGTAAAATTTGTAGCAGCATTAGGGCAATGGATACATCGGGAATTACAAATAAACGAGAGACCACAAACAACCATCTGCGGAAACGTTTTAGCTAGCGGAAATCTGAACCCGAAACTCTCAGGTATATGCGGGGATAATACCATATATATCCGTTCAACCTCATCATCACAAAAAAAATTATAATCTTCTTTTCTGCATTCAACAAATCCGAGTTTTTTATAAGTTCTATAAGCAGCTATATTTTCT
Source organism: Candidatus Hydrogenedentota bacterium (assembly GCA_040752395.1). GTDB lineage: Bacteria > JBFMHD01 > JBFMHD01 > JBFMHD01 > JBFMHD01 > JBFMHD01. Next base: position 5,987 of record JBFMHD010000025.1, read on the forward strand.
TTAAGCATTTTTATCCGAATTTTAATACAGGGGTGTATCTCCTGCCAGATATATTTTATAGTAAGCCTTAATGCCTCGGTCCCATAACCCTTTGCCCTATGCTCAGGATACCCGATAAAAATACCTATCTCTGCTTCCAGTCTATTATAATCTATCCCAAAAATATTAACGTTTCCTATATATTGTGGTTCCTGTTTATTACCAAGCATAATTTTAAAAACTCTTCTTGCTGGATCATTTCTGACTTTATTAAACCACATTAGCTGTTTTTCAAGAGTAAGCTCCTCGTTTGGTCGTTCAATCAATCTTCGTAACTCATTATCTTTCATCCATTGTAAGTTTATTTCGAGGTCATTTTCTGTAAGTTCGGCTAAATTAATATTTTCGCCCTTCATTATGTATTTATCTTCCATCTTGTTTTAAAATTCTCCTCTGTCTCTTTTCTTATTCTATCAAGCTCGATAGTGGTTACACCCATCATTTTTGCTATTTTTTCTTTTCTTTTTAAAAAAGAAAAATTGATTCTGTCCCATTCTACGCATCTTATTTTTTCAATGTCGTACTGGGTAAATTCCACTGTTTTATATAAAGCTGTTGACCTTCTACTGACGTCTGCGAGTAAATCATCTTTATTAAGCAACCCTTTTTCTAAACACTTTTTTTCTAACTCTGTCCCTCGTTGAGGTGTTGCAATCGATATAGTGACATAATCAAATAATGGGTTTGAAGCAAGAGCTATTGTTTCCTCAATCTGTTTTTGTGTTTCATCTGGAAAACCGATAACAAAATAACCAATAATTTCAAACCCTATATCTTTAGCTATCTGTAATTTCTCTATGTCTCTATTAAGTTTCACTGGTTTTTTTATTATATTGTCGATTACTTCCTGTGAACCTGACTCAAACGCAAGATTTAACCTGTAACAGCCTGCGGTGTACATCAGCTTCAATGTTTCTTCATCAAGCGAATAAATGCTCATACCACCAGCAGCTATCCATTTAAAATTCAATCCGCTATCGAGCACACCTTTGCATAATTCTTTTATTCTGCTTTTATTAAGATTGAGGTTTTCATCAAGAAAATGTATCTCCTCTATACCATAATCTTTAACAAGCATACACAAGTCTTTGATGACCAATGGGAGTGTTCGAATTCTTTGTTTTCTGATGCCACGAAGGAAACTAACGTTACAGAAAGAGCATAAGCAGGTACATCCACGAGAGGTTTGATAATGGGTATAATTTCTGCTGTATTCAGGGTATCGTAAATTTGCTCTTCCTGGATATTTAAAATATTCTTTATAATTAAATTCTTCATAACAGGGGAATGGAAGCATATCTAAATCTTCAGTAAAAAAAGTGTTAGTATCAGGATATTTTTCATTATTAACTATTTTTAATAATGGTATATCGAACTCGCCTTTTATTAAGAAATCGGCTTTGGTTCTTTTTATTGCTTCTTTTTGATACGAGGTAGCGAAGGCACCGGTATATACGGTCTTAATATTTTTATTATAATCTTTTGTGATATCAAAAAGTTTAGCTGTATCATCATAATTTTCTTTAATTAAAAAAGTGAGCATCTGCGGTGCTGATACAATATGATCAGGTTTAAAACTCTGAAGAAATTCAATATATCTCGTTTCGATTTTGTCCTCGTTTTCTATTAAATTTAAATCAAATGCGCTGATAATATGTCCATTATTTTTCAAAAGTGCAGCGGAGAAAGCAGGTTCTATGGGGAACAAAACTTTTTTTTGCACTGACCTTGTGGTATCAAGTTTTTCACGTTGAATAATAAAAGCTACTCTCGCCATGGTTTAGAGGCCCCGTACTTTTTATAATAAAATTCTTTTGCTCTCTTTTTATTACCAAGAAAATACCATTTAAACCAGAAAGAGAATATATTTCTTATACTTGTTTTGATAGTCTTGAAATCGCTGCATTTACCAGGCCTTATTTTTGAATAATGAGAATAATAATGTATCTGGAACTGAATAACATCAAGACCTATAGCCTGGGCTTTTAACATACATTCAGCTGGTATAAACGAACTATAACTCTCAAGCTCTATACCCTCACAAAAGAATTCTCTTGGATAAAATTGCACAAACTGAAAATCCTGTATAGGTGACAAAAAAAGTATTTTTATAAGCCAGTAATTTATACGGGATTTAAGCCAGGGAAAATATGCTTTGGTTTTTGTAGTATCGTGTTTGAATGCTACGATAACATCATAATCTTTTAAAAATGGTATTACTTTTTCGAGGTCAGCAAGGCTAAAGTGACCATCTATATCGTTCCAGAAGACATAATCTTTAGTCACATATTTTCTCGCGGTCCTTACAGCATAACCAACCCCCATATTATAAGGATGATGAATAACTTTCAGTTGCGGGATCTCTTTTTCGAGTCTATCAACGATCTCAGATGTAGCGTCAGTGCTCCCATCATCTATAAGAATGATCTCGAAATCATCTGTAAATTTCTTGAACTGCTCAACCCATACCATTATCTGCTTTTCAACCAGTTCTGCTTCATTATATGCAAACGTAATAAGCGAAAACGAAAACCCCATTTTCTTGTTTTCGGCAGACACATAGGTCTGCCCCTTCTGTCTTCTAAATTACCTGTTTCTTTAAAAGAAAAGGTATTGTTCTTACTATAATCTTTATATCAAAAAAGAGTGACCAGTTTTCAAGATAATATAAATCAAACTTTATTCGTTCCTTAATATCAGTATCGCCTCTGAATCCATTTATCTGAGCCCAGCCAGTTAATCCCGGCTTCATTATGTGTCTGTAAATATATTGCGGGATTTCTTCAATGAATTGTTTTACAAAGACTGGTCTTTCAGGTCTTGGTCCTACAAGACTCATATCACCAATAAATACGTTCCATAACTGCGGTATCTCATCTATTCCGAATCTACGTAAAAATTTACCAACTCTGGTGCAGCGAGTATCATCCCAGTCAGTGATAACAGGTCCTGTCTTTCTCTCCGCACCAACATACATTGTCCTGAATTTGAAAATCCGAAATACCTTGCCATCAAACCCTACTCGTTTCTGTTTATATAAAACAGGTCCTGAAGAGGTTATTTTTATCAGCACAGCTATTACTAAACAAAGTGTTGTAACAAGCGGTAACGAACAGATAACAAAAATTATATCAAATATTCTTTTCAAAAGCAGACTTTCCCTTGAGAGTTTTATTTCTCTTAATTCATAGAGTTCAAGCCCCTCAAGTAGAATACCATCTGATCCAAAATTCTCACATATAATCTTAACCCTTTTACCATAAAGTATAGACTCGACAATTAATCTTAACTCCTTAAAAGGATCTATGCCAGGCTGAGCTATGACAACATCTGTTAATGAATCCTCTTTTAAATATCTTTCATAATTCTTAAGATTGTCTATAATGCCTTCACCATCTTGTTGTTCTTCACAAGTAATGTATCCCTTAAATTTAAAAGACGGTAATCTCGATAAAATAGATTTTATTTTATGACTTATATTGTTATAACCAATAATAAGAAACTCAGGCGGATGAATAACTCCCCTGTTTATAAGGTCTTTTGTTTTTAAATGAAATAAGACCCGAACTAAAGATAACCCTATAAAACTCAATCCAAAGAAGAATAATAAAATAAACCTTGAATAATAAAAATCAGAACTGAATTCTCTAAACAAAAATGCGAATACAATAACACTTATAAAGGTTTTATTGATAACAGAAGCAGATTTCAAAAATGCAATACTTTTATCCTGATAATATATATTCGTAAAAAATCTCTCTATAAAACCATAAATAACAAAAAATATTATCGTGATAATAAATAAGATAATATATGGTTTAAATGAATATACACAAAATGGCCTGATATAAGAGAAGTATATGCGAACCCGTATCGTGGCTGTATAAAAAAATAATAGTAATAAAAAATCCGTTATTAATCGTAAATATATAAATTTAGTCCTGTCCTTAATCACCTTTTATAACTTTCTCCATCTTTGTTTTAAATATTTCTTGCGAAAAATTCAAAGAATGCGCTCTTACCTCTTTTTTATCCCACGTTATTCTCTCGAATTTAGTTATAATGTCAAGCAGAGATTCAACACTATTCTCAAAATCAAAAAATAAGCCAGTTTTACCATCCAGGACTGTTTCTTTTGCACCACCCCTGTTAATAGCTATTACCGGCACACCACATGCCATAGCCTCCACCGGCGTAATACCAAAATCATCCACTGCTGGGAATATAAATCCTTTTGCGCTTCTTAAATAATCCCGTAGCTTAAAATCATTGACCCAGTCTGTAAATGCTACATTTTCCGGCGCCAATCTCTTATAATATGACAGCATCGAGCCTTTACCCACAATCAATAATCTTCTACTTGCATCTTTTTTAAAAGCTTCTAATAATATACCTATCCCTTTGTATGGTTCTATTGCCGAGACAGTTATGTAATAATTCTCTGTTTTTATTTTCTCATTAAAAACAAAAAAATCAGTCCTTGCTGGCGGATAGATAACTCTTGAATCACGATTATAAATTCTTGAGATTCTCTCTCTGACAAACTCAGAGATAGCAACAAATTCGTCGACAAAAGAAGCTCTTTTTATATCCCATTCTCTTATTCGCGTGATGAATAAGTCAGTAAATATTCTCTTGAAACTTCCTTTCCTGAAATATACATCATACATATCATACGCATACCTCATAGGAGTTAAACAATAAGATATGTGTCTTGTATTCACATCCTTTTTTATACTCTTAGCTACGCAATGTGAGATTGAGATAACAAGGTCATAACCGCTAAAATTAAAGCCCGAGATTGCAAAAGGGAATAAAGGCAGCATATAGCGATAATAGAGAACTATCCCTGGAAAATACTGTAAAAAAGAGGTATAAATATTATTCTTTTTTATATCTTCATCAATAGGTTCAGGGTTATATATCAGTGTATAAATATCTGTTTTGCCAGTAATTGATAAAATATTTTTTAAACACTGTTCACCACCACGCATACCTGTTAACCAATCATGAACAATAGCTATCCGTTTTGGCATAGAACTTCCTCAAATATTTTGAAAACCAAAAATGCTGTGTTTCTCCATTGATATTCTTTTACATAATCTATCCCTTCAACCACTAATTTTTTATAAGTGATCTCATCGTTCCAGATTTTCGCAATTAATAAAGCTGCTGAATCAACCTCAGCCGGTACGCTGATAATGCCTCGCTTGATATATGTATTTATCCTGCTGTCGTTTAAAACAATGGCCGGTGTGCCGAAACCTAAACCCTCTACTACCGACAACCCGAACCCTTCCTGACTCGATAATAAAAAAACAAATTTAGCTTTTCTATAATACTCAAATAATAATTCGTCACTTACTTTACCCTTAATCTCAATCTCGCCACGTAATATCATTTCATAATATTTTGTTATTAAATCTTTACTTAAATCTGAAAATTCAAAACCTGTGCATACAATTTTATCTACAAGTCTAAATCTATTCTTCAAGACTAAAAAGATATCAAACATAAAATCCAGATTCTTATGTTCTTTTGCATTACCGCAATACAAAATTATATTCTCTTTATTCTCAATATTGCTGGTTGCTAAACTCATCTTTGCTGGTGTCGCTATCCTTATTTTTTCTTTATCAATCCATCTCGATAATTCGTTTCTGGAGACTATTGAATCGGTAATCACAATGTCTGCTGTTTTTTGTAAATAAAAGAGCATAAACTTTAAATAAATCTCAGCAAAAAACCCAAGTTTTAATTCAGGTTTCAAATATAATAAGTCATGAACAGTAACAACCACCTTTGACTCTTTATTATTTTTTATTAAAGGCGTATCAAAGTGCGGAAAAAAATATAGATCAAAATTAGATAGCCATATCTTAGTAAAATATATATGCTCCAGTAACGAATACACCCTGTATCTACAGGTACTCCACTTGAAAAATCTATTTTGAAAGAGAGGATCAATGTGTTCCAATATTAAAATATTAAAATTATATTTATCATTGTTTATCTCTTTTAAATTATATAAGAGTTCTTCAACATATCTTCCAACACCACCATACCCTATCATTCTTGCATCAATAAAGATATTTTTTCGCATCAATTGCCTAAGGAGATTCCCATACCCCTGGTCTGTTTGATAATTTCTGAATTTTTATCAATTTTGTGATATATACCGATAGCATTTTTTATAGGGACAGATTCTATGTTAAAACCCTTTAAACAAACCATATGACCAAACATGGACTCAGCTATAAGCCTTGTTGCAGCAGCACCATATCTCGTCCCAAGAATCCTATCAAATGAACACGGTGACCCTCCTCTCTGTATATGGCCAAGAACAGTGCTCCTCACCTCTATACCTGTCCTTTTTTCTATTTCTTTCCCGATACTCTCACCTATCTTCCCAGGTCCTATCCCTGCACCATAAACCACCTTATCATTTTTAGGCATAGCACTTTCTGCAACCACAACTATGGAGAACGTGCTACCAGAGCGATACCTCTTTTTCAAAAACTGACATACCTTTTCAATATCATATGGTATCTCTGGAATAAGTATAACATCAGCCCCACCCGCAATCCCCGCATAAAGAGCGATCCAGCCAGCATGCCGACCCATTACCTCAAGTACCAGGATACGATGATGCGATTCTGCGGTTGTATGTAATTTATCTATGGCATCAGTTGCAGTATTAACAGCTGTGATAAATCCAAAAGTATAATCTGTATATGATAGATCGTTATCTATAGTTTTTGGAACACCCACTATTTTTACCCCTAACTCGTAAAACTCCTGAGCCAATTTTAACGAACCATCACCACCAATAACAATCAAGGCATCTATCCTCTCTTTGGTTAATCGGTTTATTGCTTTAATGATTAATCTTTTTATTTTTTTTTGTTTTTCCGTGGTTTGGTCTCTGTCAAAAAATATTTTAAAAGGCCCCTTATTAGTCGTCCCAAGTATGGTTCCGCCTCTCGGTAATATACCCTTGACATTTAAGAGTGTAAGCTCCAGAAATGACCCTGGCGACACAAGTCCCTGAAAACCATCCCTTATGCCGAAAACCCTATATCCATAAACTTTAATAGCTACTTTTGTTGCAGCTCTGATAACAGCATTCAACCCGGGGCAATCGCCGCCAGATGTCATAATACCTATTCGCTTGATCATTTCTTATTTCCTCTCTCTATCCCCACTCCTCTGAAAAACATTGTAACTCTAATGATATCAAGTAGAAGCAAGAGGCAAGAAGCAAGAAGCAAGAAGCAAGATAACGGAAGAAGTGAGAGGTGTCAGGACAGGCTACAGGCTACGGACTACAGCCGGCTGGAGACAAAAGCCAAAAGCCAGCTGAAAAGTCTTGAGTCTTGAGTCTCGAGTCCTGTTTTGACTCACGACTTGCGACTTGTGACTCACGACTCTTTTCATATCATCTTTAGTTTTTCATCCTTTGTGCCTTTGCCTGCCTGCCGCGGCGGAGCGCGGCGCAGGCAGGTGCCTCTGTACCTTTGAAAGTAAAAAGTAAGAAGTATCGAAAGGACAAACTTTATCTTACTGTAATTTTTTTCTCGCCAGTAGCAAAAAGACCATAATACTCAGCTGGTACATTATCTTTTACTGCTTCATAAAGAAAATGTTCTGCAAAACCACCAATAAGGTCATCACCCACAATATCAGTCACCATAAACTCGCAAAACCCTGATATAATGTTAGAATCCTTCTTTAAGACGCAGGCAAAAACAGACGGCACACCACCTTGATTGTAATTAATTACCTGTTTTATGTCCTGATTAATACTTGAGAATTTTATTTTATCACCAGCTTTAAATTTATCTACCCCGGTTTTATCAATAAAGAAATATTGTATATAATCTTCTCCTGGAGCCGATTTGAAACTCCCTGCTTTCCTTATAAGAAACTGAGTCTTGTATTCTATCCCTGTATTCAATTCAATAGCTAATTTAATTCTGTTTGCATCCATCACCCCGACTATACCAGCGGACTCGGGTATAACCGTAACCACCTTTGTTGTAGTTTGATCAGTGGAAGCTTTACCTATTAATCTCATCATATAAAGAGGTAATTTTTTAGCTGCTTTTACTGTTAGTATACAATTTCTCTGAGATACTACTGGAGTCTGATCTTTAAAAATTATATTCTTCTGTTTTGCTTTTGAATTTAAATAATCTATAGCCTTTTGAGGTTCATAAGGAAGATATTGACCTGCTTCCTTGAGAAGTAATTCTATCTCTTTCTGCAATGCTCGTCGGCCCTTAATACTTCTGTATACATCAGCCACCATACCAACAGCTATTAAAAACGCGAGTACACTACCAATTAGTATCAATCTTTTCATATTGCAATTTTATAGTAAAAAATATAATTATAGTCAAGAAAAATTTTCTGATACTTCGTATTCCCTCAGTTTTCGGTGGAGTTTCTTTATCTTGCTTCTTAAGTAAATTCTACAGCACCAATAACTGACGGATTACGATACTTCTTACTTTTGCCAGTGAGAAAAGATGAAACCTGATTATTTGAAGATAAAACTGAGACCTCCTAATAAAAATAGAAAACATATCGAGATGCTTTTAAAAAAATACAATCTTAGAACAATCTGTGATTATGCATTATGCCCGAATAAATGTGAATGTTATAATAACTCTGAGCTAACGTTTCTTATTCTGGGTCCTTACTGCTCTCGTAAATGTGGATTCTGTAGGATCAGCACTATCGATTCTTCACCAGATCTCGATTATAGTGAACCGTATAATATTTTAAAAATCGCAAAGATACTTAAATTAAAATACGTTGTAATAACCTCAACAACAAGGGATGATTTACCATTTTATGGCGCCTCACATTTTGCAGAGATAACCACACTTCTTAAAAATAACAATATCCCTGTCGAGTTACTTATACCGGATTTCAATGGTGATAATAAATGTTATGAAATAATTTATAATAGTAAACCTGATGTTATCTCACATAATATTGAGACTGTACCTGCTCTCTATAACAAATTCAGGCAAGATTTCTCTTTTGATAGAAGTATCTCGCTTCTTAAGTGGTTCAGAGAAAAAGATAAAGATGTCATTCTCAAGACCTCAATACTTGTTGGGATTGGTGAAACTATCAATGATTTAACAAAAGTTTTTACCATCCTCTATAATTATCAAATAAATATTTTAATTATAGGTCAGTATCTCCAGCCAACAAAAAATAATCCTTTAGTTGTAAAATATTATTCTCTTGATGAATTTAAACTTCTTGAGAATCTTGCTTTAAGATGTGGTATCCCTGTGGTTGTATCATCGCCGTTTGCTCGAAGCTCGTATAAAGCTTCCAGCATTAAATCAAAAGTTGTTATCGAATCTGCTTGTGGAGAGTCTGTACAAATATAAACCAAAATCATTATAATACTTGACATTTACGAGCTCATAATCATCACTGCTAAAATTCCTGTCAGCGCTTAATAAATAATATCCGATATTATTCTCTTTTATCTTTTCGCTATATTCCTTTAATTTATTGAATTGTATCACATTAAAACTTTTGACGTTCTCTAAAAAAGCTAATTCAAAACCTGAGATAAGATTATTCGAAACAATGTTTTTATCTAAAACTATCTCTCCACTCATCTGTTGAACAGCTTTGTGATGTGACGTGACAGGATGAACTAAATAGAATATACTTGCGGGTATAACATAACTCGCTATCCAGCATAGCATAAATACAGGTAAAACTATCATTTCTATCCAGCTCTTTCTTAGTATAATGCAGTGCTTCGAAAAATTGTTGACAGAGAGAAAGAACAATCTACCAAGTAAGACAATCTCAATCCCAAGACTTGCAAATAAATACCGCTCCTCTATATATAAGAAGAGATAACCAATATGATATAACAGAATAGCAAAAATTAGAAAAAAATCATCTCTATTCATTTTTTTAAAATTAATAAATATAAGAGCTAATAGAGTAAAAGTTATAACAGGGAGTCTATAAAAGTTTATAAATAAGTCTTTTTTAACGTTATCTTTTACTGCGTGAAAAAATTGTTTTAATGAGATATTTAGCTTAAGTGTTGAAGCAAAATTTGTAGGATTACTCCAGAAATGAGTCCTCTCTCTCTCTGGCTCTAAATATTTATCACCCCAGTCATTTTGGTTCTCACGCTGTACTAATAAATAATAAAGATTGTATCTTACAACAGAATTGTCTGAAAAGATTATTTTATAAGGTGAATAAAAGATACAAAGACCAATGATAAATATCATAAACTTTTTTATGCGGGACTTTTTTATAAAAAGTAAAAACAAATATAATATAAAACCATAGATTATTAAATAAGATTTGACAATACTTCCAAGCCCACAAATCAATCCTGAAATAAACTCATTTTTTAATCTGTCAAAAGTCAATGATTGAGAGTAGACTCTTATTAATAATAATATAAACACTGCCACAAGTAGATCAGGAGTCATTGTTAATAATGGGTTACCGCTTAATAAATATAATAAAGCAATCACGCAGCTGAACAATGGATAAATAAGGCAGTGGGTAGAGATATTCTGCCATTTGATACCGCCAGCTGCAAGGGGCACCCATACTAAAAAATATATCCCTGCACTCCAGCAGATCCCTATTATTAAAGAGAGGTATTTAGCACAATATATCGGATTTAATTTTAAAAAATGTACTGGTATGAGTAAGAGCGTATAAGCAGGGCTCCAGTATCCTGTAAAACCAGACAGCTCTCCACAAGATAATATCCTTGAATTGTCAAGATAACTCAAGCCATCAGAAGAAACAATAGCACCACTATTCTTTATAAAAAAACAAACCGCAGATAAATATATAACAAAAAACAGAATTAAAAGTTTTTTAATAGTTTAACCCCTTTCATCTTGCTTCTTGCTTCTTGATATCCCCTCAGTCTACTACGGGTCTAAAGACCCTCACTACTCTGTGCCTCTTTCTTTATCTTGCTTCTTGCTTCTTACATAATATAATGCTCTGGTAAAAAATATAAAAGAAATAATGGCATATAAAATAATTATATATTCTCCACCATAAAGCCTCGTCATAATAACATCACTACCATATATTGCTATGGCTTCTAATTGTATATAAACCTTACCAAAAATCGATTCAAGCAAAGTTAATGGTCTGTTATGATTGTATAAGGTCAAATAAAACATATTTACTATAACTACTGAGGTTCCACAAAGTTGAATAAACACACTGAATAAAAATATTATAAAAAAAAGAATCTTATTAATCTCTTTATAAGCAAAACTATAAATTGAAATAAATAGCAGAATAAGATATGGAACCATAAGCCGCGGTCCGTACTCAAGATTAATCTCTTTGTCCCGCCAGAAACTGTATAACAAAAGATAAGAAAGAAAAATAATCCACGAAATTAAAATATCTTTTATCTTTATGGACTCCTGCTCTTGCCGGAATAATATGACTAATTTGTAAAAAGTATAAAAAAACGTTAATATTAATAATGGGAAATAGTAAAATATGGACTTGAATGGACTTAATAAATATATCCTTAAACCCTCTAATAAGTTCGAATCCCATAAATTCTCATATCCTGTTTCAAGTATATCCCCTGTTCTTATATAATTATAATACGCTGCAATAATAAGAGCTAAAAACAACCAGGCTGAAATCATTAAAATGGATTGTTTATTTCTATAGAGTAAATAGTAATATACTACTAAAAGAAATATCGCAATGATTGTATCAAATCTCACTAAAAATAACAGAGATACAATAACCCCGATAATTAAACTATTATATAATTTTGCGTCTTTAAAAGTTCGCCAGAATAATAAAACAAGTAAAAACGTTGTAAGAACTGTATTGAAAAAATACTCTGCATAAACCCATACTGGAGACGCAAACCCGATTATTATTGAACATAACGCTGATTTATATGTATCCAGTCTCGTTCGGCAAATAAGATATGCTACTACAACTGTCAAAGCAGCTGAAAGAATACTTAAAAGAGAGCAAAACCAGTGTCGCATAACCTCTTTAGCTGTCTCACCTTTGCAGAATCTTGAAAAGAAATCACCTGCATAATAAAAAGGTATGGCAATAAGTGACATACCTATACCAAA
>JBFMHD010000250.1:0-3603 GCA_040752395.1 Candidatus Hydrogenedentota bacterium
ATGTCATATGGTGTCAGGATGGCTCGTCGCGGTTTTTGTAAGAAAGAAGATTGTATCAATACTTTCGATTATCAACATCTAAAATTTATTAATAAAAAATAAAGGGTCTTTCGTAATTAAGTTGCAATATGCGTTCTGCTTTTCTATTTTTTGTTTTTTATTGGATGGGGAATTTATATGAAATTCCTACACTTATAGATGAATTATTGAATCAGACTACTCTGGCAAAAAAGTTAAAGAAATTAAAACATACAGGTAAGTTACCTAAATTTAATAAAGGAATATTTAAAAAAGAACTTGATGATATTATTTTTTTTATATTCTCGGTTTAACCAAAGAAAGGCAATAGTAATTTTGATTTGAGCTGGAAAGTATCACGAACAAAAGAAAAGAACATTTAATTATTCATCCCGAGATACTTACTCCTTCAAGTAATATCGAAGGCGCACATACACCTGAAACAAAATACTCTGTATTATCGCACACCGCTACAATCTGCTCCAATATATCTCTTATATTACCAGCTATTGTCATTTTATGAACTGCTTTTTTTATCTCGCCTGATGAAATAATATTACCACTCGCACCAATAGAAAATTCACCGCTTATCGTATCTATGGTGTGTAATCCCATTAACTCGGTTATGTATAAACCATCATTTACATTTTTTATAAGTGACTCGAAATTGTTTTCACCTTTTTCTATGTTTAAGTGAATCGGTGCTATACCTGGTATAGCCCTGTATCCTGCTCTGACCCCGTTCCCTGTAAGTCTATCTCCTAATTTTATGCTTGAGTATTTATTATGTAAGAATGTTTTTAAGACACCTTTCTCTATTATGTATTTTTTTCTTACAGGAACACCCTCACCATCAAAATTAAAAAGCGAGATAGAATTATAATCAAACGGGTCATCTACAATGTTTAATACTCTGGAACCTATGTTTTTATCTAATTTATCAACGAATATACTCTTTCTTTTATATATATTATCACCTGTTAACGCAGTGATAAAACTCGAGATTAGTTCTGCTGTAATAAAGGGGCTTAAAACAAGGTTGTATTTCCCTGGTTTTAATTCAATCGGGTAAAACTTTTTTACGATTTTAGAAACTAGTTTTTTTGCAACCTTTTCCGCATCTGGTAATTCCTCTTTAATAGAATACTCTACCTCAAAACCTAACTGCCTATCACCTTTTTCTTCTCCAACCGCGGTAATATGTAGTATAGAACAATAACCCTCACCACTGATATCAACCTCAGCGGTATTTAAAATATGTGAATAAAAGTGCGTAAAACTGCTTTCTATATCTCTAAAACTCTTTATTCGCGAGTCAAGTGATAATGCTATCTCTTCACATAAAAAGGCATTCTTTATTAAATTATCTATACCTGGTTCGAACCATTGTTTTTGTTTATCTATTTTTTGATACAAAGAACACTCGTCTTTTGTAGGTAATATATTAGCTCCATCGCTCTCACATACCTCTGCTATCTCCATAGCATATTTAAGTGTCTTTTCTATGTCTTCATTCTTATTACCAGTGGTAAAAGCAAACCCCACTCTACCATGCTTTATTACCCGTATACCAATGCCCTCATCTATATTTTCTCTCTGTTCTTCAATCTTTTTCTCATTCACTTTTACTGATTTACTCTTAGATACACTGTAATATATCTCTCCCTCAAACCCATAGTCTTTAATCTTTTTTAAGGTCTTCTCAAATTCCATTAACGTCTCCCCTTTTAGTTTCGGATAGAATCCTTAAGTTCGGTGGATTGTCCACCAACAATAAGCTCTTTTATGAGTATCGTTGGTTGGGCATCTGATACAGGGACTCCCTGGCCTTCTTTGCCGCAGGTTCCAACATTAAATCCTAAATCATTACCAACTTTCTCTATGTTTAATAATACCTCAGGTCCGCTGCCGAGTAATATAGCGCCTCTTATCGGCTCTTTTATCTCTCCCTTTTCTATAAGATATGCCTCACCTACATAAAAAACAAAATTACCTGTTACAGGATCCACTTCTCCGCCGCCCATATTTTTTACAAGTATCCCTTTCTCAACACTTTTAATAATATCAAGTGGGTCATCATTTCCCGGGTTTATCATAGTATTTCGCATTCGAGGTATCGGTAGATTAGAATAACTCTCGCGTCTACTGTTACCTGTGGGTTTAGTATTCATTTTTTTAGCTGTTTTTTTGGAGTGTAAGAATCCTTTTAAAATGCCGTTTTCAATAAGTACAACTTTCTCTGTTTTTATACCTTCATCATCAAAAGAAGCGCTACCTCTTTTACCGGCTAATCTGCCATTATCAATAACAGTTACTTTTCCCGAGGCAACTCTTTTACCAGTTTTACCCTTATATACACTGAACCCTTTTTCTACTAAATCAGCTTCAAGTCCGTGTCCGCAAGCCTCATGTATCATTGTACCGCCAGCGGAGCTACTAATCACAACAGGGAACCTGCCGCAAGGTGCTGGATTAGCGCCGACCTGAACTGCTGCTATTCTGGCTGCCTCTAACCCTATCTTATGCACATCTACTATATTAAAAAATTCTAAACCGTACTGCCCGCCATCTGCTTTATATCCTGTCCTTATCTCTTCACCATCTCTTAAACATACATTTACAGCAAAAATAATACCCGGGGTAATATCTGAAATTACATTCTCATCATCTGTTACTATAAATATTTTGCGCATAGACTCACTATAGCGGATAGTAACCTGTAAAACATCTTGATATTTCTCCCGTATGCTATTATCTACTTTTTTCAAAATATCAGCTTTCTCATTTAAACTCATAGCAGAGAAATCTTTTTTTATTTCACTAATTGGCTCAAAAATAACTTCTTTTTTCTTTTTTCTTTTTTCTGTCTCCTGTCTCCTGTCTCCTGTCTTCTTAATCTTTATTTTATTAACTATTTCATCATATCTATCCGAGGGTATGGAATAAAAAATAGTTTTATCACCTGAAAGTAGCCTTATACCAGTACCAGATGATACGAATCTAATAACATTTTCAAGTTTTCTATCATCAAATATTAAAGTTAGACCCTCTTTATTTTCGCAAAAGATTTCTGCGTAATCAAATTCATCTTTTATTGATTCAAAAATAGCTTTGTATTCATTTTTGTTTAATGGAATATAGGGTTTCATATCATTCTGAAATTTTAAATAGGCTTACAAAATTATTATACAAATTTTGTTTTAATATTTCCAGAGACATACCTCTACTTTCACAGACAAAATTGTAAATTTCGCAAACAAAAGACGGTTCATTCAATTTACCTCTATGTTTTTGTGGTGTCAAGTAAGGTGAATCAGTTTCAAGAAGCATAAATTCAAGTGGGATATTCTTTATAACAGAGACCGTATCAGAAGAATTTTTATAAGTAATATTACCACAGAATCCAAGTACAAATCCGTTATCAATTACTTTAAAAGCTAATTTTTTATCACCTGAGAAACAATGCCAGACCCCATAAAGTTTCGAACCATCAAAATGTGATTTTAATATTTCATGCATTCTTTTATCTGATTCTCTTGAATGAATTATAATTGGCAGCTCCAGGGATAGTGCCAACTCAATAAA
>JBFMHD010000251.1:0-3578 GCA_040752395.1 Candidatus Hydrogenedentota bacterium
GATATTTGTAATTTAATAATTGAATTCGAAGGTGATTTTGCCGAAGTTGTCGCTATAATCGTCGCCAAATGGTTCCCAGGATGGGTCACCATAGCGGGTACGCTTGTACTCGAGGAATAATCGTGCATAGTTTGTTAGATAATATTCGATTTTACTCTGAAAGATATTTGTCTGGTATCTGTTGTTTGTTGTAAGATTTAAGTTCGTCGGTCGTTCAATCCTGTATTTTGTCCAGAGCCTTATGGAGTTTGTTATTTTATCTTCAAAATAGAGTTCATATATGTTTTTTTCTTCGTATTTATTAGTTTCAAAATTACTTCGATTGCCACGATTGAAAGTATATTTTTCTTTGTAATATTCGTAATAAAGCGAGACTGCTATTTTAGGGATACCGTAATATCCGATATTTCCTTTTGCGAATCGTCGAAAACCATCATCATCTGAGATTCTATCTATATCATCGTATTCCATCCATAGACCGAATGGTCCTATGGATTTAGAATAAAATAGATTAAACCCTTTCTGGTCGGTCTGCCACTCATCATAAGACATCGGATCATCACGCCATCTGGGCTTAAAATTAGTGCCGAGTTTCCTGTACTTTGTTCGCAGGAACGAGTTATCAAATAGAACATTTTTAAGTTTTATCTCAAAATTTATGTAGTCATCGTTTTCTTTGATTGGTGTTTGTAGTTTTTCTGTAAATGTAGGGTCTGTTAGATTAGAGATGTTTTTCTGACCGTATTTTGCAAGATAGTTATAGCCATAAATGAGCTCAAGAGTAAGTTTATCAGAAAAAAACCGTTTATAGGTCTCAAACAGAATAACAGCATCTCTACCAACGAGTTCTGTGATAATGTTTGTATTATCAGGTATGGTCAGTACACCATTTACAATCTGTGCATTTGCCAGTGATTTTGCTGTGTCGTGATAATACACTGCAGTTGTTCTAAAAAATAGGTTCCAGGGAAAATTGCGTTCAAATTGTAAACCCGTTGTAAATGAATCGTATCTATGTTTTATGATAAACCAGTCATAACTTGTGCCTTCAATATTCCCTTCAATATTTAATCCTTTCCATTCCCATTTAGCCGGGAAGATATGTATGCCGTAATCTATCCAGAGGTTGCCGAGCGTAATCTGCGAGACGTACGGTAATAAATTATTTGCTTGCATTTTATAAGCTATCATATCTATATCTGGTATGCTGGTATATATTTTATTATGTGTATCAGCATAGACTGTTCTGTCATAATATTCAGTTGTAGATACTATTTCTACTCTTGAGTTAAAATTGTCAATTTTACCATCAGCTATAAGTTTAGCATAATCACAGACCTCGTGATTCATCTCAGGTGTATACTGATACATAGCCCAGGCGACACCTGAAAAATCGATATTTCCGCGTTTACCAAACCCGATTGGGATTTGCAGGAATCTGGCGACCTCAGGCAGTGATACTTCCTCAGGTACCAGGCCTTTACCAACTGCGTAGAACTTATCAATCCAGACAATGCCTGATGTAGCCTCATTGGTTTCGCCGATAATAGTTAAATCCAGTCTTTTTATCTTTTCTTTATTAAATATGTTATTTATCTTGGTGCTTTCCTGGAGTAGATTTAATTTATCAAGTTCTATCTCGAACATCCGCCACTCTTTATTAATCAAAGCGTATTCAAAAGTTTTACCCCATATTTCGCCATCAGCATCTATACTTGAGAATTGGAAACTATTTCGTGTTCCATCGCCTTTAATCCATATCCGTATTTTTTCTACTCGTGACCAATCGAGCGGTTTTTGGGGTGTAGCAGATGCTGTGACCCAGGTAGCGCTACCACGCTCTGTGGTCAAGGTATAGTCCATAATCATCGAGTAATCGCCTTCCTGTACATCGCGATCGGACCGGAGATCGAGGTCAGATAAATCGCCTTCAAAGACGCGGTAAATAGTATTCGGGTTAACTCTTTCAAACCCATCGATCAACACCTTGTTAGTTCCGAGAGGCCTTTCAGTAAGAGTAACTTTTGGTTTTTCAGAATATTCAATATCATCAAATACAACTTTTCCACTGCCACCATCTTTTTTAGAGATAGCGATACAGAATAGTTTAAGTTGAGTCAGATCAAGTTTATTATCACCGCCCCACCAGTATTGGAACTCATTAAATGGTATTTTTTCGATAACCCAATCATCGGTAGCTGTAGCTTCCTCGTATTTAACACCGAAATTACTGCCGTCGGCATCAACGAGTTTGATCTCTATATTATTTTTTGAGCCAACCCCTTTATATCGGATTTTTATCTCATCTAAACTACTGAAATCGTCGGTTAAATCTTTTTCTATCTGGACCCAGTCACCGACTTCAAGCGAGTAATCAAACTCAATTGCGTCACCAACAACACCCGTGGTCTTTCTTATATTTCTCGATGTACCCTCAGCACCTATAAGTCTCCATCTGCTTCTTTGTGACATATCATCGAGTATTTTGAATTCTTTTTTTTCTTGTGGTTTTATCTCTTCGGGTGTTTCTCTTCTGAAATACTCGATATCATCAAAAGCGATCTTACCTTTACCTCCATCAATTTTAGAAACAGCGATATTCATCATTTTGAGTTTAGTTAAATCAAGAAGTTTATCACCGGCCCACCAGTGCTGGAAGTATTTTATAGGTATAGTTTTTGTTATCCAGCCGTCAGTAGGTGTTCCTGGCGAGAATTTCACGCCGAAATTACTGCCGTCAGCATCGACGAGTTTTATCTCTATATTATTTTTCGAGCCTTCGGCTTTGTAAGTGATTCTAAGTTTTTCCAACCCGCTCCAGTCACCTTTCATATCTCGTGTTATTTGTGCCCAGTCACCTTTTTCAAGTGAATACGTAAACTCGAGTGCTTTGCCTTTAGCGGTGTCAACTTTCTCTAAACTTTTAGTAGTACCCTCTGCACCTTCAAGTCTCCATTTTAATCTATTTTCCATATCATCAAGGAGCTTGTATTCAATTTTATCTTCAGTAGTTTCTATTATGTCAACTCTTTCGTCTCTTCCGATAATTGCAAGGTTGTCTATAACTATTTTGCCAGAGCCTACCTTTGTAAAAGCAAGGTTTAGGTTTTCAGGTATAGTTAGATCAATGTCAGCAAAAGCAGAGAGCGGTATCTTAACCATCTGCCACTCACGAGTTGTCACGAAATGGTCATTAGATAAAACCTTTTTCTCATTACCTTTTTCATCTTTGATTCCGATCTCGAATATTTCCCAACCTTCGCCGCCTCTTACCATAAATGAAAGATACATCTGGTTTGATATATTATAGCCTTTTAGTATTGTTCCACAACCGGCGAACCCTAAACGATTGATTTTATAATTTAATTCCAGTGAATAACCGACCTCAGTATAGGCATCTTTACCACTAACATATTTAACCTCAAGAGATGAGCCTGATTTCAAGTCGGCGAAATCAAAATACCCTGTGCCGAGAGCATTTGGTGGGCCACCTTGATTGAAATTATCAATTATTAGTGGTTCGGCATGGACAGAGGCAAGAAGCAAGATAACGGAAAGAAAGATAACGAAAGAAGCAA
>JBFMHD010000252.1:0-3574 GCA_040752395.1 Candidatus Hydrogenedentota bacterium
GTGAAATTTGCAATTCGACATGCGCGGCGAGTCGACTCAGTCTACTACGGGTCTTGTGACCCTCACTACTTCGAAAAACTTCGCAACTCTAATAATTCGGGGTACAGACTACGGGCTACGGACTACAGCCGGCTGGAGACAAAAGCCCGGAGCCTGCTGAAAAGTCTTAAGTCTTGAGTCTTGAGTCTCGAGTCCTGTTTTGACTCACGACTCTCGACTCCCGACCCCTAACCCCTAACCGACGCCCCCTAATATACCCCATCCCCTAATATCCTTTGTGCCTTTGTG
The DNA here is from genome assembly GCA_040752395.1 of Candidatus Hydrogenedentota bacterium. Classification (GTDB taxonomy): domain Bacteria; phylum JBFMHD01; class JBFMHD01; order JBFMHD01; family JBFMHD01; genus JBFMHD01. The sequence continues at coordinate 289 of JBFMHD010000252.1, forward strand.
CCTCTTTCGTTATCTTTCTTTTCCTTTATCTTGCTTCTTGCTTCTATGATATCGCCTATAACTCATGGGATGCTATAATAGTGCCAATCTTTTTACCAATTACAATATTTTTTAGAGCATTTTTCTTCAAAAGATTAAAAACAATAATTGGTATATTATTTTCCATACATAGGGAGATAGCAGTGAGGTCCATAACTTTTAACTTTTTGTTTATTACATCAAGATAAGTCAAAGAGTTATAAAATCTTGCTTTTTCAAATTTATGTGGATCAGCAGAATATACACCATCAACTTTTGTAGCTTTTAATATAACATCAGCATTTAATTCGCTTGCTCTTAATGCGGCTGCCATATCAGTCGAAAAATAGGGGTTTCCAGTACCACCTGCAAATATAACTATTCTTCCTTTTTCAAGGTGTCGATCTGCACGACGTTTGATAAAAGGTTCTGCTATTTTGGGCGCTTCTATTGCAGAAAGAACACGTGTGGTAATATTAAGCTTTTCAATAGCATTCTGAAGAGCAAGCGCATTTATTACTGTTGCTAACATACCCATATAATCTGCGGTTACTCTATCTATCCCGTTATCAGAAGAGCTCCCACCACGAATAATATTTCCACCACCTATTACAATCATTACCGCCACTCCTAATTTATGAATTTCACTTATTTCAGTAGCAATATAATTTACTATTTCAGGATCTATATTATACCTTTTATCCCCTAATAAAGCCTCTCCACTTATTTTTAACAGAATTCTTTTGTATTTTATTTTATAGCGTGATTTTAGCATAATTAATAATTATTTGTATCTCCTCAGTCTTTTTCTGATACTTCTCACTTCTTACTTTTTTCATTATCTTGCTTCTTGCTTCTAACCTATAACTGAGTAGTTACAATTATTCTCCTATAGCAAACCTTACAAATCTTTTGACAACGATATTTTCTCCAAGTTTGGAAGCCACAGAAGCAACAATATCTTTTACTTTTTTATTTTCATCTTTTATATACTGGCCTTCAAGTAAAACCATATCCTGATAAAACTTTTCCATTTTACCTTCGATAATTTTTTCAATAACTTTTTCGGGTTTATTACTATTTTTAAGTTGCTCTTTATATATTTCTCTCTCTTTCTGCAAAACCTCTTCTTCTATATTCTCACGAGAGATATAAAGCGGATTAGTAGCTGCTACCTGCATCGCGAGATTATGCGCAAGGGCCCTGAATTCATCGGTTCTTGCCACAAAATCAGTTTCGCAATCCATTTCTATTAAAACACCCATTTTTCTATTGGAATGTATATAAGCCTCGATAATACCTTGTTTTGTTATTCTGCCAGCCCGTTTAGCAACATCCATTAATCCCTTCTTTCTTAATATCTCAGTAGCTTTTTCTATGTCGCCATTTGCTTCGCCTAAAGCGTTTTTACAATCCATCATCCCGGCACCGGTCTTTTCTCTCAGTTTTTTAACCATCGCAGGCGTAATCATAATCCTCCTCTGAAAAACGTTGTAACTCTAATAATATCAAATAGAAGCAAGAAGCAAGATAACGGAAAGAAAGATAACGAAAGAGGCAAGATAAACAAACATCTAGTTTTTCATACGTTGTGTAGAGCGCAAAAACGCAATAACCCAATAACCCAAGAACCCAATAACCCAATAGTGTAGAGCGCAAACCGCGCTCATGAGTACTCCTTCGAAAAAAGTTCGGAGTTCGAAGCTCGGTGCTATTATTACGAACTCCTAACTTCTAACTCCTATGAAAAGTTAAAAGTTAAAAATATCATATCATTTCTACTGTTTTTTAGTTTCTTTATCATGGGCTTCTAATTCTTCTTTTTCTTTTGCTTCTATTTCAAGTTCAGCTTCAAGAAAGAGTTTCTTTTCTTCTGTAAGGTCATCGGTTAACTCGTATTTTTCTTTAAAAAACCTTTCAGTTAATTTATCAGGTTTAACCTCTTCAGCTTTTTCTTCTATTTTTTCATCTTTATGTTCAGCTTCATATTCCTGTCTGCCAGCAATAACAGCATTTGCTACCATATCGCATATCAGAGAAGTGGACCTTATCGCATCATCATTCCCCGGTATAACATAATCAACATAACTCGGGTCACAATTAGTATCAACAAGTCCGATAACTGGTATCCCGAGTTTTTTTGCTTCTTTAACAGCTATCTGTTCTTTACTCGGATCAACTACAAATATTGCCTCTGGTAATTTTTTCATATTATATATACCCTGAAAGAATCCCTCAAGTTTGGTTATTTCTTTATTTAAATTAGCTGCCTCTTTTTTGGGTAATATCTCTAACATTCCGGTATCTCTCATCTCTTTTAGTTCTTTCAGTCTATTTATTCTTTTATTTATAGTCTGCCAGTTTGTTAACATTCCACCAAGCCATCGGTTATTTATGTACGGCATACCGCATTTTGTAGCACCTTCACTTATTGCTTTTTGTGCCTGGTGTTTCGTACCTATAAATAATACGGTTCCAGCATTCTTGATAATACTTTTTATAAATTGATAGGCTTCTTCTGCTAAAACTATGGTCTTTTGTAAATCAATAATATGAATACCGTTCCGTTCAGCATAAATATATTTAGACATTTTAGGGTTCCATCGTTTTGTCTGATGACCAAAATGTACGCCTGCTTCTAATAAGTCCTTCATTACAACAGCTGGCATAAAAGATGTTTCCTCCGTTATCCCGGGTTATAAATTTACCGACTTTAAATTTATGCAATATTTTTCTTAATATTGTAAAGGATTTTTTTACCTCCACACCAATTATTATAGCAAGATGCTATGGTCCGATTGGTGTGTGGGTGGTTATTTTTTTCTCAACTTTAGCCTATTTTATGCCGATAAAGTTAATGCACAGCAATAACTTAGGTGGTTTCCCCTCCCATTCCACTTGCCTAATTATTGCTTAAAACAACTTTCACTCACTTATTGAGGCACCGCTTCAAAATAAGCGGTGCTTTTTTTTACCCTACCCAAGCTCAGCAGGGACGAGCTGGCGGCTCGCCTCCACGGTTGCCCCATTTTCCAATCTGCCTATTTTTCCCTGTAAGCGTAAGCTAAATTAACTGATTTGATGTAGTGATTTATTTTAAAATCTTACTAACTGCTTCATCAAAAGTATCAACCGTTTGAATAAGGTTTTCAAGATGAGTTAATCTAATAATTTTTTTAATAGATTCATTAGCAAAAACCAGAAATAATGGCTTGTCAATTTGCATTAATTTTTTTTTAAAACCCACAATCGCTCCCAACCCGGAACT
>JBFMHD010000253.1:0-3557 GCA_040752395.1 Candidatus Hydrogenedentota bacterium
TCAAGACTTTTCAGCAGGCTACGGGCTTTTGGCTCCAGCCGGCCGCAGGCCGTAGCCTGTAGCCTGTCCTGATACCTCTCACTTCTTCCGTTATCTTGCTTCTTGCTTCTTGCTTCTACTTGATATTATTAGAGTTACAATGTTTTTCAGAGGAGACCTCGAAAATATTGTCCGCTGATAACAGAATCCATTAGACTCTTTGTAATGTAAGAAAAATCACCTAAAAATCTCTTGCAAATTTTTTAAAAATCCTATATAATATATATATATTAAAATTTGATAAAAGAAACTCATATTACAGGAGAAATCATTATGATTAAGAAATTTTTAAACAAAGGTATATTTCTGAACATTTTTTTATTACTACCTGTAATCCTGTACGCTTCTTTATCAGGCAGTATTATTCAAAGTAATGGTGATGTAATAATAGTTCGGAATAATCAGTCACAGAAAGCCCTATCCGGGACACCGGTTTATACAGAAGATTTAATCCAGACAGGTGGAAATAGCGAATGTATTTTATCTTTTCTTGATGGTTCTAAAATATCGATATCAGAGAATACAAAATTTTCTATAAAAGAATCATTATTTCAAATAACAAATCGTAAAATCGGGTTAAAGCTTGATCAAGGTCTGGTACGCTCTCTGGTAGAAGATTTCAAGAAAGAAGAGGCTGAGTTTTATATCCAGACTCCGCAAGTAGTTGCAGGTGTTCGTGGCACTGATTTCTTAACAAGAACAGACCCGATAAAACAAATAACCCATGTCTCTGTAATTTCAGGTCAGGTTTCTGTCCGAGACATTATGAGTAATCGTCAGATGTTTGTTCAAGGTGGTCAGCAACTTCAGGCAGGCCGAAATATAAGAGCACCTATTATCACTAATTTCTCACCGAAAAATCTACCCAATATACAACCACAAATCAATGCTCCTCCACCACCAGGCGGTATGATGTCACCACCGCCAGGAGGTATGCAACCACCGCCAGGAGGTATGCAACCACCACCAGGAGGTATGCAACCACCGCCAGGAGGTATGTCACCACCGCCAGGCGGTATGACGCCACCACCAGGAGGTATGCAACCACCACCAGGAAATATAATGCCTCAACAAATGGGTAAAGAAGGGTCAATGCCTCAACGTATGGGCAAAGAAGGGCCAATGCCTCAAAAGGAGATGAGACAAGGTCAGCCACAACATCAGCCGGGTAAAATGGGACCACATCCTATCAGAGACGGGCTTCATCATCCCATTGGGCCTCCAAAACCTCAGTTGTTTCATAATCAACCTGGCCAGGTTCTACCTCCTCCACCACCACCAAATCAGTAGCTGATACAATAAAATGATTTTGATGGTAGAGCATTTGAGGAAATATATATTATTTTATCTGTTAATTTTTTATCTCTCATCTTCATTCGTATCAGCTATTGACTTTGAAAAGGCTCAAGAATTGTTCCAGGCAAAGGATTATAATGTTTTAGTTACAGATATTTCTTTAGAGACCGAGAGTGATACAAGGGTTTTATTTTTGCGTGCGTATGGAGCAGAGTATACAAATCAAACCAAGGAAGCGATAGTAACTTATCTACGAATATTAAAGATAGAGCCGACAAACTTTTTTGCCATCAGGGCATTGGGTATCCTTTTTTTAACAGATTACCCTGATAAATCCATCACTTTTCTTTCCCGTGCTTGTGAATATCAGCCAAATGACCCGCTCACACATTTTTATCTTGGCAGAGCATATCGTGCAAATAACGAGATTGATAAAGCTATCTCACATTTTCTTGTTGCATCAATGAATCCACCTTTAAAAATAAATTCACTTTTACAGATAGCAGAGATGTATGTTGAAAAAGGTGAGAAAGAGACTGCGATTTCTATTTTACTTCAAGCAAAATGGGATCCGATAATTAAAAATTATCTATCAACGCTTGGTTACGAAGTGGTCGAGGAGAAAGAAGTAACCGAAGTGGATAAATTTGATTTCAGTCTGTATTTCAATCGTGGGTATAACGACAATATCCTTCTTGTCTCCCAGTCAGCCAAAACCCCGCCTTCAAATATGGCTGATCATTACACATCTTATACCCTTGAACTTGATTATACTTTTGTTACCAGAGAAAAGTACGGTTTGTATTTAAAATCCACACTTACTGGTTTAGGTTACGATGATAGAACAGATTATGACCAGACCACATCTGAGAACACTTTAACCCCTTGTTATTTCTTTACGAAAAAGCTTTATGCATCATTAGAGTCAGTTTATTATTTTACCGAGTTAGACGGTGCTTCTTATCTCAGTTCATATTCGTTCAGCCCTTTAATTGGATATAATGAATGGAAGAACCTATGGGGCAAACTTTCTTATGAATATCGAAAAGACAATTACAGGCAGGATAGTACCTCAGAGCAGCGAGAAAAAATGCTTGGGATAGAAGAAATTTATTATTTCACTGCGGGTCATTACGTCTCTTTAAAATATCTTAACCGCAAGAACCATGCATTTTTAGCTGAGAGTGACTATGATGGCTATGATTTAGGATCTACGATATACCTTGACTTAAAACCTTTAAAAAGTTATTTAACACTTTATTATCTCTACCAGAGCAAGGATTATAAAGTTTACACCACAGAAATAGAAGGTCTCAGGCACGATGATATGCGTATTGCTTCAGCTGAACTTTCGCGCGAACTATTCTCAAAAAATTTCTATATAGTGTTTGCTTACTACTTTACTAATTCAAACTCCAATCTTGAGAGATATACCTATGAACAGAGATACGGTTCTATAGGATTCTTATTCAATTATTAAAAATGGGTACCCAAAAGCATAAAATAAAAACTAAAACTAAAAGAATAAAAAAAGAAAAAGAAGAATTAAAGAGGGGATTGACATTCCTGGAACAATGTGAAAATTTATGGAAATTTTACAGAAAACGAAGAGACCCTGATGGTTTAAGACTCTCTTATTATAATCACCTGCTTTATACAAGAGCCAAAGAAGAGTTTGTTGCTACTTTGTATGATAAATATTTAAGTCTCGCATACGTAATAAGAGATAGGGCTGTTGAACGATGGACAAAGACTCAACGAACTTATTACGAAGTAGATACTAAACGAGTCTATTATCTTTCATTAGAGTTCCTCTTAGGTAGACTTATATTAAATAATCTGATAAATTCAGGGATGGTTGATGAGATAAAATATGTACTTAAGAATTTAGGTTATGATTTTAAACAGTTAATAGAGACAGAGCCAGATGCGGGTCTGGGAAATGGTGGTCTTGGTCGGCTGGCAGCTTGTTTTATTGATTCTATGGCAACTATGGAGTTACCTGCCTATGGTTATGGCTTAAGATATGAGTTTGGTATCTTTAATCAAAAGATAAAAAACGGTTTTCAGATTGAAGAACCAGAAAGATGGTTGAAACATGGTTACCCCTGGGAGATTGAACGGCCAGAGTTTGTTATGCCTGTTAGTTTTTATGGTGATGTCAGCACTGAAAAGGATGAGTTCGGTCGAATTAAATATAAATGGATAAACACAAGACAGGT
>JBFMHD010000254.1:0-3545 GCA_040752395.1 Candidatus Hydrogenedentota bacterium
GCTACAGGCTACAGGCTACGGACTACAGCCGGCTGGAGCCCGAAGCCCGGAGCCTGCTGAAAAGTCTTGAGTCTTGAGTCTTGAGTCTCGAGTCCTGTTTTGACTCACGACTTGCGACTCACGACTCACGACTCTTTTCATATCATCTTTAGTTTTTCATACCTTGTGTAGAGCGCAAACCGCGCTCATGACGACTCCTTCCTGAATCTCTCTATATGTAAGCCATCTGACCCCTTCTTTTCGCCATTCAAAAATACAATTTCCTTCAGTTGGCAGATTATAATCAACAGAATAAGTATTTTTTTATAAAATTATTCGTAGTTTACTTTATAATACGGATAGAATATACTCATCTTCAATATTTTTTTATATGTGAGATACATATCACGTATCTTCTGTTTCTCGGCTTCTAAAATATTAGATTTTAATTCTCTGCTGTATTTATATAACCTGATTAAAATGCCGGTACCTGTAACCACTTTTAAAAACAGCATCGAGAACCAGCCGTAATGTTTGCTAAAAAAATAAAATCTTGAATGATGCCAGACCTGAGTCATCTTAGGATACTCCTGAACTATGCTTTTTGCAGTATGATGAATCACTACTGGTTCTGTGTAATACTTTATCTTCCAACCAGCATCTATAGCTCGCTTACACCAGTCGATCTCTTCAAAATAAATAAACAGTCTCTCATCAAGTATGCTGATCTGTTCTATAACCTCTTTTCTTACTACAAGAAATGCACCGAGGCCCCAGTGGATATAATGGTCTCTCTCAAATGCCTCTTTTTCAGTCTCGTAATATTTATTATAAAAATATTTATGAAGTTTTGTATTATAAAACAACTCGCTTACTATGCTCCGTTCTGCTAACACGTTGCTCCATCTCGGAAAACTTGTATGTATATTGTAATACAGTGTACCGTCTGGATAATACATCCTGCAACAGGCAATACCTACATCTCTATCCCTGTCCATAAACTCTACCATCAAATCAAGACAATTCTTCCCAACCTCTGTATCGTTGTTCAGTAATATAGAGTATCTGCCACTTGCTATCTTAAGTGCCTGATTGTTCCCACGCGTGAACCCTATATTTTGTTCATTCCTTATAATCCTCACTACAGGAAAATATGTTTTTATATATTCTGAGACACCATCACTCGAACCGTTATCAACCAGAATAATTTCGTAAGTGATTCGCCGGGTATTTTTCAATATCGATTCAATACATTTCACAGTCAGGTCTTTAGTGTTCCAGGTTAGAATACAGATCGACAGGTCAATCATAATAACCTTAATTCACTATTTTATTACATATACCAGCATCAATCTCTTTTATCTGAGCATAAATCTCTTCATAATATAAATACGACGCAATAATAAGTTTATCGAATCGAACCCTGTTTAAATATTTTGTATGATAAACGGGACAATTAAATAATTTTACTCTTTCCTGGTTTAAATTATTATCAAAAACAATAAGATCCATATAACCAAAAACCTGCAAAAGTCTATAGACATAATAACCAAAATTTCCCATACCGCATATCGCTATTCTGGTATTTTTCAGGATACGGGCTGTAACAGTATTTTTCTTTTTTAATCCCGTAATCCATTCTTTATACCGGGCAATTAAATCCATTCGGTTCGGTAAAGTATAATCTTCTATAATTCTCTTCTTAAATCTCTTTAACCCACGTTTTAATTTATCTATATTATCTATGGCCATTCTACTCTTTTCATACCACTCACTAACTTTGAGAGTATCGACTTTTAAAATTTCCCTGTCTCTAAATATTCTATATGGTTCAATATTGCTATAAATACCAACTATATCATTTAAAACATATTCAAGTAACTTAATATTACTTTTGGATTGATTAAAAATATGATTGCTCAACGGAGCATATCCTATATCAAACCTGTTTTTAGAGAAACTCCTAAGATATTTAAAGTAGTCGTTCTCCCAGCCAATAAATTCCACAGGTATATCTATACCTTCCGTATCTCTCACTGCTGAGCCTATCATTCTGAAACTTAATCTCTGGTTATATCTTTTATATAATTTTTCCCAGACCCTGAGTATAATATGAATATATCCTCTATGGCTGAAAGACCCTGAATATCCAAGAACAAGAGTATCCTTATATTCTGTCTTATAATCCACAAACAAATCTTCTTTTAACAGGTTCGGATAAATAAATATATTCTTATTGAACTTTAATAATTGTGATTTTAATGTGTCTGTCGAAACTACTAATCCGTCAACTAACTTTAAAGTTTTTTTGTATTCATTTCGAAACTGACAATATATTTTTTTTTCGGGATGCCAGGGTACCACTCTTATAAGATAATCATCAATATCATAAATCACTTTAATATTTCTCTCTTTAGCCATCTCAACTATTATTCTAACCAGTAGATTTGGCACTTCCCGATGTAGTATAATCACATCCCTGTTAATAAAATCATCTATAACAACCTTATCGATATTAAAAAAATCATAATTATCCGCAATTACATTAAGACTTTTCATAAATTGAAAAGGTATTCTGCCTCTAAGTGTGGAAGAAGATGTTATCTGTGGATGAAAAAAAAGGTTTAATGTTTTCATTAGAATCAGGTTGTCTTAAAACTTACGTAAAATAATCTCTCAAATATTTCTGAATCATAATATAAAATTATATTCTCTTTTTTGATCTCTTTTTTTAGAAGATGCTGTAAAATTTCCTCCTGATACCCCAGTGAGGTTATCACAATCCTTGTAATCTTCTCTCTCACTTTATCAATAGTGTTATATATTTTAGTATTTTTATATCTATCGCAGCTCTGGTTAGCATCTACTATGGCAACAATTTTATATTTTTTATTCATTAATATATCTCCTCTGAAAAACGCTGTAACTCTAATAATTCGGGCTACAGGCTACGGGCTACGGACTACAGCCGGCTGGAGCCCGAAGCCCGGAGCCTGAAGCCAACATATCATCTTTAGTTTTTCATACCTTGTGTAGAGCGCAAAAACGCAATAACCCAATAACCCGATAGTGTAGAGCCCAACCCGAGCTCATTACGACTTCTTTATTTTTCTCCGGTTCAACAACCGTCACTACGATTTCCTGTTTGAGGTTCCAAGATACAACCCCCTGAGGTTCAGACCATATAACCGGTCAACAACAATCTCTCTGTTTTTGGGGCAAGGTAATCTGAGATACTGGTTCTGCAGCGTTAAGCCCTGAACCAATCAACCAGTATGTCTGCTTTAAAGATGTTTTTCAATTCATCAGGAATTCTGGTCTGTCATAAATAAGCATAGAATAAATAAAATAATAGATAAGTCAAGAGAGAGTGAATTATAAATTCACTATTTTATTTGGAGAAGATATATCCATACACGCTTGTGCAACGATGTTGGGTTCACTTAACCCGTAATGTAAAAGATAAAATTAATCGTAGTTGCGAAGGCAATACCCTCATTTAAGAATAAGGCAAGTTGTGAACGTATTCTTTTTGCTATTTTTAACTATTATAATGTTAAATGGAA
>JBFMHD010000255.1:0-3534 GCA_040752395.1 Candidatus Hydrogenedentota bacterium
CGTGGAGACCTGGTTTCTGCTGAAATGCTTCATAATATGTATGCTGGAGGCTGCCGAATAATTTGCTTTGGTATAGAAACAGGTAGCCAGCGTGTTCTTGACATTGTAAAAAAGGGTGGGACAGTGGGATTGAACCGTAATGCTATAAAGATGGCCAAATCTGTAGGACTTAAGGTTAAACTATTCGTTATGGTAGGATTACCGGGTGAGACTGAGGATGATATCAATAGAACTATTGAATTCGTTCGGGAATGCGACCCTGATACAGTTGACTGTTATATTACGACGCCATACCCTTATACTGAGTTATGGGATGATGCAGATAAATTCGGGATTAAAATAAAATCTTTTGATTGGGACAGTTATTTTTATGCGGGGATGAAAGGCAATGTGCCAGTTTTAATGAGCACTGATAAACTTTCTGAAAAAGATATTACGAGACTTTATCGAAAAATTAGAAATAAACTTAAGAAATATATTACGGTATAATATTATGATTTAAGTTAATAAGATACCAGCTTGATGATAATATTCTAATAATTTATCAACAGCAATTGCTGTTGTATGCATTTTTTTGACATATTTAACGTTTCTATTACGTAATTCAGGGTCAAGATATATTTTTTTATCAATAATATTTTTCAGGTTTTCATATATATTATAAGGATTAGTGTTAATAATTGGACAACCAGGGACATACTTCATTATATCATCTCTAATATAACTTAGCACTGTTACCCCCCGAGCCATCATCTCCATTGCAAATATTCCATACCAACCCTGAATAAGTTGATCAACAGCAATGTCCGCTATATCATATATTTTTTCAGCGAGATTATGTGGAGTATTTTCAATTATTTTTAGTTCGATATTATAACCTTCTTCTTTCAAACGTCTTGTAGCAGATATTATATATTCAGTGCCTTTAAGTTTTCTAAAGGTAGGAGCGTGTATTATATTAATTTTCTCATCAGGATTTTTAATTTTATTTAATTTAATATTCTTATCATTAATTGAGTCGAATAATAGTTTACCTTCAGGACAGAACTCAAGGATATCCGGTATTGCAACAATATGAAGATCAGCATACATTTTAAATCTATTTATTTTATTTTTTTGAATAACTTCTCCGCCGCATAACCTATCACATTCTTTGCATACATTAATAGGGTACTTACTTTTAATTATTTTATCAATCCGTATATCACAGCCCTGATAATGACTTACAATCTTTTTGTTACCCTTCTTAAGCAACTCTAATTCATTAAATTCCGTGAATAGTAATTCGGTAAAATGGTAATGGAAAACATTGTATTTTAAATAGAGTCTTACAAAATGATAGTATTTAACTAACAATTTATTTGAATATAATATATAATCCTCAATATTGATTAATGAATCAGTTATAATGTTATATCTATGAATATTTAGGTACTCGGCGTTTATATTCCTTGCTTTTAATTCATCCGTCAATAGCTGCGGAGCAAAAGCTACATTGTTTGGAAGAATTACAACTCCTTTGCATCGAATTATTTTTACAAGATGAGGTAAAATTTTGTTTATGAGACTTATAATATATGTTAGTAAGGGTAAGAAAATCTTGATATCTATATAATCAATACATAACTTATATTTTAAATAATGAGGTTTGACAGTAAATGAATTCATAGAAATATCAATATATTCGATAAGGTCAGTTTTAAGAAGTGCGGTAACTAACTCAACGTTATTATAGTTATGTATTATTAAATTGTAATAATCTTTGAACTTTAGTTCTGTTTTTGGAAAATTCAGGTTAACCAAAATGACAATTCTATTAAAAACTATATTTTTTATAATCGGATATTTTTTAATTATTGATAAATTTATATTATTGCTATGACTATAAGTTAAGAAAATGACATTGTCTGGTTTCTCTATTTTTTGAGCAAAATCATCCCGGATCAATACATAGTACAGGCACTGATTATTTATCCTGGTTTGCAAATAATTTAAAACTATTTTAAAAGGGGCAGAGCAGAATAATAGTATCTTCATTTTAATTTTTTATATTAATGTACTTACGTGCTTTTTTATGAGCCGGATTTATTAATAGACATTTATAAAAATGGTCCCTGCTTTGCTTTTTAAGGTTTAATTTTAGAAAAATATCTCCAAGATGAAAATAAGCCCCGGCATGATAAACTTCTCTTTTATCGGTTCCAATAGAAAGAACATGTCTAAATAGCTGTATTGCTTCTTTATAGAAATTATAATTTTTCAAAAGAGATGCTATGGAATAGCATCTGTTTATTTCATCAAATTTATTTATTTTTAAGCCCAATAATTCCAGCAATTGATAGTCGGCTCTCTCTTTATTTATAGATAACTGTAAATAGAGTTTTTTTAACGATTCTATTACTTCGGTAAAAGGTGGACAAATAATCCGGTTTGATTTTTTAAGACATTTAATACTTTTTTCATAATTACCTTGATAATGATAGTAAATAGAAAGCAGTAAATAGTAGATGTTTTTGTTTCTATTTTTAAAATAATACACATATTTTATTGCTGTGTTAAATATGAGGTTCAATATATTAAACTTGAATAATTCGATAATCTCATACTGATTAACAATGTTTCTATTATAAAATTTATGTTTTTCTTTTTTTATGTATCTTCTGTATTTCTTATAAATCATTCTTACTGCAATCTGTTTTAATATTTTTGAAACAGCTGATATATTATAGTATCTATTTCCTTCATGGTGCCGGCCATTATGTAAAACCTTTCTTATTAATCCAATCTTTCTATCACGGGCAGCAAGAGTCAACCACATATAATAATCGTTTACTCGCCAGATATCAGGTATTGATTTACTTTTATCTATAAAAAAATTATTTTCTTTTACAGCGACTTTTTTTATTAATACAGTACTTCCATGTATAATACATTCCTGCACCAATAGTTGAAGATATTGATTCTTATTTATTTCAGGTTTATATACTTGGATAATTTTTCCATTATCATCTACGATATTAGCCCATGTATGGCACATATCGTATTCTGTGTTTTTACTCATAAACTCATACTGAATTTTTAGTTTTTCCGGTTCGAAATAATCGTCAGCACTAAGCCAGGCTATATATTTGCCTCTCGCTTTTCGGATACCATAATTCAAGGGAACTGAGGTTCCGCTTGGACCATTAATTTTGTAATAATAAATTCTATATTTTTTATTTTTTTTAATTATTTTTTTCACAATCTCTTCTGTATTATCAGTTGAGCCATCGTCTACAATAATCAATTCCCAATCCTTGAAAGTCTGATTGATGACGCTCTGGATGCATTGAGGCAGAAATTTTGCATAATTATACGTTGGCACAACAACACTTATCTTTACTTCTTCATTTAAATTTCTGACTCTTTTAAAACTTTGTGTACATACGTTCATAGATAATTAATAAACTATACTTTCGCACATTTTACCTTAAAAAAATAAAAAGCCCCCGTATAATATTGACTACAATTAAATAATCAACACTATACTGAGGA
>JBFMHD010000256.1:0-3532 GCA_040752395.1 Candidatus Hydrogenedentota bacterium
ATTGAAAATGAATTGCAAAATAAGCACCTTAAATCACGCCTCCTTACAACTATTGTTATCGCACTTATTCTCTATGCCGGCCAACCAGAAACCTCGCTGTATGTGTTATTATTAGGATTTCTTTATGCCTTGCTTAAATTGTTTAACCATAACCAACTTCAACTGATTAATATAATACAATTCTTCATTACCTGGAGTCTCGGTTTTTTCCTCGCAGCCCCACAAATCTTATTATTTCTTGAAACAATTAATTATTCAATCCATCTTCATCCCATTGGCGGTGAGATGGGTGTATTCAGTCCCACTGAATTTTCTCATCTGAAATATTTGTTATTGCCATCTTTAACACCAACATTATCCCACTATAAAGTTTTTCCGCATAGCGGAAAATGGGACTGGCTTGGAGGATATATTAGTATTATTTGCTGGCTATTAGTATCTTCTGCTGTATCTTTTAAAAAAATAACCAATCATAAACACTTTCTATATTTCGCTATCTTTGGCTTTTTTATCCTTTTAAACAATTTTAGAATACCACCGTTCTATTGGATAGGATACTTGCCTTTATTTGACCAGGTGTGGACACCACGATGGGCCGGCTGCATATGGACTTTCTGCCTCTCTGTTTCCTGCGGCATCGCAGCTGATAACATCTCGCTTATATCCACAAAAAGGTTAAAAATTGTTTTGATTATCTTTTTATTATTTGCTCTATCTGTTATGTTGGATTTATCGAAAAATATTTCTCATCTTCTAATAACTAATCCCGCTGATATTAAAGACATTTTTAAACTTCCAGTAGACCTGACAAACTATAATTTAAACGCAGGTTTATATGGTATTTTAAATGGTGAATGGGCAATTAAATATATAAACTCCTTAAAACATTTTTTTAATCAATCAATTATCCAATTCTTCGGAGTTATTATTTTCTTTTATTTTATAATGAGGTCTGCCGATCTATCTCACACCACAGATGATCCGAAATCGTGCCGAATAATTAAATTGTTAATCGTTCTCGCTGTTTTTGAATTGTGGTTTTATATACCAAAAGGATATAATTATCTGATTAATTATTGTGTTCTTATCCCTCTATTTTTAGGGTGGGGAAGTATAATCTTATTTAAATTTAGAAAACTTAAAATCTTTCTCTGGACTCTCGCAATAATAATATATTTTATTATGGAAACAATGTCTGATACAGGAATCCCTAAAAAACATAACCCATTTAAAATAACACCCACTATAATGAAAGCTTTAGAAAATAAAGACTATTATCGATGTATTGGACTCGGTGGTGTGTTAATGCCTAATTATACAGGCGCTTATAAATTATATGATGTCCGATATATCAATGCTGTTTCTCCTGTTGAATTTAATTATTTTTTTAATGTACATCTCTTAACTAAACCATTGAACAGATTTGATTGTTTATGGTTTACAGGTATGATAAGCACTGATTTTAGTTTTATTGATGAATTTATTAATAGAAAGCATCTCTATTCCTGGCTGGGAGTTAAATATATATTTACTCCGAAAAATATTGAGCTGGATTTACCCCTTTTGTTTAATGATAATGTAAAACTCTATGAAAATCCAGATGCTTACCCGCGAGCATACATACTTTATAATACTATTTATGCAGACAACTTTAAAAAGGCTCAGAACTTAATTGTAAAAAAAGATTTTGATTTGAAAAACATTGGAGTAGTTGAAGATAAACAATTGGTTATGAATAATAAGAATGGTAACAACTCAGTTAAAATTATTGAATACAAAGCTACTAAAGTTAAAATTAAAGCAATCTCGGATAAACCTGGTATCTTGGTTTTAACTGATAATTATTATCCAACCTGGGAATGTTATCTGAACAAGAAGATAACGAAATTTTATCGAATCAACGGTCTCGTCCGTGGTGTCCCATTACCAGCCGGTGAACATATTATTGAATTTAATTACTTTCCATCTACTTTTATTATAGGCTGTATTTTATCTCTGTTATCACTTGTATTTTATCTTATTTTATTTTTTGTTCGCGAAAATCCATCCACTTAAACCACCTCACCTCTACAATGAAATAAAAACAATCCATAAAATGATCATACCTCAACCGCTATATAAAATTAAAAATGCAGGGCCGTGGCGGCCCTGCATTATTGTATGGGAGTGGGGGAAGTTGGCTTGTTGATTTTAACTTAATTTTATATATAAAAATTGAATTTTGTCAAGAGTAATCTTCTAAAATTTTTAAATGTATATAATATTCTACTTAATATACTAATGTTAATATTATCAACTCTGTTATTTATAAGGCCGTAACTTTTATGTAATCTATAACTCTCTAAAAATAATATTCTATCAAATGTAAAATATAAGTTTTGTAGTTTAAATTCGAATAACTCTAATTTTCTGTTTAATGATTCTAACTCGGTTTCAATATCTCTTTTTTCCATCTACGTCTCTGTAAATTATCTCACCCTCCTTCACTAATCCTAATTTTTCCCTCGCCAATGTCTCAATGTAAAATAAATTTGTATCATAATTTTTTATCTCTTTTTTTAACCTTACATTCTCTCGTATTAAATTATCTATTTCGTCTTCTATACTTATTATGTTGCTGTATGTTTTATATAAATCAATCAAGCCGTTTTCACTTCCAACTATATAAACAAAAAGAATAAGTATCATTAACATAAAAAAATATCTTTTATATCCTATATAAATTTCCTTTATTTTGTTGCTGATTTTTTTCATTCAATTTTTATCCAAAAATTCTATCGCCTTTATATAATGCCCCGGTCTTCGGTGGTCTTTCGTTATCTACTATAACTGAGTAACTACGTCTTTATCTATATCGGTAGATATTTATAAATTATTAATGAATTTTAAAAGAAGGTGTTTATAAAGGGTAATTAAATCCGCAATTTAATATTTGTAATTTGCAATGGAGCAAAGCAACAATAAGAGCGGGAGATGGGATTTGAACCCACGACCTCTTGCTTGGCAAGCAAGAGCTCTACCACCTGAGCTACTCCCGCACCTCTTTGAGCTTCTTGCCTCTTTCGTTATCTTAATTATGGAGGGAGGAGGATTCGAACCTCCGAAGACTTAAAGCCAACAGATTTACAGTCTGCCCCCTTTGGCCAGCTTGGGTATCCCTCCTCTGAAAAACATTCTAACTCTAATAATTCGGGCTACAGGCTACGGGCTACGAACTACAGCCGGCTGGAGCCCCCTATGAAAAGTCTTGAGTCTCGAGTCCTGTTTTGACTCACGACTCGCGACTTTTGACTCTTTTCATATCATCTTTAGTTTTTCATCCTTTGTGTAGAACGCAAAAACGCAATAACCCAATAACACAATAACACAATAGTGTAGAGCGCAACCCGCGCTTATGTTGACTCCCTCGAAAAAGTAAGAAGTAAGAAGTATCAGAAAAAATTTTAATCTTTTAATCTCTCAATTTTTAAACATAAGCCATCGAAGGGACTTGAACCCCCGACCTAGTGATTACAAATCACTTGCTCTACCC
>JBFMHD010000257.1:0-3526 GCA_040752395.1 Candidatus Hydrogenedentota bacterium
GTTTTTATAAGAATTAGACAGGGGATTTAAAGTTTAAATTATTCATTAAATTAAATTAAAGCAGTCTTACTGAAGGAGGTTATTTTGATTAAGAATTGTATATTTTTTTTCGGTTGAAAAAAAGTTTGATTCAATAAACTCCCGGTCATTAATTTCAAGTTCAAGCCCCAGTTCGTCAAGAGTTAGAAAATAAAAATTAATTATATGTGTCATTCTTTCACAGACTTCGTTTTCATTTTTACCAAAACAGTATAATTCCAATTCATTACATCGTGCTGTATAATTATATTCATCATTTTTATGTACTTCGATTGTAAGCTTCATAATTTTTCTATCGTCAATTAATCATCTTGACTTTAAATCTATGTAATAATATTCAGGAAAATGTTATGAAACTGATTATTTTGTTTATTATGGGACTTTTTGCAGGATGCATTAATACGATTGTTGGTGCCGGATCTTTTTTTTCTATTCCTTCACTTTTACTTTTTGGTCTCGATGCAAAGATAGCTGTTGCGACGAATAGATTCTCCTTTATCTTTCTTGCACTTACAAATTCTGCAACATTATATAAAAATAAAGTATTAAATTTAAAACGCGCTTTGAAATTCAGTATTTTTGCTTCTTTAGGTAGTTTGCTTGGTGCACATTTTGTGGTAAAGATTAATGAATCAATTATGGAAAATATAGTAATTGTGCTTCTTTTAGTTATATTTTTTAAATATCTTATTCCTGCAAATAGACTAAACTTAACACCTAAAATTAATTGTATTAAATACAAATTTTTATTTTATTTATTATTATTTATAATAGGTATTTATGGTGGTTTTTTTGGTGTTGCAATTACTGTATTTTTTGTTGCGAGTATGGTCTTTTTTTTAGATTTACCTTTGATCGAGGCAATGGCTACTAATCAGATTATTATCTTATTTATCTCCATAGTTGCATCTATCATTTTTATAAAAAATAGACTTGTAGATTATTATGCAGCCGTTCCGCTTATAACAGGCATGTCAGCAGGTGGATTTATTACATTTAAGTTTATTATTGAATCTAAGTCAAAAAAACTTGAAAAAATATTTATTGTAGCACTTGGTCTGATGATTTTAATTACATTCATCAAATTTAAATTCTTCTAAATTTTCATCTGATTTAGTAAAATCATAAATGATATTTGAACCGAAGCCGGTTCTTAAAAGATAACAAACAGCCTTGTTTTTGTCTTTTAATATGGATAATTTTTTTTTGAAAAGTTTCTCTGCTTTTCTTTTTTCGATAGCATTATCGTAAATCAAATATTTGCTTATCAGTTCTTTGTCATAATCTTTTTTATAGAGTTCATTTTTTATTCTTAAATATGAAAAGTTTTTATTATTCATTCTTTTTATTTCAGAGAGTATCTTTTCCTCATCATTTAATATCTGTAGTTCCTCCAATCTTCCAATCACTTCTTTAATAACTGAACCTTCAAACCCCTTTCTTTTTAATTTCTTCTTTATCTGTGATATCGAGTATGAAAACCGTGATAAGATCCTCATACAATAATCCATAGCATAAAATAAATTACTATCTTTTAAAAATAGCTCAAAATCACTATCCTGTACCTTATTGTCTTTATGAATATTATATTTAGTTATTATGGGGGAAGAAGAAATAATAGGTATATTTGAACCCTCTATATATACTTTAACTCTTCCTGAATTTAAATATTTAATATTCTTTACGAATTTATCCAATTATTTAATCAACCCTGTACACTTATAGTAGAGCCTATACCTCGCTCCTGTAAAGTATCAGCAATAACCTTTTCAATAAACGAGGTACGCTCAGGTATAGGTCTTGAAAGCACACCCGGTGTCAATACGGGACTTTTCTGTACATTAATGACCGCATCCATTATCCCTGTCTCTTGATTAATACCCTGGACTGGCATATCTTTTCCCTCCCTGACGGTAATAACCGACTTCCATTGTTTTAATTTTATATTCTAATTATATTCTTTTTTTCATATTTGTCAATATAAAAAATTCAATTTTTTTGTATTGACTATTACACTTTTAATATATACTATAGAATTAATGAAATTGAAATTTTTAATCAGAATAGCTATTTTATTTTTCTCCTTTGTTATATCATTAATTATTATTGAATTTATTTTAAGGAATACCAGGTGGGGTCAAGATGGGAAATTTAATTCAATGTATGTTTATAAAAAATCAAAATATAGTTATTACGGGTTAAAAAACAACTTTAAAGTTCTTTATAAAAATATAGAATATAGTACAAACTCGTTTGGACTCCGGGGAGAAGAATTTAAGTTGGATGATTTAAAGGATAAATATGTAATAATTGGTTTAGGTGATTCAATAATGATGGGATATAATCTAAGTGAGAAAGATACATTTTTATATCAATTAGGATTACTACTCAATACTTTCAATGAAGATAGGAGATTTTTTACGATAAATCAAGGCGTCTCAGGAATGAACCTCACGGGTTCTATTCAAAGATTTTATGATTTAAATTCAGATGAATTTAATCCCCAGATGATTATTCATCAAATCTTGATCGATGATTTTATACTATATAAAGAAGAAGAAAAATTGCAAAATAAACCCTTAATAAATCATATTAAAGAATTTGTGAAATCAAATATGTATGGTATATATTTTTTGTTAAAATACTCTATGCAGAAATTAAATATTTATAAGACGTACGGTGTTTCGGTTTCAGAGAACGAATCATATTATGATAAAATATTTAAGGTTCATACATCTGATCTTGAAATCTCACAGAATGAGATTATTAATCTTAAGAGATATTGTGATAGTAAGGGATATATTCTTATCTATGTAATATTCCCTGTTTTAGAAAGCTCGAAAGAATACCAGTATACTTCGTATCATAAAATATGGGATGATTTTTTTGAGAAAAATAATATATTATATATAGACCTTATTAACCATCTATCCTCTGATAACTTAAATGAATATAAGTTGACTGATGAAGATAAAGTACACCCAAATGCTTTTGCTACACAACTCTTTGCTAAGATTATATATCAGAATATAATAATTCATCTATACTTTAGCAGAAAATAAGTCAATGGATTTCATTTAAGCAGCCATTTTTAAGGTAAAATGTGCGAAAGTATAGTAATTCATATTAAATAATTATATAGTGCTATACTGCTACCCTGAAACGTGAGACACTTTAAAGGGGAGGAAAAGAGGCACAAAGGCACAAAGGATGAAAAAGATAGGAGTTAGGAGTTCGTAATAATAGATACGAGCTCCGAGCTCCGAACTCCGAACTTTTTCGAAGGAGTCAACATGAGCGCGGGTTGCGCTCTACACTATTGTGTTATTGTGTTATTGGGTTATTGCGTTTTTGCGCTCTACACAAAGGATGAAAAACTAAAGATGATATAAAAAGAGTCGTGAGTCGTGAGTCGCAAGTCGTGAGTCAAAACAGGACTCGAGACTCAAGACTCAAGACTTTTCAGCAGGCTCCGGGCTTCGGGCTC
>JBFMHD010000258.1:0-3484 GCA_040752395.1 Candidatus Hydrogenedentota bacterium
AATAATTTTAACAGTATATGTTGGGTCACTTTTAATCTGAGCGGAATAAGCTATAATAGAGGCATTGTGCGTTTTTATATCAAGTTCTTCGATAAGTTCTCCCTTATTGAGTATCTCCTCGCTATCCGCGTTTAGAAGTATAACCTCGGTATTCTCTTCTTCAAACTTCTGGATACCCTCTTCAATATTAGCGCACTCAATAGTTTTTTCAGCCTGTTCAACATTAAACATTATCTTTTTTAATTCAACTCTGTTTTCACTCGATGGGTCAATTATAAGTGCTTTAAATGTCTGCATTTTGCCTTCTTCCTTACATTAATAAATTTTACTTCTTTTTTAAATATCGTCAAGTTTTAAAAATAAATTTTAATCTTTTTTAATATAAAATAATTCCTGACCCTGAATCACAGGCTGCTCGTTTTCAACTAAAATCTTTACTACAACACCCGAACACTCTGCTTTTATCTCATTAAATAATTTCATAGCTTCAATGATACACATCGATGTATCTGGGTTTACTCTTGAACCTTCTATTACAAATGGTTCAGCTCCTGGTGCTGGGGAACGATAAAAAACGCCGGCCATCGGAGATGTAATGATGGTTGTTCCTGGTTCAACAACCTTTTCTTTTTCCTCTTTTGATACAGATTCAGCGGTTTTAACAAAAGTTTCTCCTAAATAAAAAGGATATTCTCTTGTTTCGCTTTTAGCAAGATAAATCCTATCATCTTCTCCCTCATCTAAACTTATCTCAACAACATTGTGTTCGGTCATCCATTCGCTCAGTTTTTTAAGCCTCAGGGCAGAGGCTGCAAGCGGGTCTATTGATTCATCGTGTTTTTGTTCAGCTGCTTTTATACTGCCCGGGTCTTCTCTATACTTAAAAAATCTCATGGCAAGCGCTGGAAATAAAGCATACGTTAAATAATCTTCGTCTTTCTCTATTAACTCTTTACTCAAACTATTTTTTATTTCTTGATATTTTGATTTTAATAAATCCGCGGGCCTGACATTAATTGGATCATAATCTCTCTTATCCGGGAATACCTTATCTATAACATCTTTCGAAATTTCGGCCGATGGTCTGCCATACCATCCCCTTAAATACCAGCTTATCTCTTTAGGCACTATTTTATATCTCTCACCCGTTAATACATTCGATACTGCCTGTAACCCAACAATGTGAGAAATCGGAGCAATCAATGGCGGGTATCCGAGTTCTTTTTCAATAATCCTTACCTCTCTTAATACCTCATCTGTTCTCTCAAGAAATCCCTGTTTATCAAGATGAGATATAATGTTTGATAAAAGCCCTGTAGGAAGCCCATACATAATAGTATTGAAGTTCAATACTGTTCTTTCTCTTGTATCACCCATATGTTTAAAAGCAACCTTTGATGCTGCACGAGCAAGATTAAAGACCTTTGCTCGGGTTAATTCCGTAGTATATTTCATATTTTCTAAAATATCAATTATCGTTTCCAACGCAGGCTGATTAGAATATATAGCTAACGGACTTATAGCACAATCAAGCGTATCTGCTCCTGCAATTACACCAAATACATAAGCAGAACTCGCTATGCCACCAGGTGAATTACAATGTAATGATACAGGTATTCCAACCTCTTTTCGAATGTTATAAACTAAAGTATAAGCAAGTTTCGGGTCCAATGTTCCTGTTAAATCTTTAATGCAAATTGAATCAGCTCCGAGCTCTTTTGCATATCTCGCTTTTTCTATAAATAAACCAGTATCATATAACGGATTTTTCCAGTAAATTAATGCGACCTCTGCTTCCATCCCGACTTCCTTAGCTGTTAAAACAGATTTCTCAACATTTCGTATGTCATTTAGAGGGTCATAGGTTCTTATAATATCAACTTTATAGTTTTTGAGTGTTTTAATAAACCTTTCGAGGATATCGTCAGGATAATGTTTATACCCAAAAATATTTTGTCCACGGAGTAATACACGTATCCGCGTATTTTTTAATATTTCCCTGAACCTCTTCAATCTCTCCCATGGATCTTCAAATAAATATCTGAGACACGCATCAAATGTATCTCCGCCCCAGACCTCTGCACCATCAACCCCTATATCGGAAAGTTCATAAGCTATCGGTATAAGCTCTGATAAAGTAAGCTGCGTTCCTTTTATACATTGATACGCATCTCTTAAAGTAACATCAATTATGTTTATCTTTCGCTTCTTCATCAGTTACTCCTCTGAAAAACGCTGTAACTCTAATAATTCGGGGTACAGGCTACGGGCTACGGACTACAGCCGGCTGGAGGCCGGAGCCTGCTGAAAAGTCTTGAGTCTCGAGTCTTGTTTTGACTCACGACTCTTTTCATATCATCTTTAGTTTTTCATCCTTTGTGCCTCTGTGCCTTTGAAAGTAAGAAGAGTATCAGAAAAATTTTTAATCTTTCAATCTTTGAATCTTTCAACTTATAATATACTTTTATCTATCCTGTAAATCAAATCTTTTATGCCAATTTTTTCTCTTGCACTTATAAATACTGAGCCATCTTCTTCGTTTTGTGGATGATTTTCTAATTTGTCAATTTTATTATATACTTCAAGAATAGTAGTACCACAAATCCCAAGTTCTTTAAGAGTATCAATTACTATCTCTTTTTCATTAAAAGCAGCCGGATTCGATATATCAATTAAATGAATTATAAAGTCGGCGAAAACAACAACTTCGAGCGTTGATTTAAATGACTCTACCAGTTTATGCGGTAACCTTCTTATAAACCCAACGGTGTCCGAGATAACAACGAACTTACCTGATGGTAATCTAATTCTTTTAGTTGTTGGATCAAGGGTTGTAAATAGCTTATCTTCAATTTTTGTAGATGATTTTGTTAAAAGATTAAATAAAGTGGATTTTCCTGCATTTGTATAGCCAACTATGGCTATCTTAAATATCTCTTCTCTTCTTTTTCTCTGGGTTATTCTTCTTCTTTCAATCCTGGATAGCCGTTCTTTAAGCTTTAATATTCTATTTTCAATACTACGTCGATCAAGCTCTATTTGTTTTTCGCCTGGTCCACCTCTTATCTGTGATTTTCCAAATTGTCTTTCAAGATGCTGCCATCTACCACGTAATCTTGGTAATAAATATTCAAGTCTTGCTAATTCTACCTGTACTTTTGCTTCATAGGTTTTTGCATGCAAGAAAAATAATTCTAATATTAACTCTGTCCTGTCTATTACCTCACATCCTATTGTTTCAGCGAGATTTCTTTGTTGGTTTGGTGCCAGTTCTCCATCAAAAATTATCCTGTCAAGATTGTTATCTATTTTTATCTCTCTTAACAACATAACTTTACCATAACCTATAAAGGTAGCAGGATTTATCTCTTTTAAATTAAATAACTTAGACCCCACAACAATATTACCCACAGATTTAGCTAAACTTTCTAATTCTACTATTGAAATAGATAAATCATTTAGATTAGATTTTGGAAGTCTGCAC
>JBFMHD010000259.1:0-3483 GCA_040752395.1 Candidatus Hydrogenedentota bacterium
AGAAAAGATCAGGCTCTGCACCACTTAATAGATACCTGATGTGACCGATATAAGGCGACCAGGTTAATTCATAAATTGTACTATGTCTCTGTGACTGAGCCCATTCTATATAATCCATAAAATTTACTAAAAAACCAGGTACCTGGATTAAAAATCCTGTTAGAAATATAACTAAAATAAAATTTATCAATAATTTATTCTCTCTCTTATTTAAAATAGAAGCTAACGCATTAATAGCAGGTAATAATAATAATGTAAGAATACCAATAAGTCTTCTCGGCCCCCACGACCAGCCCCCCATCCATGAATGCCACTTCGAATGTAATATTAACACAGGTAAAATTATAAAAAATAAAATAATAAAAGATTCTATACCACGAGTTTTAATCCAATCCTTCAAACCCCAGATAGATAAAATAATGACCGGTGCATAAAATATTATCCCCTTGCCCGGAGATAATAACATACCGCTCAACCCTACAAATAAAGGTGTTGAGAATTTATCACTCGGGTCCTGGTTATATATCCCGGTATCATAAAACCGTCCAAACCTTGTATGATTATATAACCCTAAAAAAAGAAAAATTACAACTACGGGAACAATATAAAAAATAATTTTATAAAGACTTTTTTTGTTTGTCTTGAGAAGATTAAGGAAAAGCAAACTAATTCCAGGAATTATTATGGTGTATTCGAATCTCGTGGCAAACATCAAACCAGAAAATATCCCCGAATAAAATAAATATCTTTCTCTAAGATTCTGGGTTTGAAGCGCAGCCTTAAATAAATAAAAAAAATAAATAGATAAAGTTAGATTCAAAAGACAGAACGGGTCATTAAAAAGAGTCCTGCCATAAGGCATCAAAAAAGTAGAAAACCCTAAAGTCAAAGATAAAATTATACTTATTTTTCTATTTTTTGATATATTCCAAACAAGTAAACAAAAAACAGCGACAATAAGCGATATTACAATGATATTGGCAAAAGATGATACAAAGTATAAAAGATTAGTCTGCTTTAATCCGAAAATAATACTTATGAATTTCCCGGTAATAATAAACGGAACAAGAAATAATGAGAACCCGATCCCGAATTTAGAATAATATTTGTTATCAACGCCTTTCTTACAATAAAAATGATTCTTTTCTGTATGCTCGATATCAGTCGAGAAGTTTTCAACAATACTTCTTGCAGTCTGAAAAGTTACCTCTTCATCAAGACTATAAATATGACCTGAGATTATTAGTATCTGAAATGTTAATGTTAATAAAAATAAAAGAATAAAAATTTCTTTCATAGTAATAATATCAAAATTGAAAAAGCTAATATTATAAAATTAATATAATAAAAATATTTCAAATAAAATGAAGGCATAAAAATAATATTAGTTTCGAATCTTTTAATATCTCTTTTCATAATATTTAAAGTATCTACCTCGTTCTTCACATCGGGTCTATATAAACCTGTTATACCACTGTTGCCACACCTTATCCAGCTTATACCAAATTCAATGCATCGTAATAATCCGGCTTTGAAATGTTGAAGATGCGAAGTTCTGCTTTTGGCCCAACCATCATTTGTAAGCGTTAATAACACCGGTAACTTATTCTCATTATACAACTTATATACCCTATCTCTTATTAAATAGTCAAATGAAGACTCAAAGCATACAGTAGAAACTAAATATAAATTATTATACAGAAAATAATTTTCATTATTACCTCTATCAAATGGTGACCAGTCTTTATACCAGTCTAATTTTAATAAAAAATTGATATTAAACGGGATATATTCACCGAAAGGTACAAGATGAAATTTCGGGTAGGAATTCATAGCATCACCATTAAAATAAAAGATAGCATTATATGATTTATTATTTTCATCTAAAACGCATCCAAAAATTACTGCATTATACCTCGAATTTAATTTTTTTATAAATTCTTTTATACCATCATTAAGAGAAGTCTGGAAAACAGTTTCTGGCAATACAATCAATCCTCCCTCTTCACTCTCACCTATAATTTTATTTAGTTCATTTAATCGTTGGTTAGTTTTAATATTCTCATCAAAATTGGGTTGAATTAAAGTAACAGCAAATGATTTATTGAGAGAAATTAAATTATTCTGATGTTTGAAAATGTATGGTATCAGTAACAAAATAATCAAAATAATGCAGTACCTTAAGCCATTCTGCAAAAGCAGATTGTTGATGCGAAAAGTATAAGCCGTGCCAAAAAATATTCTGAATAAACCTCTAAATAAGAAAAAGATGGTAAGATTTAAAAGATATATATATAAGTTTGTCCCGTAAGTACCGAGATTTTTTATCAACCCATAAAAATATGAGACCTCTAAAAAATTTTCAGCGGGTTGAAGAAAAGGTAGCCCGAAGCTACCAATCGCTCTTATAATATCAAGAATAACAAGAAGTACTATCAACTTTAATAATCTGTGATTTTCTCTCTTTATAACTAAAAAATGAATAAAAAGACTATAAAGAAAAGCATAACATAAACCCAGAACCAATGGGGCTATGTTAGTAAAATAAGATAGCCAGTAAAAAGAAATAAGATAAAAAATAAAATAGTAAATAAATATCAACCGCGTTTTATAAATACTATATTCAATAAGATAAAATAAAGGGATATATGCTATTATAATCAAATTATTAAAGACTAAAAATGTAAAAGAAAGTAATAAAGCTCCTAAAAGAGTTATAATAATATACTTCAAGCTATAACCAGAAATTCCATCTATCCTGTTTTTCAGCCATCCGCTTAAATCTTTGAGCAATGATTTTTAATGTTTTTTCATAAATTTGTAGTGAGGCTTTAGGATTGCTTGTTTGTAATTTAGAAAACGCTGCTTCAGTTAATTCTAAGACTTTAATCTCCTTATCCTGTTCGGTTCTGCATTTTGCTGTTCGGATTTTATCTCCTACAAGAGCTATCTCACCTATGATATCACCGGGTTTTAAAACAGCTATCACATTATAATCGCCCTCTTTTCGTTTCTTTGTAAGAACCTCTACATTCCCTTCAATGATAATAAGCATAAAATCACCTTTATCACCTTCATTAAAAATTATTCCTTTTTTTGATACCTCATTAGTAGCATTAATTATAGCTTCCACTGTTTCAAGAGACATACCTTTAAAAAATTCTAAGTGTCTTAAAGTCTCAGGTGCCACCATCTAACTAAACCTCCTTAGCCCCATATCCTTGGCTTAAAATTAGGGCTATTCAATATCTTCATATTCTCACCTTTTGGGGCTAATACATATAAACCCTGCTCCTCTGCATATCTCCCCGCACCTTTCTCAAATCTTATCCCGCTCGCAACTCCTATCACCTTCCTACCCCTATATTCTGGAAAAAATTCTATGAATTGACTTAGTGCCTCCTCGATTTTATTTACTTCCCTTATTGTTAAATTACTTTTTACCTCTATCACTAAAACTATATCTTCTCCATCCCTGTTTTT
>JBFMHD010000026.1:0-18111 GCA_040752395.1 Candidatus Hydrogenedentota bacterium
TTGCCTCTGTTTTTGCTTTTATATTCGACCATTCGGGAAATAGTTCACATAAAGTTAATAGATTATGGGCAAAAATTATTATGTGGTTCAGTGGGTGCAGGGTTGAGGTCATCGATAAAGAAAATTTAATAAGTGATAGTGGACAGATACTTGTGGCAAATCATCAAAGCGGGTTTGATATTTTTGTTTTGACCGCATATATCCCTCTACAGATTCGGTGGCTTGCAAAAGAATCGTTGTTTAGAATACCTTTTATGGGTTGGGCAATGTTCGCTGCACGATATATAAGCATTGACCGCCAGAACGCAAGAAAAGCAATCGTAAGCCTTAAACAAGCAATAGATACGGTCGCGAAAGGGGCATCTGTTGTAGTATTTCCAGAAGGGACAAGAACTCTAACAGGAAAACTCCAGGGCTTTAAAAAGGGTACGCTTTATATAGCTACAAAAGGCAGATTCCCGATTGTACCGATTACTATAATCGGAACTTATGATATAATGAAAAAGGGGAGTTTCAGACTATTCCCACAACCAATTAAAATAATTATAGATAAACCAATCCTTTATTCTGAGATAGAAAATAAAAATGAAGATTATGTACTTGAAACATTAAGAAATCTCATTTTATCTAATCTAAGCAGTCAGTGAGTTTTGTCTTCTGTGTCCAAAAAAATAATTTTTAGGAGATCAATAAATAGCGAGACAGGTGTTTTTAGAGGGTGGAGTTTGGAACCCGGGACATCGGTAAAGGGTACATCTATCTGTGCAAATTTTAATCTCTTCTTTCTTATTTTTTTTAATATCTCAAGATCGAAACCAAATTTTTGAAGTTTTAAGCAGAAAAAAAGAGCGACAACCACGCTCTTACGAAAAATTTTAAAAGGACATTGAGTATCATCGAACTGGGGTAATATTAATTTTGTTAAAAGATGAAAAATAAGACCCGTGAATTGACGGTACCACTTACGTTTTGATATCTCTTTTTTTCGTCTGCCCAATATAACATCGGTCTTACTATTTTCGAATTCTTTAATAATATCTAGTGTTTTAAGTGGGATAGGGATATCCACATCAGTGAACATTACCCAATTACCTGAGGCAGCAAGCATACCATCACGCACCACAGCGCCTTTACCCCGATTTCTGGGATGATTTAATATTTTTATTATTACTCTATCAGAAAAAAGCTCTTTAAAGGTTTCAAGTAAGAAAGCTGTTTTATCAGTTGAACCATCATTAGAGAAGATTAATTCAATAGGGTAATCTGAAGTTGTAATGAATTCACTGATTGTGATGAGACTTTTCTTTAATCTCGATTCTTCGTTATAGACTGGGAAGACTAT
The DNA here is from genome assembly GCA_040752395.1 of Candidatus Hydrogenedentota bacterium. Lineage (GTDB taxonomy): Bacteria > JBFMHD01 > JBFMHD01 > JBFMHD01 > JBFMHD01 > JBFMHD01. The sequence goes on from JBFMHD010000026.1 coordinate 1,343, forward strand.
ACTTAGATATGGGTTATCTTTCATATAATCAATCCGCTGGTAACTCAATTTTTTTTATTCGAACAAGCTCGAGAGATGTATGCGCTCTTATACGTGTTGCGATATAGCCGCAGTAATCGAGAAAATTATCAGATTTTAGTCTTTGAAATTTCTCTTTTGGAAAATTTGGATTCTTGGATGGTTTGCAGGTAGCTGCTGAGGGATGGCCACCATCCTCCGACGAACCTATAACTGACATCAATACACCGAGATCAAGCGCAGTATCCATCTCATTTACTTTCCTTGTGGTCATTAAACTCGAACCATAAGTATAAAAAAAGTAATCCATATCGAGCTTCTCTTTAAGATAATTTATGGCTGAAGCTATGTTAATACGTGATTCCTTGCCAGACTGATAGGGTGATAGAGATATATAAATTTTATGAGTATTTGTTCTATCGGACCTGTAAAGAAATTTAGAGATGTCAATTGTATTGAATGAAATTTTATTTACTAACCGAGAAAGAAATTTTCTAATGCCACTCAACCTGTCTAAATAATTACCATCTTTAACAGGTGTGCGGAACTCTATCAAAACAAGATTTTTAAGTATCTTCTTACAATATTGTTGTAATTCGCGTTCGTATTTGATAACCTCAAGTCTCCAGCCAGTAGTATTGAGAATATTATCTATTTCATCTTTAGATTTTATATGCATTAATCTCTGAACCATCTCGATTTTCGAATGTCTTGAACCTATCAATTTTGATATATCAATAGCATTCCTATCTTCAATAATATGGAGGTCTTGAACATGCGCAAGCCGGGTTAATTCTTCTATTCCTGAATTATTGATCTCTGTATCTTTTATCAAAGATTCATATATCATATCAGTTCCACATTTCTGTTCCTCTTTTGTCTGTGATTCTCCTTTTTTAGGGCCTGATAAAGCAAAATGTTCAATAACATTTTCTTCTTTTAATCTGACAAGAGTATTAAGTATTTCATTGGTCCAGGGGTGATGGTCATCAAAACGTTTGTATATACTTCCAACTTTTAACAGGGCTCGAGCCGATTCTTCAAGATCAGGTATAGCATCGAATGGGAAGTCAGGGATGTATATATCGCAGTTTTGATGTCGGGTAAGATGCATAAAACTTTCCTGATAATTTACGAAATCAAACTGGTAATCTAAACCATAAACAGGCTCCTTTTTGAACTCCTTCATGAAATTATGTAAGAACCAGGCACCATAAAGAGAATTCGACCCTATGGTATCGAGGTCTCCGCCTTGCTCAAAGATTCGCTGTATCTCAATAAGACCTGCAACCACTTCTTCTCCAGAACCAGACTGTTTATCAATGTAATCTTTTATGAGTTTTTTTGCCTCGGACTCAAGTAGTTTTCTGTCTTTCTCAAGGTCACCTATGATCTTTTTTAAATTGTGTGCGATGGTGTGATGGTCAGGAGCATCCATACCAAAAAGTGAAGAAAGAATTGAAAGGGATTCTTTATAAACTGTTTCCGCAAGCTCGTTACCTGATAAATCAGGTTTTTCTGTACTTATAAAATTAAGCTTCTCATTGATTTTGAACTGACTTAATTGAGTAAGATCAGATTCATTACCTATATCATATTGATAAAATGGAGCGATAAGAAGCTTTGAGATGTAAAGTTTATCAAGACTTGATAATAGTTTATTTTTATGCATCTCACTTGGTTCATATATAAGATAACGGATTAACCTTAAATTCTGTGAGTGTGTATAATAATTACCCTCATTATAATATATTTTGGTCTCTAATAAAGAGATAACAAAACGTAATGCACCGATTAATCTTATGCCGCGACCATGAATTATAAATATTTTTTTTCTATGCGAAACTGAAGCAAGAGCAGAATCACTTGTTTCAGCATATTGTTGGTCATAATTAGTCAGGGTATTAAGTTCAGGAATATCAGAAACAAAAACCCAGGAGTCACTGCCTTCGGGACAAACCTGTGTCTGTTGGGTTATCCCCATATTCTGCAGTTCAGAAACATTACAAGGTCCCTGAACCTCATTATCAATATATATCCAATACCTCATATATTTTAAGTCTAAATTATAGCTTATTTTAAGTCAAATAAAACTCTCTTGTCTCTGAAAAAGTCATTTTTAGATGTTCTATACGTCTTTGTGCCTTTGTGCCTCTCCATCGCAAATTGAAAATTGCAAATTTATTCGTCTTCTGAAAACCAGTGTCTAAATTACAAGAAGATGATACAAATATCTTGACTGAATAGCTGAAAAACAAAGAAAAAAAGTTCTCGTTGAAAGAAAAAAATCATCATTACTCAATTTCGTAAAACTTGGAATTAAATAGTGGCAGATAATGTATAGAACAAAATGAGATTTGTTTACAAATTTACGCAGGAAATTATTTTATTTTTATAAAAGTTCCCCAAAATCGTTAATATCGAGCCGAGCTTGTTTGAGAATATGTGATAATGTTGACCTTTTAACTGGTTTATGAGCAGGAAAATTCATCAGGCAGACGTTTTTGTAACCGAATATGTAAAGCATTTATTATTTTTATATAGTCAAGCGATGGAATCTTTGTCATACGGCAAGTTCTAAAATTTCTAAACCCTCAGTACCTGCTAAATCATCTTCAACAGGCTCGAGATACAATTCTATAGCCTCTTTTATATTTTTTAAAGCTTCTTCTTTAGTATCTCCCTCGCTTATGCAACCGGGCAAAGATGGTACGTATACTGTATATCCCCCTTCATTACTTGGTTCGAAAACTACTTTTAATTTCACTACCTTTCCTCCTCTGAAAAACATTGTAACTCTAATGATATCAAGTAGAAGCAAGAAGCAAGATTACGGAATCCCACTGAAGACTGAGGGGATACCATTATTTTTTCAAAACGATTGACATTTACTTGTGTATCTTAATAATTAAGCAGAGCGATAATTTATAAACTGGATTAATTTAAATGAGAAACGAGAAAATAAAAATACTTTTTTGCTACATTATTACAGTGGCTATATTATATTACCCCGTTGTATTTATGGGACGTTCGCTTATACCTTCACTCTATTATCCCTCACCTGTGATGGACTTAAATGATTTAAAAATGAGAAAAGTTTTATATGGTACCTTTTTAGTAGATTTACCTACACCTGTATATTATGAAGAACCGACAAATAAAATAGTTGGTGATATGATAAAAAATGGTAAGGTACCGTTATGGGATCCCTATACAGGGTTGGGAGTACCTCTTGCTGCTCAATACAGTTCAAGAGCATTTTTTCCATATCAGATACTTGAGAATATCTCGCCTTACTTCTTATGGGATTACTTTATACTGTTTCGACTGGTTATCGCAGGTTTTTTTACTTATTTATTTTTAAGAAGACTCAATATCAATATTTTACCTGCTTTTATAACTGGTGTTATCTATCAATTTTCAGGTTCATTTACGTGGTTTATAAATCTTGAACAATTAGTAAATGTTGGGATGCTGGTCCCTGTTTTTCTTTTTACGATCCAGAGGTTATTACAGAAAAATACCATTAAAAATCAATTTATACTCTCGTTTGTAATTGCTATGGTATTATACGCAGGTCAGCCAGAAACAGCTTTATATGTTTTGACACTTGGGTTTTTATATACAGGGTTTGGTTTATGGCAAAGAAGTGGAGAAACAGGGATAGAAAAATGTATTTTAGGCCACGTATTATCATGGTTAATAGGTTTTATGTTTGCCTCTCCGCTTCTATTACCATTTTTAGAACTCGCTTTTGATTCACATCATCTTCATTTTTTTAAAGAAAAATTAGGATTACAGCATCTATCAGGATTCACTTATTTATTACATATATTATTACCCGGGGTTAGTGTTGATTCAGGTTATTGCCTTTTATTCCCTTGTGCCATGGTCTGGGATTTCACTGGCAGTTATGTAAGTATTGCGGTATGGATTTTAATCTTTGCTACTATATTTAAAAAGAATATTCTATACAAAAAAGAGTTAATTTTTTTTGTTGTTTGTGGTTTTATAATACTTTTTCAGAGACTTGGTATCCCACCATTCAGATATATAGGGAATCTTCTGCTTTTCGACCTTGTTTTTGTTCCCAGATGGACATCTCCTGTATGGAGTCTTTGTTTTGCGCTTGGTGCTGGTTTGTGTCTTCATAATATTTCAGTTATATCCTTAAAAGATATTTTAGTTTCACTTTTAATATTTATTTTATTATTTATATCTTTGAATATTTATTTATCTACTACTATTTTTGATGTTATTTGTGGATATCCTTTATATAAATATTCCTATCTTCAGAGTATAATTGTATTTTTATTTTTTATTTTTATGTTATTGTTGATTTTTAAAAAAATTAACGACGTTAAAACCAGGCTTGTTTCCATCTTATTACTTATCCTTTTTGAACTATGGTTCTATATACCAAAGGGTTATGAGATGAAATGGAATTATATTTTATTCATCCCGCTTATACTCGGATGGTCTACTCTGTTTATTATAGAAAATAGAAAAAAACAGCTATTTTTAATCCTGTCTGCTATATTGAGTTATATTATTATCGAGTTAATTTCTCCTACTGGTTTACCACTAAGAAGGGACCCGTTCCCAATCTTAGCAAGTATAAATAAGATTAAAGAACTAGGATATAGTAGAATTGTTGGGCTGGATAGAAGATTTATGCCAAATTATGCAGGAGCGTATCAATTATTTGATGTAAGATATATAAATGCCTTATCACCGATTGAATATCATAATTTCGCTAATTATAATCTTCTATCAAAGCCGTTAACTAAATATAATATTCTATGGTTTATAGGTGTTTCAGATTCAGATGTATCATTCTATGAAGACTTTATAAAGAGGAAAAATATTTATTCCTGGCTTGGGGTAAAATATGTATTTTCATCCCCTTACTATAAATTTGACCTGCCTCTGATCTATAAAGACCCGTATACAATTATATATGAAAATAAAGAATATCATCCCAGGACTTACATTGTATTCGATACAGAAAAAGCTAATAATATCTACGAGGCACAGTTAAAAATTAATAATGACTTTGATTTTAGGAATAAAGCTATAGTTGAAAAAAATATAAAAATCAAGCCAGATGATAAGAAAGAAAGAAGATGGGAAGCAAATATATTAAAATATGAACCCAACACCATTGAGATAGAAACTTTTTCATCTATCGATGGTCTTCTTGTGCTTACAGATTCATATTATAAAGGTTGGAAGGTTTTTGTAGATGGTAAAGAGAACGAGTTATTACGAGTTAATGGTCTGGTAAGGGGTGTGGTAGTGGCTGCGGGCAGACATAATGTAATTTTCAGATACATGCCATTAACATTTAAAGCAGGGTGTGGGTTGCTGTTTGTTGGTTTATTGTTTTATACCGGCTGTTCTCTCACTTACAGAGAAAAAAAGTGGCAAGGAGCAAGAAATGGCACAAATTAAGTGGCAAGCCTTAAGAAATAGTTTTTTAACGGAATTTATACTGATCCTTTCGATACTTTTATGTTTCACGTTTATTTATTTGTTCCCGGTATTATCAAATATTTCTGATAATTTACCCAGGGAGAGATATAAAGGTGATATACCTTTTCACATCTGGAATTATGAGTGGATAATAGATAATATCAAATATTTCCCCGCTGAAAGATTTTTTAATGCAAATATTTTTTATCCTCACAACTACACCCTTGCATATTCAGACCTCGAAATTACGAATTCTCTACAATACTTTATTTTTAAACTCATTACAGATAATAAAATAGCATCTTATAACCTCTTGGCCATTTTAAACTTTATTTTAACAGGTTTAGCCTTCTATCTTTTTTTAAGAATCCTATCACTTAAAATATCAACAAGTATAATAATGTCTGCTGTTTTTACCTTTCTTCCCAGTAGAACAATGGACTTCTGTAGTTTACCTGTCTTAAGTTTACAATGGTTTATTTTATCTATTATGTTTTTCTATCTATTTCTTATAAATAAACGTTTGGTCTATTTAATATTAACATCAATCTTTTTTATATTTCAGATTCTCACAAGTTTATATTTAAGTTTATTTCTTCTTATTATTTATATAATTTTTGTTTTAATCAATCTTTTATTTAAAAGTATAAGATTGTCTAAAAAAGAATTTAAATATATATTTTTTATATTGATTGTTACTTTGATTATATCTTATCTATTTTTATGGCCATATTTTAAAATACGAACAGATAGAGAAATCTATCCAAGAGAATTAAAAAACTATCTAATATTAAAAGATATTTTTACATCATCAGGTCATTATTATCCGTGTACCTTAACATTTATTTTTTTTATCTATTTCTGGATGTTAAGAATAAAACAGAGAGATAAATATGATTATTTATTCGCTGCCTCGATAGTCTCGATAATTTTGTTTTTACTTATTGGTACAGTATTTTCACCATTTTTGAAATTACCAATCTTTAAAGACTTAAAAGAGCTCCATAGATGTGGGATACCGGTGATCTTGTTTCTTTTTATCTTATCAGCTATCGGATTAGATAAATTTATTTCAAGATTAACTAAATGGAAGTATTTATCGATTTTATTAATCATTATGCTAAATTTTAGCGAGAGTTATAAGTATATCAGAACAGAAAAGAACGACTTTCTAAAAACAAGACCCGCAATTTATAGCCATATTAAAAGTTTAGATATTATTATAGAGTATCCATTACCTGTTTTTACATTACCCCATTCGTATTGTTGGGAACAACTTTATATGTATTATTCTATTGATAGATGGTATAAACTCTTTAATGGCTACAGCAGTTTCATACCAATAGATTTTTTCAAAAAGTACTCAATCTTAAAGACTTTTCCATCACAGCAAGCAATTGATTTATTAAAGGAGATGGGTATAGAATATATTATTATTCATACCTCTGTGTATGATAAAAGCTATATAGATGAGGTATTCAGTTTTATAGACCAGAATAGACAAAAACTAAGTTTTGTTGTAAAAGAGAATAACGATATATTAATCAGATTATAATCTACCCAATTCTATTTTTAAGTCGTCCAGTGTTTTACCTGCACCTTTAAGAATTGCTTTTAATGTCCCACGCCTTAGAATTGTCTTCTTGTGTCTTGGAACAGATATTATTCTTTTTTCTGCCAGATTTTTATAAATCGCATGGCTCGTCCCGCTTTGTCGTATAAATTCAAATCCCCATTATTTTATTACTTTGATAAGTTCTTCACTGGTAATTGCAGGAAATCTATCACTCATAATAAAATTACTACATATCCTTTGATTGATTGCATAACTACACTGCTACCCTTATATTTGTTATTGCCAAATCTTCTTTTGGTAGTTCAATTGCATCTTTGATATACTCTTGAATAAAATCCTTCACTACCTCTCTTATTTCTTTCAACGCTTCATCATAAGTTTTCATTTGAACGACACAACCATCAAAGGCAGGGACAGTAGCAATATAATCCCCTGAATTTATGTCCCTTTCAATTATCACGGTAATAATTAAATTCTTTATGTATCATAGTTTTTATCTCCTAAAATAGCTTTTATCTATTTTGTTTCAAAAGTCAATTAACAATTTAAAAACTTTAAGCTTGATTTTTAAATAATAATTCTTATAATGAAAAATTTGTGAGAGGTAAAAAATGGATAAAGTAAAGATTGAGTTTAAAGTAAATAACAAAGAGGTTATTATAGAGACGTATCCCTGGAAAACACTGCTTGGGGTCTTAAGAGATGAGCTGGGATTAACAGGTACCAAAGAAGGCTGTGGTAAAGGTGAGTGTGGTGCCTGCACCGTGATATTGAATGGTAGAGCTGTTAATTCCTGTCTTGTACTCGCTGTTAATTTAGAAGGATGCGAGGTGTTAACTATTGAGGGAATCTCGCAAAAAAACAAACTCCATCCCATACAAGAAAGTTTTGTTAAGAAGGGAGCTATACAATGTGGGTTCTGTACTCCCGGGATGGTTATGTCTGCTTATGCTTTACTGCAAAAAAATAAAAATCCATCAATAGAAGAGATCAAAGAAGCCATAGCTGGTAATCTATGCAGATGCACAGGATACACAAAGATTATTGAAGCGATCAAAGAGGCTGCAAAATGAAGAGGTTTAATGTTATTGTTCCTTTAACTCTAAAAGAATTACTCAAACTTAAATCAAGATATAAAGACAAAGCCAGAATCATTGCTGGTGGTACTGATAATTTAGTTCGCTGGAAAGATAATATTGGGGTACCTGATACTGCTATCTCGATTATGAAAATCAAAGAATTAAAAGCGATAAACAAGAAAGGTAATACCATCTCAATTGGTGCAACGTGTACTTTTACTGATATAATAGAGTCAAAGATTGTTAATAAGTATGGGAGTGTTTTAGTTCAGGCTTGTAGAGAGATAGGTGCGGTCCAGATAAGGAATGTTGGTACTATAGGTGGGAATATAGCCAATGCTTCACCTGCTGGAGATACGATCCCTCCTCTGATGGTTTTAAATGCCAAGATTAAAGTTATAAGTTTAAAAAGAAGTCGTGAAATACCGATAACAGAATTTTTTACAGGACCGGGTAAAACCGTATTAAAATCTGATGAAATTATAGAGGGTATATATTTTCAAAAAATGGAAAAAGATGATAAATCTTTTTTTCTAAAAATTGGGCCGCGTCGGGCACAGGCTATATCAAAAGTTTCAAGCTGCGGGATTGTGAGATTGGATAGGAATAAAAGAGTAAAAAAGGTGTGGCTTGCATTAGGAGCCGTAGCACCAACTGTTATCAGACTTAATAAATTAGAGGATTATTTACAAAATAAAGTCATTACAGATGCTATCTTACAACAAACTCAAAAACAAGCATCTTTATTATCAATCCCTATCTCTGATATAAGATCAACCGCAGAATACAGAAAACATATCGCAGGGGTACTGATACGCAGGGGGCTTGAAATGATAGGAAAAGCTTAATTTTTAAAAGATGACTGGCATTAAAAAAGCTAGTTTTATAAAATTTTTAAACAAATATTTTTAAAAGAGACCTGGTAAAGTGATGAGGAGAGGTGACCTTTTTGAATTATAAAGAATTAATAAAAGAAAAAGAGAGAAGAGAAAATTTTAAAACCACATCAGGTATAGAACTTGATAGAATCTATCTACCCGATAAAAAATATGATTATCTTTCGAAACTTGGATTTCCAGGTGAGTATCCTTTTACCCGTGGCATACAACCAACAATGTATCGTGGAAAACTCTGGACAATGAGACAGTATGCAGGTTTCGGGACAGCAAGAGAATCGAATAAACGATATAAATTCCTTTTAGAAACAGGCCAGACAGGGGTATCTGTTGCATTTGATTTACCCACACAGATTGGTTATGATTCTGACCATCCTTTAAGCAGAGGCGAGGTGGGGAAAGTTGGGGTAGCTATAGATTCATTAAATGATATGGAAATTTTATTTGATAATATACCACTTGATAAAGTTTCGACTTCTATGACAATAAATGCGCCGGCTTGTATATTGCTTGCAATGTATATTTGTGTTGGAAGAAAGCAGGGAGTAGATGAGAAAAAGTTGCAGGGTACCATACAGAACGATATATTAAAAGAGTATATCGCACGTGGTACATATATATTTCCACCAAAACCATCAATGAGAATTATAACAGATATTTTTAAATACTCTTCTATTAATTTACCTTTGTTTAATACTATCTCGATCAGTGGTTATCATATAAGAGAAGCAGGCTCAAATGCTGTTCAGGAGCTTGCGTTTACAATCGCTAACGGCATAACGTATGTTCAAGCAGCGATTGATGCAGACCTTGATGTGGATGATTTTGCCCCGCGTTTATCTTTTTTCTTTAATGCTCATAACAATTTTTTAGAAGAGATAGCTAAATTTAGAGCAGCACGCAGAATCTGGGCTAAGATTATGAAAGAGAAATTTAAGGCTAAAAAACCGCGTTCGATGATGTTAAGGTTTCATACCCAAACTGCGGGTTCCACACTTACCGCTTCACAGCCTGATAATAATATTATACGTATAACACTACAGGCTTTAGCTGCTGTTCTTGGTGGTACGCAGAGTTTACATACCAACTCAAAGGATGAGGCACTCTCATTACCTACAGAAGAATCAGTTAGAATAGCTTTGAGAACCCAGCAGATAATAGCCTATGAGAGCGGAGTAACTGATACGATTGATCCATTAGCAGGCGCCTATGCTCTCGAATACCTCACTGATGAAATAGAAAACAGAGTTTTTGAATATCTTAAAAAGATAGATTCAATGGGCGGTATGATAGAAGCTATTAAATCAGGCTATATACAATCAGAGATCGCTGAATCTGCATATCGATACCAGAAAAGTATAGAGTCGAATGAGAAAAAAGTTGTTTCTGTGAATATCTTTACTGAAAAAGAAAAACAAAAAACAGAAGTTTTAAAAGTCGATGAAAGTATAGAAAGAGAACAGATCAATAATCTAAAAAAGCTAAAAAAGAAACGAGATAATGCTCTTGTTAGAAACAGATTAAAAGCTCTTGAAAATATCGGCTCAAGTGATAATATAATGCCATTTATTATTGATGCTGTAAGTTCCTATGCTACAATAGGTGAGATATGTGATGTTTTAAGAAAAGTTTTTGGAGAATATAAAGAAAGTATCAGGATATAAAAGAGATAGGAGTCAACATAGACTTCAGATTGCAGACTACAGGCTCTTCAGGCTCCAGCCGGCTGTAGTCCGTAGCCTGTAGCCTGTACCCCGAATTATTAAAGTTGCGAAGTTTTTCAAAGGAGCTGTTATGAAGAGATTTTGTTCGATACTATTATTAATATTATGTATTAGTTGTGTAGAAGAAGAAACCATAAAAAAAGAAGAGATTGGGCTTGAGAGATTTGTTAGCTATTTAGTTGACAATTATAAAAACAGGAATGCCGAGGGTTTCTTAAAAGTTGTATCCCGTGATTTTTGCGGCGGTTTTAATGAATTTGAAAAAGATATAAGAGTGGATTTAGGACGTGTTGACCAGATTGAGATTGTTTATAATATAGATTCAGTGGAGTATTCTGGAAATGAGACACGATTGGAACTACGATGGCGAAAAAAATATCTTGAACGGACTGATAGGGATTTTGATGGTATGCCTGATTTATGGGAGAGATACAATGGTTTAGATGAGAACGACCCGGCTGATGCATATAAAGATACAGATGGTGACGGTTTTACAAGTAGAGAGGAATTTCTATCTAATTCTGATCCGCTTGACCCAACAAGTGTGCCTGCAGGCACTGTTAATACAATACCTTCTCCTGTTAAACGTGAGTTTGCAGGGACGTCTTTTTTAATATTAATTAAAGAAGATAATGAGTATCAGCTTATAGCGCAGGAAGGCGATGTATTATTTGGTAATTCTGATAAACTTGAAGAAGGATTCTAAAAAGAAGGTTAAATCCAAAAGATGCAAAAGAGAAGAAAGAAGATTGTGATTGCGAAACCCGGATTAGATGGCCATGACCGTGGAGCAAAGGTCATAGCACGTGCTTTAAGAGACAAAGGTTATGATGTTTTGTATACAGGTATAAGAAAGGCGCCTGAAGAAATAATAAGAATTGTTATAGATGAAGATGCTGATTGTCTCGGCTTATCTTGTTTATCTGGTGCACATAAAGAATTATTTAAAAGGGTTATGGATATTCTTAAAAAAGAGAGAGTAAAGATACCAGTATTTGCAGGAGGCATTATACCAGAGGAGGATATAGAATATTTAAAAAGTATAGGTATAAACAGAGTGTTTGGACCAGGAACGAAAACAGATGATATTATCTTATATGTGGATAAGTTATGGAAAAAGGCATAATAAAAAGATTAAAAAAGGGTGACAGAAAAGCGCTTGCAAAAATAATAACAGAGATCGAAAAAGATTATAATAAGATACCTGAGATTTTTAAGAATGAAAAGTATGAATACCCTCTTATTTTAGGTATAACAGGGCCACCTGGCTCGGGTAAGAGCACTTTAATTGGTAAAATAATTAAACATTTAAAAGATATTAAAATAGCGATGTTTTTAATAGACCCATCAAGCAAGCTAAAACGCGGTGCTATTTTAGGTGATAGACTAAGGATAGAAGAGAAACCAGGGGATACGATTTATATCAGAAGTTTTTCAACAGGTAATACTACAAGCGGCTTATCATTTGTTCTGCCTGCGGTTTCTCGTTTGGTTAAATTGGCGGGTTATGATTTAATATTTATTGAGACTGTTGGCGCAGGCCAGATAGAAGATATAATATGCGATTTTGCTGATAAAACATATCTTGTAATTCAGCCAGCAAGTGGTGATGAAATACAGGCTATTAAATCCGGCATAATCGAGAGAATAGAGGGTATTATTATTAATAAGAGTGATTTGAGTGGCGCTATGAGTATGTATAATATTTTTAAAATGATATATAGTGATAAGTTCATTATTAACACAAGTGCAGAAAAAGAAGAAGGTATAGATAAATTTGCTTTGCAGATTAGGAATGATTTAAAAGACAGGGTTAAATTAAAGAACAGAAAACAAAGAAAGTTATTTGAATTAAAATTTTATATAAGAGAAATGTTATTCCGCGAGATTGATAAAAAAATAAACATAAATTTAGTAGAAGACGATACGGATCCTCTAATAACAGCAAAAAAAATCGCCAAACATATGTTGCAGTGATTAAAGTTAATATATATTTATGTCGAATAATTATATAGTATGTCTGCGATAGTTAAAAAGTTAAAGAGGATACAGGAAAAGCAGGAAAAAGACCTTCTTTGGTTACGGAAATACCGCAAAAAAGAAAAATAAATATTAATTGACGAAAAAATAAAATAATGTAGAAATAGAAAAACCTTTCTGCTTGTTATGAAATATGAGCAAGCTGATTGAATCCATAGAAAGGAGAGACGAAGATGAATTTAAATTCTTATGAGGCAGTCCTGGTATTCCCCATTGATATTACAGATGAGGAAAAAAATAATATTGTTGAGATTATAAGAAAGAATATAACACCAGCAGGTGGTAATATTACATCTGAAAATACGCTGTATAAAAGGACTCTTACTTACAAAGTAAAAAAGAAACAGGAAGGGATATATTATCTTATTGAATTTGCATCTGCTGGCGATGCTATATCACAGATTGATTCACAGTTAAGGATACAGGAAAAACTATTAACATTTATCATTGTGAGGAAAGAAAAACATAAATTAAGAAAGAAACCAAAAGAGCCCAAAAGAACAAAACCAGCTAAAAAGAAGACAGCTAAAAAAGATAGCACAATACCGGCAAAAGAGGATAGCGGAGAACATATTACAAGTGAAAAAGTGTGATCAGGTTTTAGCTGGAGAGGAGTTGTCATAAGCACGGTTTGCGCTCTACACTATTGGGTTATTGGGTTATCTTGCTTCTTGCTTCTTGCTGGGATTATTATACTTACAATGTTTTTCAAGGGAGGAAAGTGATGGCAAGGTTAGAATTAAACAGAGTAATTTTAGCAGGAAATCTTACTTATCCACCAGAATTAAAGTTTACAAAGAGCGGGTTACCAGTTACGACTTTTTCGATCGCGTTAAACAAGACATTTAAAAATCAGGCAGGCGAGACTAAAAAAAGTACTGATTTTGTTCGCGTTGTTGTCTGGGGGAAAACTGCTGAAAATTGTAAGTCTTATTTAGTAAAGGGGCAGCAGGTGCTCGTCGAAGGGAGCATTCGCTCAAGACAATGGGAAACCAAAGATGGTAAAAAAGCTTCTACAATTGAAATAGTGGCAAGCAGGGTTCATTTTCTTGATAAGCCGCGTAGTGATAAACAAGTTGAGATAGCAAAGGATGAGACCAAAGTTGAGGAAGAGGTATTTGCTGATGAAGAGGAGGCAGATATCCTTATATCTGAATCTGAAGAAGAGGTCCCATTTTGAAAAACTAAAGATGATATGAAAAGAGTCACAAGTCGCAAGTCGTGAGTCAAAACAGGACTCAAGACTCAAGACTTTTCAGCAGGCTCCGGGCTTTTTGCTCCAGCCGGCTGTAGTCCGTAGCCCGTAGCCTGTACCCCGAATTATTAGAGTTACAGCGTTTTTCAGAGGAGGATACCTAATGGCTGTCATAAAAAAGAAAAAGAAGGTCTGTTATTTCTGTAGAGAGGATAAAGAGCCAGATTATAAAGATATTTCTATATTAGAACGTTTTATATCTGACAGGGGGAGGATTGTACCTCGAAGAATTAATGGTGTCTGTGCAAGACACCAAAGAAAACTCACAAGGGCAGTAAAACGTGCGAGATGTATAGCCCTGGCTCCATTTACAACAGTATGAAGTATATCCACATACCTATGCATAGATGTAGGGGTTTATCCTCATTTCAAGGAGCGTGGCATTAGAGGATGTTGGGGTAAAACGTTGGCGCAACTGTTCCTTTATGAATAAAACAGGGAATAATACTTATCTTCTAAAAAATGTATTGATTGGATTAAGATATAATATTTATTTACCTGTTTTTGCTTATATTATTTATCTTATATTTGTAGAAAGTGGTATCAGACATTTAAATAATGACTTATCACTTGAGAGTATTAATAAGATAGAGGTAATTTCGTTTTTAAGGATTGTTCAGATTTTTTATGGATTATTCCTATTTTTTATAGGAATGTGTCTTTCTATTGTAGGTTTTACATTATTTCGGATAAAGACCAGCAGGAATATTTATTTAATCACGCTTATCATAATATCTTTTATACTTTTTTATCAAACATCTTTTTCTTCAGCCCTGGTTTTTATTTTGTTTATACCTGTTATATCTTCTGTTATTGTTTATGGTATTAGAAAAAAGATGAGCTTTTTCAAGATATTCGCTCTTTTATTGCTGTCTTCTTCTGGTATAAGCACAATTATCTTTATTTTGATATTTTTACTATTAAATGACTTACCCTTTATATATAAGGTCAACTATGATATTATTGAATCTAATAAAAATATAATAGAATTTTATTTAAAGGGTGAGAATACAGGATTAAGTGATGAGCTAAAAGAAGATGTGAGGGTCTCATTACAGAGGTATATAAGAGATTCCACTATACTTATACCGCGGAATACTATAATTTTTACATCTTTTATAATTTTTATGAGTTTGTATATAATAAGAATTATATTATTTAGATTTAAGTTAAGGGTAATACCAGGGACAGGAGACATATCTTATATCAATTTACCTGAAGTTTTTGGCTGGTTTTACATCGCGGGTTGGTTATTATTTTTTACAGGATTTTATACCAGAAATCTTTTTATTGAGGCTCTGGGTCTCAACTTACGTGATATACTTGAATATTTTTTCTGGTTTCAAGGTTTAGGGGTTGCATATTTTTATTTTACAAAGTGGGGTGTTAAGAATAAATTTATTTTGACATTATTGTTTATTCTGTCAGGCTATATAATTTATAAAGCCCATATAGGACCTTTTGATGTATTTCTTGATTTTAGAAAGATAAGGTCGTTACCAGGGGAAAAAGATAAATTTAAAGATGAGAATAATTATTGACTATAAAAAACTGAATTATAAAATTATAGAAGGTACAAAATTTTTTTATATGGGTTTTATGAGCGTGGTTTGCGCTCTACACTATTGGGTTCTTGGGTTCTTGCGTTTTTGCGCTCTACACAAAGGATGAAAAACTAAAGATGATATAAAAAGAGTCGTGAGTCACAAGTCGCAAGTCGTGAGTCAAAACAGGACTCAAGACTCAAGACTTTTCAGCAGGCTTTTGGCTTTTGGCTCCAGCCGGCTGTAGTCCGTAGCCTGTAGCCCAAATTATTAGGGTTGCGAAGTTTTTCAGAGGAGATGACTTGAATGCAGGTTCTGCTAATTAAAGATTATTCTAATTTAGGGAGAGCTGGTGAAAGTTTGAAAGTGAAAGACGGGTATGCAAGAAATTTTCTCATACCAAGAAAAATAGCTGTTCCAGCTACAAAATCAAACATTAGAAAATATGAAGCTTTTATTAAAAAGATGGAAAAGATAAGGCAAAAAGAGATAAAGAGTTCAGAGGATTTAAAAACAAGGTTAGAGGGAATGAAGTTGTATTTTAAGGAGAAGGCTTCAGAAGAAGGGAGATTATTCGGGTCTGTAGGTGTGGCGCAGGTTGTTAGCCGCCTGAAAGAAGAGGGTATTGAACTCGATAAATATCAGGTTATAATACCTGTTCATATAAAAGAAGCAGGTACGTATGCAGCAAGGATACGGCTTTATCATAATATCGAAGCCAATATCGAGATTGTTGTTGAAACAGAAAAAGAAGAAGCACCGCCTGAAGAACTTGCCTTTAAGCCAGAAACACCACAGATAAAAGAAGAACCACAACAACCTAAAGTTGATGATATGCAAAAGTATGAAAAAGATAGGAGTTAGGAGTTCGTAATAATAGATACGAGCTCCGAGCTCCGAACTCCGAACTTTTTCGAAGGAGTCAACATGAGCGCGGGTTGCGCTCTACACTATTGGGTTCTTGGGTTATTGCGTTTTTGCGCTCTACACAACGTATGAAAAACTGAAGATGATATGAAAAGAGTCGTGAGTCAAAACAGGACTCGAGACTCAAGACTCAAGACTCAAGACTTTTCAGCAGGCTTTTGGCTTTTTGCTCCAGCCGGCTGTAGTCCGTAGCCTGTAGCCTGTAGCCCGTCCTGACACCTCTCACTTCTTCCGT
>JBFMHD010000260.1:0-3443 GCA_040752395.1 Candidatus Hydrogenedentota bacterium
CTCCTTTGAAAGAGTTAATGAGTTCAGGAGTTAGAAGTCAGGCCAATCGGGCTGATACACTATCGATTACGGTTTTTAAAACCTTTAGTCGGGCATATAATTTGCAATTTGATTCTACGATTGTCCAGGGTGCATAAGTGGTGCTTGTTCTAAAGAGCATTTCATCAACAGCTTCTTTATATGCATCCCATTTTTCTCTGTTTCTCCAGTCTTCATCAGTTATCTTCCACTGTTTATGTTTTATTTTCTGTCTTTGTTTAAATCTTCGCAGCTGTTCCTCTTTATCAATCTGTATCCAGAATTTAATTAAAACAGTTCCGAAATTTGTGAGTTGTTCTTCAAATTCATTGATCTCTTTATATGCCCTTTTCCAATCATCTTCAGTACAAAATCCTTCTATACGTTCAACAAGCACCCTGCCATACCATGTTCTATCAAATATTGCGATGTGTCCAGCTTTGGGTATAGCTCTCCAGAACCTCCAGAGATAATGATGGGCTTTTTCTTCATCATTCGGTGCAGCTATCGGTATAACCTCATAGCCTCGTGGGTCCATATTTTGAGTTAATCTTCGGATATTGCCTCCTTTACCCGCAGCATCCCAGCCCTCATAAGTTATAATAACTGGTATCCTTTTAATGTAAATCTGATGTTCAATCTCTCTGATTCTCTGTTGATACTCATCTAACTTCTTTTTATACTCTTCTTTTTCAACCCTCTTAGATAAATCAACCCTATCAAGCATTGAAGAATCAAGCGCTTTTAGTTTGGCTATAGAGACTCTATCTTTATTCTTTTTTATCTCTGTTTCTTTAATATCATTTACTTTATCCTGTATAGCCTCAATTACCCTTGTAAATATTTTTACTGTTGCAAATCTTCTATCCTGAGATTCAACAATTGTCCAGGGTGCATATTCTGTATCAGTTTTTTCTATCATTTCTTCAATAGCTGTAGCATAGGTATCATATTGTTTATGATGTTTCCAGTCTTCTTTTTTTATTTTCCACGATGTAGTTTTATCTTTTTCCATTTTTTTAAATCTTTTTTTCTGTTCTTTTTTGCTTATATGAAGAAAAAATTTGATTATAACATTGCCTGCATCAGCAAGTTGACGTTCAAAAGATTTAATCTCATCATACGCTTTTTTCCATTCCGCCTCTTTTACAATCCCATCGATTCTTTCAACAAGAACGCGTCTGTACCAGCTTCTATCAAATATTGCGATTCTACCTTTAGCAGGCGTCTTTAACCAGAATCTCCAGAGAAAAGGCCTTAATCTTTCTTCGTCAGTTGGAGGTAGCGTTGGATAAACATTAAAGCCTCTTGGGTCAAGCGGTAGCATAAGTTGGTTAATTAATGTCCCTTTACCTGCTGCATCCCAACCTTCAAAAACAATGATAAGAGGTATTTTTAAATCTTTTGCCTCTCTCTGTAACTCGCCGAGTTGCAATTCAAGTTTAGACATTATCTTTTTGTATTCAGGCTTTTCTAATTTTTTTGATAAATCAACTTTTTCTAACATAAAATCTCTCTCATAAACCTTTCTCCTCCTTTGATTAAGAAGCAAGAAGCAAGATAACAGAAGAAGTGAGAGGTATCAGGACGGGCTACAGGCTACAGGCTCCAGCCGGCCGTAGTCCGTAGCCCGTAGTCTGTAGCCTGCTGAAAAGTCTTGAGTCCTGTTTTGACTCAGAACTCACGACCGTTTTCATATCTTTGCCATTCTAATTTCAAAATTTCCGTGGTATTGTTATCTATTTTCACTCTCTCGTCAAGCCTTAAACCGCAAACCCAGATTATCTTTTCACCATCAACCACAAGAGGTATTTTTCTTCTTTTTCTTATGGGTATCTTCTCATCAATAAAAAACTTTTTTATTTTTTTAGTCTTCCCTTCTAATCCCAACGGACAGAATTTATCACCCTGCCTTTTATATCTTATATATAAATTCCCATTTATCTTATTCCTGTCAATATAAGCTACATTTTTATCAACATCAGTAAAATCAACAAACCTACCCTCCACTTTTTCAATTTTTATAATGCTACCATCCTTTAGTGATACAGGATTAACCAAATCAAGCAGAATTGTTGATTCTGTTATTTCATCAATTTTTTCTATTTTTTTAAATTTTAAACAATTATCTTCAATTACAAATAAATAATTTACTCCAACCCTGATCTCGCCCTTTTGATTATTTATTATTTCCCATAGCAGACCCAATTTTTTTTTAGAAACAGATATTTCTCTTTGCTCCAAATATTTTTTTATAAAACTGGTTATAATCACTTTGTTATGGTTTAAGGATATCAGTGGTATCTCTTCTTTATTCAGATATTCCTCAATCTTTGTATCTTTCAAGAGTTCATCAATTAAACCAGTAAATCCCTCTGCTAACTCTGTTATGTCTTTTATGCTTTGCTCTACTCTTCTTCTCCCAAAAATTTTATTTAATAGAGGGATAAGTTCGTTTCTGATTTTATTTCTGGTATAAATTGAGTCAAAATTAGTTTCATCCTCTCTGTATTTCAAATTATTTTTATTTAAAAACTCCAGTAGCCTTGATTTCGATATAGTGAGCATGGGTCTGATAAGCAGGAGCCCATCCTTTCTTTTTGTAACAAATTGGATCCCTTTTAATCCTGTTATCCCGCTACCGCGAAACATTTTAAAAATTACTGTTTCAACACAATCATCAAAATGGTGAGCAAGAACCACCTTATAGATACCTGTTTGTTCTTTAATCTTGTTATATACTTGAAACCTTATCTCTCTTGCTTGTGTCTGTATTCTGGCTCTGTTAACATTGACTTTTTCAACAAACAAATCAACCCCCATATCTTTACATAAATCTATACAGAACTTTTCATCAAGATTAGAATTTTCTCCTCTTAACTGATAATTTATATGCACTACGAATAACTTAATGTTATATCTTTTTTCAATAAACTTTAACAGGTACAAAAGAGCAACTGAATCTGGTCCTGCACTTAAAGAAACAAGTATTTTGTCATTATCATCAAAAAGTCTATATTTTCTAACTATCGATATAAATTCTGTTATAATACCGGGATATCCCAAGATAATCTACCTGTTAAAGACACTGGTGAGTGTCCTATGACAGCGGTGGAGGGAGTCGAACCCACGACCTGCGGATTATGATTCCGTCGCTCTAACCAGCTGAGCTACACCGCCATATAACGTTGCAAGCATCTTACTGCGTGCCCGGGACGACCGCAAGGGTCAGCCATTATTCTGAATTCTACATGTTAAATCCCTATCTCTGATTCATTGTGGCGGGGGCAGGATTTGGTCACCTCGAATTTGCTTCCTCGCAAATTCTCCTCGACCCCCTCGGTTTGCTTTCGCTCACTTCCTGTTCGCTTATCCTCGCTATCCGCTCGGCGCAAACCTCGCTTCAAATCCTTATCCCTAATTCA
>JBFMHD010000261.1:0-3426 GCA_040752395.1 Candidatus Hydrogenedentota bacterium
AAACCCATCAAGAAATATCTGTAATGAAGCAACTTCAAGATAATATCCTGGGTTTTTAATCTCTATAGTTCCATCACCTTCTCTTGTAACAAAATGAATAATCTGGGTATCTCTGTTTTTTTTAGTTTGGTCACTGTTTTTGCACCACTCTGCTTGAGCTTTAGATAGAAGCTTTTTATAATCAACATTAAAAACTACACGATGGATGGGTTCAAACTTTAATCCTTCATCATACAAATTTATTACTTCAACCATTGCAAACCTGGCTGGGTGGTCTTTTCTTTGTTCTTTATTTAAGTCCTTTTTTATGTTTTCCCAGTGCACTTTAGCTGTTGCTAATGAATGGTTACCATCACCAACAGCAAAAAGAAATATCCCACTGTTTTTTGGATCAACATCGTATTTTGATTTGATTAAGGAAGGCGAAGCAAGCCTTTCCAGAGACTGAAAAATCGTATGAATATCTTGTGGTTTATCAATAATGTATCCTTTCAAGTGACCACCACCCATCATTAATTCGAAATCATATAAAGGTCTTAGAATAGCAACCTTTTTGAATATCGGTTCAATAACAGTTCTATCCGGGTCATCAATTAATAAGAGTGTATGAGAGAGTTCAAGAGGAGCATTTTTTCTGATCATAAGACGCGGGGGTATCCTTTCAATAACAGTCTGCTCAGTAGAACGGATGAGCGATTTAGAGCCTTTGCTAAAATCATATTTTTCAAGGTCGATAGTGATGATGAGTCCTTTACGTGATTCGTTATATTTTGTCTTTCTATCTACTAATATAAAAGCTTCTTTATTTAAAACAAGTGTCTTATTATGAAGATATTTCCACATTGTTCTGTTAATATTATTAATTCTTTGTTCTTTTCCCTTTTTGTTAAGTGAGAGATATACTTCAGGGTATATGAGGTGTAGAGTTGATGGATTATTTTTTATTAATTTGTTTACTTTATCCCAGTATTCTGGCTGCGATGTAAACTGGTCACAGGCTATAACAGACCACTTGTTTAAATCTACATTTTTATCTGGTAATAAGAATTGCGGAACCTTTACTCCAATCTTTTCGTTATACATAATTGTTTATCCGGCGCTGTTTTGTGCCATCTGTAAATCAGAGTGCCGCGGGATAATGCCCCATAATTTATCATATTCATAAGATATGATTCTTACTTTTTGTAAAGTGTTTAATATTTTATCAGGTGTCGCTACGTGTGAATCAGGGTGGTGCGGGTTTATATAAACACGGAGATAGTTAGACGTAAGACCACTTACTTTTTCATTGTTATGTCTGTTTTCTATTAGAATGGTAGCCTCTCTATTGATAAATCCTTTTTTATATTGCTCAATAATCTTTTTTGTAAAATCTCTGGTGATTTTACTCCGTAATTTGATTAATTTTTTAGGAACCTTATCATTTAATTTATAAGAATCGGTTTCTGCTCTATCTGAATAACTGAAGATATGTAGATAAGCAAAGTTATTTTTTTCAATAAATTGCAGAGTTTTATTCCAGTCATAATCGGTCTCAGAAGGGAACCCAACCATAACATCAGCACCGATACCTACATCTTTGATATTTGCAAATATATTTTGTAATACTTCATTATACTTCTCTATCGTATATCTTCTTTTCATTAATTTAAGTATTTTATTACTTGCGCTTTGCAGCGGTAAATGGAGATGTTTACAAATTCTCTCGTTGTTTTTTACTATTTTTATCAGATCAGAGGTAACATCGCAAATATCAATCGAGCTCAATCGAACCCTGGAAATCGTACTCTTATCAAGTATTATTTCTAAAAGTTGTGGCAAGTTAATATTATTGTGGTTATAAAGACCGATATTCATCCCACATAATACAACTTCTTTAGTGCCAAGAGAAACGAGATTGTTTATCTCTTTTATTATATTATCAACGGGTTTTGATTCGCTTTTCCACCTTGCTATTCTTGCTTTACAATAGGAGCAATTAAAGTTACACCCATCCTGAATTTTTATGAATGCTCGTGTTGTAAAAAACGAATTTTTTATATTAACATCTGTCCAGCGGTGATCCTGTTTATAGTGAGCAGGTAGCTCTAAATATCGCAATATATTAAATTTATTCTTATGGCCGATGTTTATAATACGCTTACCATTTATTTTGAAATCATCAGGGTTTGTTTCAGCATAACAGCCAGCAACAAATATCAGCGCGTTACTATTTTTTTTAATAGCTTGATTAACTGCTCGGCGGGAAGAGACATCACCTTCTTTAGTGACGGTGCAGGTATTTATAATGTAGATATCTGCTAATGAATCGAATGGTACTATTTTGTAATTATTGTCTGATAAGATATTGGCTATAATCTCTGTATCAGATTGGTTTAATTTACAGCCAAGCGATTTTAGACCTACTTTTTTCATTTTTTTGCGAACTCGATTACAATATCCGTGGCTTCGTTACCTGCGCGGAGCTGACCTTCTTCTGCTGACGCACCTAAATGCGGTGTTGCTATGACATTTGGATGTTTTGCAAGCTCATAATTTAGCGGTGGTTCTTTCTCATAAACATCCACGCCAGCTTTAGCAACCTTATCTTCATTCAAGGCTTTAAGTAGTGCGGATTCAGAAACAACGCCACCTCTCGAACAATTGATAATTATCACACCTTTCTTCATTTTTGATAGTGTTTCATCATTTATCATATTTTTAGTTTCGTCAGTTAATGGTACATGGAGAGAAATAAAATCAGATTTTGATAAAAGTTCATCAAACGAGACTAACTTAACGTCGCTCCCTTGAGGAAGGTATGGGTCGTAAGCTATGACATTCATCCCAAAAGCTCTGGCCCGTTTACTAACTTCCTGACCGATCCTGCCGATACCGATAATCCCGAGCGTTTTCCCATAGAGTTCAGTACCTTCAAATGCTTTTTTCTCCCATTCGCCTTTTTTCATCGAGGCATCAGCTCTTGGTATAAATCTTACGCAAGCGAGCATAAGCCCCAGGGTAAGTTCAGCCACTGAGATCGAGGTTGCTGTCGGGGTATTTCTCACCTGGATTTTTTTTGATTTCGCATATTCTACATCAACGTTATCGAGTCCGACTCCTGCACGAACGATGAGCTTTAAATTTTTAGCCGCATCAATAATATTTTTTGTAACCTTTGTTGCGCTTCGTATGATAATAACGTCAAACTGACCAATAGCTGATTCTAATTCTTGTGGTGTCATCCCGGTTTTAACCGTAACATCTAATCCGGCTTTTTTCATTTTTTCTACAGGTTCGCTCGGGAACTTATCACTTACTAATACTCGCATAATGTATCCTCCTCTGAAAAACATTGTAACTATAATAATATCAAGTAGAAGCAAGAGGCAAGAAGCAAGATAACGGAAAGAAAGATAACGAAAGAAGCAAGAGGCAAGAAGCAAG
>JBFMHD010000262.1:0-3412 GCA_040752395.1 Candidatus Hydrogenedentota bacterium
ATTATATAATCCTCCTCTGAAAAACATTGTAACTATAATAATATCAAGTAGAAGCAAGAGGCAAGAAGCAAGAAGCAAGATAACGGAAGAAGTGAGAGGTATCAGAACAGGCTACAGGCTACAGGCTACGGACTACAGCCGGCTGGAGCCCGAAGCACGTAGTCTGTAGCCTGCTGAAAAGTCTTGAGTCTTGGGTTCTGTTTTGACTCACGACTCTTTTCATATTATCTCCTTAGAGGTTTCTCTTGTTTTTTTGTGTAACAGCTGCTTCGATAAAACCTATAAAAAGAGGGTGTGGGGTAAGCGGCCGTGAAGCAAACTCAGGATGAAATTGAGATGAAACATAAAAAGGATGGTCCCCTATTTCAAATATTTCCATAAGATCAAGCTCTTCATTAATCCCTGAGAAAATCCCTCCGCTCTTTTCTATTATCTCTTTATATTCATTATTAGCCTCAAACCTGTGCCTGTGTCTTTCGTAAACTATTTTTTTACCATAATATCTATAAGCAACCGTACCATCCTTTAGTTTACAGGGATATAACCCCAATCTCATAGTTCCACCTAAATTCTTAATCCGCTTCTGCTCTTCCATAATATCGATAATTTTATATTGAGCATCGGGTTTGAACTCAGTGCTGTTTGCTCCACTCAAATTACATACCTCCCTTACAAATGAAATTAGAGCACACTGTAACCCGAGACAGATACCTAAAAACGGTACTTTACTTTTCCTTGCGTAATTACAAGCCATTATCTTACCCTCAATCCCTCTTTCACCAAACCCGCCAGGAACCAGTATAGCATCCAGCCCCAAAAGAGCTCCTTCTCCTCTTTTTTCGATCTCTTCAGATGAGATATATCTTCTTATAACCCTCACATTATTATAAACGCCTGCATGAACCAGAGCTTCGTTAATACTCATATATGAGTCTATTAAATCAATGTATTTCCCTACAATCCCCACTCTAACTTCATTTTTTGATTGATTATATTTTGAAACAAAATCTATCCATAAATCAAAAGTATCTACCCTGGAATCCATCCCGAAATATTTTAATATATAATCATCCAGTCTTTCATTTTTAAGTATCACAGGAACATTATATATAAAATCAGTATCAGGTATTGAAATAACACTCTCAATGTCTATATCACAGGTCCATGATATCTTTTTTCTTATCTTTTCAGTCAATTGTCTTTCACTCCTCGTGCATATCATATCAGGAGATATCCCAATTTCTCTTAAAGATTTAACACTGTGTTGTGTAGGTTTTGTTTTAGGTTCACCGGCTGTAATGGGGTGAGGCACAAGTGTAAGATGTATGTACATTAAATTTCTTCGCCCCACCTCGTTTCTCATTTGCCTTACAGCCTCAAGAAACGGCAAACTCTCAATATCACCAACTGTTCCACCTATCTCGCAAATAATAAAATCACTATTATGTTTGTCACCAACGATTTTTATTCTCTCTTTTATCTCATCTGTTATATGTGGTATTACCTGAACAGTATGACCAAGATATTCGCCCCTTCTCTCTTTCTCTATCACAGCGCCATAAATCTGGCCTGTTGTAACATTACTCAATCTGGATGTTGGTATCCCTGTAAATCTTTCATAATGTCCCAGATCAAGGTCGGTCTCTGCACCATCTTCAGTAACAAAAACTTCTCCATGCTGATAAGGGTTCATAGTTCCCGGGTCGACATTTATATAAGGGTCTAATTTCATCATAGAAACTGTGAAACCTCGTGAAACAAGCAGTCTGCCTATCGATGCAGCTAAAATCCCTTTACCTAACGAAGATATAACTCCACCTGTTATAATTATATACTTTCTTTTTTGCATTCCACTCTCCTGTCTTCTGCCCCTATATATGTTCCAGCCCCCACCTGTGCTTTAATATCTCTTCAACTTTTCGTAAATCTTCAGGAATATCTACTCCTACTGACTCGTATTCGGTCTCAACCACACGTATCTTTTTCCCATTTTCAAGTATCCTTAATTGCTCAAGATTCTCAA
Organism: Candidatus Hydrogenedentota bacterium; assembly: GCA_040752395.1. Taxonomy (GTDB): domain Bacteria; phylum JBFMHD01; class JBFMHD01; order JBFMHD01; family JBFMHD01; genus JBFMHD01. Next base: position 2,024 of record JBFMHD010000262.1, read on the forward strand.
TCATCTCAAGCGGTGTTGGTTTCCAGGATGCGAGCTCCATAAGAAAATCACGTTTGTACGCATAGATACCTATATGTCTATACAACACTGTAAATTTATACGCTTCTTCAAACTTGAGACCATCTTTATAAAGCTGAAACGGAAACGGTATCATAGAACGCGAAAAATAAAGCGCAAACCCCTCTTTATCGGTCACAACCTTTACAACATTAGGGTTCTTTAAATCTTCTTCTTTTTTGATTGTATGCACAAGGGTTACAACATCCTGAGCCTTAAAATCATTTCTAAAAGGCTCTATACACTGATCAATAATCCTATGTTCTATAAGCGGCTCATCTCCCTGAATGTTTACTATGATATCATAATCTTTTCCCATCTCAAATGCTATCTCAGTTAATCTATCTGTTCCGGTTGTATGCTCAGGGCTCGTGAGAACAGCTTTACCTCCAAATTTCTTAACAACTTCCTCAATCCTTGTATCATCTGTAGCTACAATAACTTCTTCAAGATTTTTACTTCTTCTGGCTTGTTCGTAAACATATTGCACCATCGGTTTACCAAGTATAGATACAATAGGTTTCCCTAGGAATCTTGTTGAATAATATCGTGCTGGAATAACACCGAGTATTCTCATCAGCCGTACCTCTGCAAAATTGCTGTTGTAGAATGTCCTTTTTTGAGAGCCACTATCACTACTTTGCCACCTAGCTTTTTCACAATCTCTCTTCCAACTACATTGTCTTCTCTGTAATCACCACCTTTTACTATAATATCAGGCTGTATCTCTTTTATAAGGTTATAAGGCGTTAATTCAGAAAAACAAACTACATAATCAACATACTTTATCGAGTCAATAATACAGCTTCGAGCTCTGAAATTCTGTAGCGGTCTTTTTTCCCCTTTCTTTAATTTTTTTACAGATGAATCACTATTTAATCCAACAATTAGACAATCACCCAATTTTTTAGCTTCACTTAATACCTTTATATGTCCGGGATGTATAATATCAAAACACCCATTTGTAAATACTATGCTTTTCCCCCTGTTCTTTAACTTTTTTACAATTTTTCTAATATTATTTCTGCTAACTATCAAATTTTTATTTTTTCTCCATAATCAATCAGTTCTTTTTGTGTAACAACAGCTGTTCCTCGTTTACCAACAACCACCCCCGCCCCAAGATTAGCTAAGTAAGCTGATATCTCCAAGTCATAATTCAAACTCAAACATAAGGTTAAAATAGCTATCACAGTATCACCTGCGCCTGTGACATCATAAACCTCTCTTGCCAGTGTTGGTATATGTTTATATTTGCCATCTTTATAAAATATTGTCATTCCTTCTTCACCACGCGTAACTATAAAATATTTGGAATTTAATCTTTTCATA
>JBFMHD010000263.1:0-3407 GCA_040752395.1 Candidatus Hydrogenedentota bacterium
GGGTAGATTCGTTAAAAGAAAACCATTTGGTGAAATAAGATAAGATTTCTTCGAAAGATTGAAAGATTCAAAGATTCAAAGGAAAGGCACAGAGGCACAAAGGCACAAAGGCACAAAGTATGAAAAGAGTCGTGAGTCGCAAGTCGTGAGTCAAAACAGGACTCAAGACTCAAGACTCAAGACTTTTCAGCAGGCTTTTGGCTTTTTGCTCCAGCCGGCTGTAGTCCGTAGCCTGTAGCCTGTCCTGATACCTCTCACTTCTTCCGTTATCTTGCTTCTTGCTTCTACTTGATATTATTATAATTACAATGTTTTTCAGAGGAGTTTAAAAAATGAATGAAAAATATTTGACAGAAGAACAGATTCTACAGATGAGAGAAGAATATTTATTACCCTGTGTGATGAAGTATTTTTCCAAACCCCTACACATTGTAAGAGGAGAGATGCAGTATGTTTATGATGTAGATGGCAAAAGATATCTCGATGCTTTTAGTGCCGTAGTGACTATTAGCGTGGGGTACTGTCATCCTGATGTGATAAAAAAGACTATAGAACAGAATCAAAAACTTCAACATATAACTACACTTTATCTTACAGAATCTGTTGTTAAATACGCAAAAAAATTACATAAAAAAGCTCCACCTTCATTAAAAAGATGTTTCTTTACTAATTCAGGAACCGAAGCAAATGAGATGGCTGCAATGCTTGCTAAAAATTATACCAAATCACAGGAATTTATTGCACTCCAACATTCTTTTCACGGTCGAACACTGATGTCTATGTCTTTTACAGGTCAATCTATCTGGCGACATAGTTTACCATATGTTTTTGGTGTGACTCAGGCACCTGCTGCTTATTGTTATAGGTGTCCATTCAAGACAACGTATCCACGATGCGGTTGCGCCTGCGCTGAATATATTGAAGATATTATTAAATACAACACCTCAGGCAGGATCGCTGGTTTTATTCATGAACCTATCCACGGCTTTGGCGGAGTTATAGAACCTCCAAAAGAATATTTTAAAATAGCTTATGATATTATTAAAAAGTATGGTGGAATTAATATCTCTGATGAGGTACAGACAGGGTTTGGGAGAACTGGTAGAAAATTTTTTGGGATCGAAAACTGGGGTGTGGTACCTGATATAATTACTATGGCTAAAGGTATGGGAAACGGCATCCCTATTGGCGGTGTTATAGCTTCGGATGAAGTCGCTGAAGCGATACGCGGTAAAATACATTTTTCAACTTATGGTGGTAACCCTGTATCCATGGTTCAGGGGCTTGAGGTGATAAATGTTATTGAGAGATACAAATATCAGGAAAACATAGAAAGGCTCGGTAAATTTTTAAAATCTCAATTCAAAAGATTAATGGATAAACATCCTATAATTGGGGATGTTCGTGGGTTTGGGTTTATGCTCGGTATAGAACTTGTAAAGAATCGAAAGACCAAAGAGCCTGCAGCTGAAGAGCTCCTTTTTGTGATGGAGCTTTGCAAAGACAGGGGGCTTTTCATAGGTAAAGGAGCTATGGCAGGGAATGTTATTCGAATCAAACCACCATTCTGTATAACCAAACAAGATGCGGAATTTATTGTTAATACACTTGACGAAACCCTGAAAATAGCTGAGAAAAAATACAATATTAAATAAGTGGTTATGCGTTTTTCGTTATCTTGCGTCTTGTTTCTTAATTCTACCTATTCTTAGTACCTTACAGATGAAATCTTGACATTTTTAGCAAAAATATTTACCACGGAGACACTGAATTATAGAGACACGGAAAAATATATAAAAAATTCCGTGTTTCTGTTTTTCCGATTATTCCGTGGTAAAATTTCTTTTCCGATTTATTCGGCTTAGGTTGACCAAAGTTGATTATATTGCCGAAGTGGCGGAAGTGGAAGACGCGCATGATTCAGGGTCATGTAAGCTTCGTGCTTGTGGGAGTTCAAGTCTCCCCTTCGGCATTTAACCAAACTTTTCCTCCAGCCGTTTCCACATCTTTGGTGATAGATTTCTGCACTGCTTCATAATATCTTCAAGATCAAGGGTTTTAATTTTTTTATTTTCCATTAGGACTTTACCGTTACAGATGGTAGTATCGACAGTTGCATCAACAATCCCAAAGATAAGGTGCCCTAGAAAATTATTTACTGATAGAGGTGTAGGTGGATTATAATCAATGATTATCAGATCAGCGGGTTTGCCTTCTTCTATCACACCAACATCTATACCGGAAACACGTTTCACGATTTCGCGATTGTTCTCGAAAAGCAATTTTGGTGCCTCGCAGAACGCAACACGTGGGTCCATATTATCAAGCCGATGTAATAGATACGCACAACGCATCTGTGCTAACATATCAGATGACATACCATCTGTCCCTAAACCAACAAGAATACCACGCTCCAGCATCTTAAGAACTTTTGAGACACCCACCGCATTGTTCATATTTGATTCAGGATTATGTATAACAATTGTATCTGTCTCTTTTATAATATCCATCTCTTCGTCATCTATCCAGATACAATGTGAGAAAATGCTTTTACTGCCAGTGATACCGAGTTTATGCAGTCGTTTAACCACAGGGACGCTATAATTTTTAATCGAGTGTTCTCTATCGGCCTTATCTTCAGCAACGTGTATATGACAACCCACCCCAAACTCTTTTGCGATCCGCTCGCATTCTTTTACAGTATCATCTGAAACAGTGAAACTCGCATGTAAACCAACCATACCCGAAACAAGTTTAGACCGCTTTTTTGAAAGTGATTGAAGAAATCTTCTGTTTTCATTTATTCCACCACCTTTGATGTTCCTATCCGAGACTTCGTAACATAAGTTTGCTCTGATGCCAGCTTGTTCAACCGCAGAACGAAGAATATCTAAACTGCCATCACGATACGATGGTGATGCATGGTGGTCAATAATCGTGGTTGTCCCATTTCTTATACATTCATATAACGGAACCAGAGCACTTAATAAAATATCTTGTTTATTAAGGGAGTAATCCAGTCGCCACCACAATCGCTCAAGTATCTCAACAAAATTCGACGCAGACTCTCCAGGGATAGCCATACCACGTGCCATCGTAGAATATAAATGATGATGTGTACAGATAAGCCCGGGCATCACAAGTTTGTTTTTTGCCTCGATGATTTTGCATTTTGCAGGGGCTTTGATGTTAGTACCGATGGCTTGAATAATTTTATCTTTAATAAGAACTGAACCAGAGTTTAATACATTGCCTGTTAATGTAACAACTATACCGTTCTTAATTAAAATAGAGTCCATAAATCCTCCTCTGAAAAACTTCGCAACTCTAATAATTCGGGCTACAGGCTACGGACTACAGCCGGCTGGAGCAAAAAGCCAAAAGCCTGCTGAAAAGTCTTGAGTCTT
>JBFMHD010000264.1:0-3394 GCA_040752395.1 Candidatus Hydrogenedentota bacterium
ACAGCCGGCTGGAGTCAAAAGCCAAAAGCCTGCTGAAAAGTCTTGAGTCTTGAGTCTCGAGTCTCGAGTCCTGTTTTGACTCACGACTTGCGACTCACGACTCTTTTCATATCATCTTTAGTTTTTCATACTTTGTGTAGAGCGCAAAAACTCAATAACCCAATAACCCAATAACCCAAGAACCCAATAGTGTAGAGCGCAAACGCGCTCATGATGACTCTCGACTCTTTAACTTCATAAACTGATTTCATTTTGCAATTTCCAATTTCCAATCTTCAATTTACTTTAACTGATGGGTTACTAACTGATTAATATCCTAATGATTTACTTGTATTACGATAGAATTCAGCAGATTTCTGCAAAGCTTTTAAATCAGTCTCAGATAATTTGATTTCAATGATTTTTTCAACACCGTCTTTACCAAGTATTACAGGGACACCAATAAAAGTGTCATTTATTCCATACTGGCCTTCAAGTAAAGTTGAAACAGGTAACACTCGTTTCTTGTCTTTAAGAATAGCCTCAACCATACTTACAGTAGAGGCAGCTGGTGCGTAATAGGCGCTCCCGGTCTTTAGATAACCAACGATCTCTTCTCCACCCTTTATAGTCCGTTTTACAATACCCTGCAATTTATCCTCTTGTATAAGATGCTTAACAGGGATACCTGAAACAGTAGTATATTCAATAAGTGGAACCATAGTATCACCGTGACCGCCAAGAACCATTGTTGATACATCTTCAATAGAAACACCGAGCTCCATCGCAATAAAAGTTTTCAATCTTGCAGAATCAAGAACACCTGCCTGACCCATAACCCGATTTTTAGGAAAACCAGAGATTTTATAAGCAAGATATGTCATTACATCAAGAGGATTGGTAACCATAAGAATAATAGATTCCGGGGCATATTTCTTGATATTTTCAACCACACTTTTTACTATATCAGCATTGATTTTCAATAGGTCTTCACGACTCATCCCGGGCTTCCTTGCAATACCTGCTGTAACAACAACAATGTCAGAATTTTGTAATTTAGAAAAATCATTTGTCCCCTCAACATAACTATCAAACATTTCAAGTGGACCGGTTTGTAACATATCAAGTCCTTTACCCTGCGGGATGCCTTCAAGGACATCGATAAGAACAGCGTCACCGAGTTCTTTTTGTACTACAAGTAAAGCAGTCGAAGCACCGACATTACCTGCACCTACAATTGTTATTTTACACATATAAAAACCTCCTCTGAAAAACATTGTAACTCTAATGATATCAAGTAGAGGCAAGAGGCAAGAAACAAGAAGTCTGACTCCTGACTCCTAACTTCTAATTTTTAATTTTTAATTTAACTTTCTGCCTTTGTGCCTTCTCCTTCTGTCTTCTGTTAAGATGTAGCTGCATCTTTGATCAAATTATCAAGTTTATCTTTAAGGATATCACCAAGGCTAAATCCCTGAGTACCTTTCATATATTGTTTCATTTCTTCGAGTTCTTTGACTTTTAAATACTCTTTAACACTCAGGGTTATTTTTCGTTCAGCGGCATAGATTTTTATTACTTTTGTTTTAATCATCTCACCAATTCTGATATTTTTTATTGCAATATCAGGTTTTTCTTCTGCGATATGGTTTAAAGGTATAAAGCCATCAATATTTTCACTGATGGATAGAAAGACCCCATTATTAATAACTCTTACAACCTTTCCTTCAATAATGCTTCCTTCAGGATAATTTTTTATAAGTATATTAAATGGGTCTTCTTTTAACTGTTTAATACCAAGTTTAATCTTTTTCTCTTTAGGATCAATAGTTAAGACGCATGTTTCTATAATCTGGCCGATATGATATTTTTTTAATACATTGCGTGAGGCATCTGTCCAGGATATTTCTTCCACAGGCACAAGCCCTTCTACATCATTTTCTATTTCAACAAACATCCCGAAATTCGTTATCCCGGTTATTCTCCCTTTTACAACGCTGCCCACAGGATAATTTTCAGCTACTATAATCCAGGGGTCTATTGATACGTGTTTCAGACTCAGGGATATCTTTTTTTCTTCTTCTTTAAGTTCGAGTACTCGTACTTCAATAATCTGGTTTTCTTTGATTATATCTTTTATTTTAGGTATTTTTTTACTCCATGATAAATCACTAATGTGAATGAGTCCCTCAACCCCGGGCTCAAGTTCCACAAACGCACCAAAATCCGTGATATTAAGGACTCTGCCTTTTACTACGGATTGTGGCGGATATTTTTGTTTAATATTTAACCATGGGTCAGGTGTTAATTGTTTGATACCTAATTTTACTTTTTTACTTTCTTTTTCTATATTTAAGATAACAGTCTTGATTTTGTTTCCCAAAGAGAGAGATTTAATATCTTTTTCAGGATTGGATCGCCAGCTGATATCGTTTCTTTGCACCAGGCCATCGAAGTAAGGTGTCAATTCAATAAAAACACCAAAATTCGTAATATTTTTAATCTTTCCTTCAATAATATCTCCGACCTGTTTTTCCTTTAAAAATTTTTCAAAAGCTTTATCTCTTTCATTATCAAGATAGGCTCTATGACTCAGGGTTAATTTATTTTTCGATTGTTGATACTCGATCACCATAAATTTTAGTTTCTTATTTAATAAGCTTTTTAGGTCAATTTTACCACTTGCAGAGAATTGAGTTTTATGACAGAATCCTTTTATACCATCGACATCAATGATAGAACCTTCTTTAATTACTTCTTCGACCACACCCTCTATATAATCTTTTGATAGGGATGCTTTTTTAATTTTAGAAGAAGCGAGTATCTTTTTAGCTTTAATTCTTGACAGAACGGGTTCGGCGCCATCAAATCTTCTTCTTTCTATAAAGACCTCTATTTTATCACCTTTATGATATTTATCCATTTCGCGGGTGAATTTTAATTCATCTACAGATAATAACCCTTCTGCTTTATCGCCGATATCAATCAGCAGATTTTGTCCTAAAATATCAACGATTACACCCTCAACAATTGCTCCTTCTCTCTTTTCTGGAATAATATCTTCGATAATTTCTTCCATCTGGTTATCTTTGGGTATTGTTGTTTTATCAAGGGTTTCATCAGCTGTTAAATAATTATCAAATGGAGTTATCTCGCCTATGACTGTGCCTTCGATATTAGTGATGGGGGTAGCGGATTTTAATTCTTCTTTGTTTTTTGATAACAGTTCTTCACGGATGTCGCCAATGATATTTTGTAATGAACTATCATTATTTTTTGGAGCGTGTGAAGAAAGAATACTTCCCTCAATCTTCCCCTCAACTTCCTTTATATTTTTATCTTCCATTTTTTATCAAACCTCGGAAATTTTAATTTTTCTTGTATATTATAGAATAAAAAGTACAATAAAGAAATA
>JBFMHD010000265.1:0-3391 GCA_040752395.1 Candidatus Hydrogenedentota bacterium
GCAAGATAACGGAAAGAAAGATAACGAAAGAGGCAAGAAGCAAGAGGCAAGAAAACGTCTGAATCTGGTTTTTCAGGCTTTGTGTAGCGGTGCAACGCACCGCATGATGACTCCTCTGAAAAACATTGTAACTATAATAATTCGGGCTACAGGCTACGGACTACAGCCGTCTGGAGCCAAAAGCCCAAAGCCTGAAGCCAACATATCATCTTTAGTTTTTCATACTTTGTGCCTTTGTGCCTCTGTGCCTCTTGCTTCTATATTATATATCCCAAAAACAAAACTTACAAGCATAAAAATTCTTATAGGCATATAATATCGTGGCACTGGATGGAATGGTAAATGAAAGATTGCAAAATATAGATACAATATCAATATCATTACAGAAATTTTTTGTATGTTGTTTCCCAATTCTACACTTCTTAATCCAATAAATACGCCATAGACCGAAAATACTACTATTATTACCTGATAAAACCTTAATAAAAAATCAAAGATTTTATTAAATGGTAAAGTTTTTATATAAAGTTCGCTGCCTGGATAATCCATCCAGAACCAGAAATTAAGCTTAAAGAATCTATATAAAACTATAAATGGATGTTTTATTGTATAATCAATCGCATATTTTAGATATGCGTCTTCTTTCTCTTCAAATGTATTATATTTACTATTTATTTCACTCAATACAGGCGAGATATCTTTTTTATAAGAGATATCATATTCTGAAAACCTGCCATCACCATCCCATAAAACAGATTCAAGTATCAAACTTTTGTTAGAGGTTTTTCTTAAAATAAAGGCACCTGTGTCTGAATAAATAGCAAGAAGATATAATCCGAGAAATAAATAAGATAAAATAATATAAAAAACTTTTTTATCTTTATAGAAGATATAATAGAAAAAAACAAAAAAAAGGGGAAAAATTGCCATAACAGGTGCTGTGATTAGGCACATACCGAGCAAAGAAATAGAAGCAAGAAGCAAAAGGCAAGAAGCAAGATAAGTTCTTTGTTCTGTTTTGGGGATTAAAAGAAAGAAATATACAAATAAGCCTAGATAAATCATAAGACCACTCTCTTTAAATAAATTCACAGCAAACATAATATTAAAAGGATCTATTGAACAGATTATACCAGCAGGTAAAATAAATTTATGAGGTAAAAGAGAGATTAATAAAACCACCAAAAGGCTTTGTAAAATAGCTTGATAAATAAAAACCGCAATGGCTCTCCAATTATAAATAGCATAATTACTCAGATTTTCGCCTTTCATATTATTCGTTATTTTAACTATATCAGCATTAATAAACATAGGGATTAAAAATATAGGGTAACCTGGCATCTGAGAATAGTAAGGTTCCTGAGAGATTAGGTCTTTTAGTCCTTTTAAGTTTGCTAATGACATAGCAGCAACCGTATAACTTGAACCATCTGTTATGACTCTAAGGTTTAAAGTAAATGGGATAAATATAACCCTTAATATTAAAGCTAAAACAAAGATTAATAATAATTTCTTTTTTTTATCCATTCACTTGCCCCAGTAATCCACCAGTTATAGAAAGATAACGAAAGAAGCAAGAAGTAGTGAGGGTCTTTAGACCCGTAGTAGACTGAGGGGATATCAAGAAGCAAGAAGCAAGATAACGGAAGAAGTGAGAGGTGTCAGGACGGGCTACAGGCTACGGGCTACGGACTACAGCCAGCTGGAGCCAAAAGCCCAGAGCCTGAAGCCAACATATCATCCTTAGTTTTTCATATATTGTGTAGAGCGCAAACCGCGCTCATGAGTACTCCTCGGAAAAAGTTCGGAGTTCGGAGCTCGGAGCTCGTATCTATTATTACGAACTCCTAACTCCTATCTTTCCCCTACTTTGTGCCTTTGTGCCTTTCTATCGTCTATTGTAATGCTTTTATATGGAAGAGAGCTGACTCACACAAGACTTCTATATCGTAACCGCCCTCAAGACAGGAGATAGCAGGGTGGGTTGGTGCTGCCCAGTCAATAATTGTTTCTGTCAAATTTTTATATGTAGAGCTTTCAAAAACAGTGGCACTTAATGGGTCCATTCTATGAGCATCAAACCCTGCTGAAAAAATTAATAACTCTGTTTTATAATCACTGATAAAGTCTTTGAATGGATTAAGTTTACTAAATGCTTCTTCTTCACCACTTAATGTTTCAAGCGGGATATTTATATTAAACCCTTCACCTTCACCTTCACCAATTCGATATGAGTGCCCTGTTCCTGGATAATGAGGGTGCTGATGAATTGAGATATATAAAACAGCTGGAGTATCATAAAAAATTTTCTCTGTGCCGTTACCATGATGTACATCGAAATCAAAGATTAAAATTTTTTTAATATTATATTTTTCCATCGCAAGTTTAGCAGCATAAGCAACATTGTTAAAGATACAAAAGCCCATCCCTTTATCAGCTTCAGCATGATGACCTGGTGGTCTCGTTAACGCAAAAGAAGATTCTTTATTATTAAGAGACAATTCTACGGATTTTGCCGCGCATCCGAGAGCATCTAATGCGGCCTCAAGACTCCCATTGACAAAATATGTGTCAGGATCAAGATATTGTAAAGGCGATTCGTGAATTCGGTCTACAAGGTCAAATACTTTTTGGACATACGATGGTGTATGAACTTTATTTAATATATCGTAATCCACTCCAGTCGGGGATGTAAATTCATATCCTGATTTTTCAAAATAATCTTTTAAAGCTTCAACCCGCTTGGGCGATTCTGGATGTCCTGTTATATGATGTTTACGATGTTTATCAGAATATATTATCTTCATATTTTAAGGCACAAAGGCACAAGGTTTTTTTCGTTATCTTGTAATGTCCAGCAAATTTCCTCTGTGCGGGTCCTTTGGTTTTGTCTCTTTTCCTTGTTCTTTTTCTTCTTTCCCCCAGAATTTTCCACCGCTTGCACCTGAACCGCCACCATCTTCATTGAGTTTAGTTGATTGATCCATAGTATTCACCTGGTCAGCTTTTCTAAGTGATTCTTCTCTTAAAACTCTATCAGTATTTGTCTGTTGAGCTGCCATAGCGCCCTGTAAATCAGATGCAGTTTTACTTAATTCAAGCGCTGTATTTATGTTTACCTGAAGATGGATACCTTCAACCATTATAGACTCCTGAACCAATCAACCTCTTGCTTCTTTCGTTATCTTGCTTCTATATATAATTATATCCCAAAAAATCAAAAAGTCAATTGTAAAACTATTATTAAATGTAATCCACCAATTTTAGGCACAAAGGTACAAAGGCACAAAGTAGTGATGGTCTTTAAACTGATGGGGATACTTATTAAATTATCGGTATTTATTGTTTATTTTATAAATAATTAATGAATTCATCAAATAATCGAACATAT
>JBFMHD010000266.1:0-3368 GCA_040752395.1 Candidatus Hydrogenedentota bacterium
ATCAGAGCCCTCGGTTATAAATGGTCCTGTGGAATGTTTTATACGAAAAATTCAGAAATTATTCAGAATACATATACTTTTAAAGATTGAGCCTCGACAATATGAAGATGTAATCAAACAGATAGAGGAAGCATTAACGAAGAAATCAAAAAGGCCAACTGATATAAAAGTTGACATAGATATTGACCCTATTTCGTTTTTATAATAAAGTTAAAGATACTATGAATAGATGTCGAAAATTATTATTAGATAGTTAACATAATACCGGAGGAGACTATATATGTTTTGGTTAAGAATAATAGGAGTTATATTAATGTTGGCTTTTTTAGTAGGGTGTGGTGAATTCGGCACGCATTTAAAAACAGGATATGATTATCTTGACGCGGGTAAATATGAAGATGCAAATGCTGAGTTTCAAAAAGCCCTGGAGTTGAAACCCGATAACGAGAAGGCACTACGTGGTAAAACACTGACAACCTCTTTTTTAAATGAGAAGAAAAGAGCAGAGAAAGCAGAGCTTAAAGCAAGCGCCGCAGAGACCGAATTAAAACTTGTAAAACAAACATCAAACGAAGAGATAGCTCAACTAAATCAAAAGATTAATAAAGTTAAAGAAGAAAAGGATAAAGCCGAACAGCAGTTTAACAAAGAAAAAGCAGAATTGAATGCTGATCTCTCGGAAAAGAGTAAAGAGATAGCTACATTAAAAGAGAGATTAAATTCCATCCAGAATGAAATCACAGAGCTTAAAAAACAGCTCGCAGATGCAAAAAGTGAGATCTCAAAAGCCAGCCAGGAGTTAGCAAGAGCTGTTGCAATCGAGGATGAATATAAAAAGAGAGAGGAAGAATACAAAAAGGAACTCGAAGAAGCTAAACAGATCCCTCTTGATGAAATAACAAAATTAAGAGCTGAAAACCAGGAACTGAAAAAGGAACTCGAGAAGATTGAGGTGAGAATACTTGCACTGAAGAAGGGTAGGGTACTTGAGAGGGGTGCTGAATTAGGTCAGGTGCAGCCGTTAGCTGAGATCGATAGGATATTTGATAATGCGATGGCACGTTTGAACCAGCTCGAAGTCGAAGCTATAGATGTAGAAATTAAAGCTAAAACAGAATAAAGCTCGACCCTTTATCTAATCCTTGCAAATTTTCTAAAATATGCTTAATAATATAGTTGTAATTGATAAAAAATTGAATATAGACGTGATCAACTTGCAAAAAATATAAAAACAGCCAAAAAAAAACTGCAATTCAGACAGTAGACTGTAGACATCAGCAGTATATGATTTACTTAATCAGGAATTGCCAATACCGGTTCTTAAAAAAGTCTAAGAGTTTTATCTCTGTTTTAATACGTAGTTCCTTAAATCTTTTGAAAAAATAGATTAAAACAAGTAATCGTGCTACACTGCTAATAAAAAATAATGGTCTGAGATTATATCCGCCAAATATTTTCTTTAAGAAAAATTCCGGGGTAGTCTCAATATAATCAGCGATAATCCCCCCAATCGATGCCCCGCCTAAATATGTTAAACCTATTAAAAACAGCAATAACGAAAACCCGAGGGTTCTTTCCTTTGGCGTAAGTGAATCGAAAATATAATTTGTTGAGCATAAACTAAAACCGGCCCAGCATATACCAGCAAAAATCTGGATAGAAATAATGAACCATAATGCGCCGCTTATTGTCCATAAAAAAGGAACAAAAATTATTCCGATACCTGAAGAAATAATGATAAAACGATTGCCGAGTTTGTCGCTTAACTTACCCCACGTGGCTACTGTTAAAAACTGAGAAACCATAACTGATATATTTGCCAGGGTAAATTCAATGTAATTATAGTGTAATTCCTTAAGCATATATACAGAAAAATATGGTCCTGCAATAAAAACTGCTAAATATGTCAGAGTAAAAAACAGGATAAAATTGAGATAATTCCTATTAGCCGGATTTTTTATCAATTGATAAAAATTAATTTTTAGTTCGTCTTTGTTGTTATTTATTGGACCGGTGTCTATCATTTTATTCAAAAACCTTGAAGAAGTCATTCTTGCTATAAAGCCTATAAAAAATAATAGAGCAAACCCGTATTTTTCATAATCTAATTTTTTTGATATAAATAATAGTACTCCTGCAAGCGTTGTTGCACAGAATGTATAAATCCCGATCATCCTGTTCCTTTTACCCAAATATGTGCCTCGAATAGATTCAGGGATAATATCTCCCATCATAGCAAACCATGGCGGAGCGATAGAGGTACCGCATAAGAAATAGATAATAAATGAGAGGAGAAGAAAACCAAAAGAAATATTATCAGTGAAAACAGAGGCACCTGCAAGTGGTAGTAAAGCAATTGCCTGGCTTGTTACTCCAAAGACTATCCACTCTTTTCGCTTACTTGATTGACCAAGAAAAATTGAGGTTATAATCTGGATAGTATTACCTATGAATTGAGGCAGAGACATTAAAAATCCGATCTGTTGCGATGACATCTTGCAAAATACTGCGAAAGGAGGGAAGGAGTATTCACTGGCACCAAACATTATAGAATATGCTCTGCCATCATTATCAGAATTTTTTAAGTTCTGTTTAGTTAAGATATCAAAATCTTCCTGGTTCATAAATTATCAAGAATATCAAATGTATTCCCTCAGAACCTGTGAAATAATCTATCTACCACCAACAAAAAAACAAAAATGTTCGTCTGCTAATCCATACATAAAACATTCATTCTAACTTTATCATTTTAACCAGCTGATAATCGCAATTTCGGTATCCAAATCAGTCTTATCCATTGCTCTATATTATATGCTAATGCTGCTATTGTTATTTCATTCTTTACTTTTTCAAGACCACGTAACATAAATTGCCTTAATTTGAATTTACATTTTATCCATAGGTTGGGAAACTCTGCTATCTCACCGCGATTTTTATATATCTCTTTTCTTTTTCCTTTTCAGTCTTATTTCATATTTGTTCTCTATAACCCATTCGATATCTTCGCTTTTCTCTATCTCTAATGCTTCTGCTATGACCCTGGGGCACATTATATAATATTGTTTATTCCCGTTCGCTCTACAAATAACCTGTATTTTATTTCTGTATCCCATCATAAATACCTCCTTTTTTCGATATACTATGTTATATCATAGTATTTAATTTTTGTCAAGTCTTTTTTGAGGATATTTTTTCACAGGTTCTCAGTTATAGGGGGAATGAAGAAGCATGAGACAGATAACGGAAAAGAAAGATAACGAAAGAGGCACAAAGGCACAAAGATTGAAAGATTAAAAAATTGAAAGATACGGCAAGGAAGTGTATATTTTCGCTTTCTTTACTTTTAACTTTTGACTTTTTACTTTTAA
>JBFMHD010000267.1:0-3366 GCA_040752395.1 Candidatus Hydrogenedentota bacterium
GATATGAAAAGAGTCACAAGTCGCAAGTCGTGAGTCAAAACAGGACTCGAGACTCAAGACTCAAGACTTTTCAGCAGGCTTTGGGCTTTTGGCTCCAGCCGGCTGTAGTCCGTAGCCTGTAGCCTGTCCTGATACCTCTCACTTCTTCCGTTATCTTGCTTCTTGCTTCTACTTGATATTATTATAGTTACAATGTTTTTCAGAGGAGTGAATTATGATATTACGCGGTCGTGTACATAAATTCAGGGATGATGTAAATACTGATGAGATTCTTCCGGCACGTTACTTAAATACATTATCTGAAAAAGAGCTTGCTTTACATTGCATGGAGGATATAGACCAAGAATTCACCAAAAAGGTTAAACCCGGAGACATTATTTTAGCAGGTAAAAATTTTGGATGTGGCTCTTCGCGCGAGCATGCACCACTCGCAATCAAAGCCTCCAGAGTATCCTGTGTGATAGCCAAATCGTTTGCAAGAATATTTTATCGAAATAGTTTTAATATAGGGCTACCTATATTTGAGTCCGAAGAAGCAGCGGATGAAGTAAATAGCGATGATATTATTGAAGTAGATACAGAGAAAGGAATTATATTAAACATAACTACGGGTAAAATATATAAAGTTCCTTCAATACCGAAATTTATGCAGGATTTGATAGAGTATGGTGGTTTGATAGAATACACTAAAAAAATGACTGCAATTTGGAGGTAAGCAATGACCGAAGAATTAAACTTAAATGAAGAAAATTTTAAATCCGAGGTATTAGAGTCAGATATACCTGTACTTGTTGATTTCTGGGCGCCGTGGTGCAGTCCCTGCAGAATGTTAGCGCCACTTATTGAGAAAATTTCTGAAAAATATTTAGCAAAGATTAAAGTAAGAAAGATTAATGTTGATGATAATTCTTCTCTTGCATCTCAATTTAGCATTCGTGGTATCCCTACGTTAGTTGTATTTAAATCCGGTAAAGAAGTAGACAGGATTGTTGGTCTTGTTTCTTTGAGAGAGCTCGAAGATAAATTAGATAGAGTATTAGTATAGAAGGTTGGGGGTATAGCTCAGTTGGGAGAGCGCGTGAATGGCATTCACGAGGCCAGGGGTTCGACCCCCCTTACCTCCAGAATATTTAGTCTGGGTCAAACGGGTGATTTTCGTCTATTAATTTTCAACATAATTATTGACATAACATATACATTATCTTCGCAAATAAAAAATTGACTAATATTGAAATAAATAGTATATTTTTTATGTATGAAGATAGAGCCATCACTTAGAAAATTGGTTAAAGAAGATTTGAAAAAGATTTTTATACTCGAAGATGATGAGAATGTATGCGAGTTATTAAAAAATTTTCTTGAAGATGGTTATAACCTGGTATTTGAAAAAAATGGGAGTAAAGCATTATCTGAAATACAGATAGAAAGACCTGATTTAATATTACTTGATATAAGGATACCAGAGCAAAGCGGCATAGAAGTTTTAAAGTTATTAAAACTTTATTCTTCTACAAAAAATATCCCAGTGGTGATGTTAACAGCTTTAGCAGATAAACCAACTGTGATAGAATGTTTAAAATTAGGGGCTAATGATTATATTGTAAAACCATTTGATATTAAAATATTAAAGGATAAAATTAGTTCTTTAATTACAACAGAGCAAAGGAGGTGATAGGTAGAAGCAAGAAACAAGATGCAAGAGGCAAGATATTGTTTCTTATCAGAGGAGTACTCAAGAGCGCGGTTTGCGCTCTACACTATTGGGTTATTGCGTTCTCGCACTCTACACAACGTATGAAAAACCAGATGTTTGTTTATCTTGCTTGCCTCTTGCTTCTACTTGATATTATTATAGTTACAATGTTTTTCAGAGGAGTCAACATGAGCGCGTTTGCGCTCTACACAATATATGAAAAACTAAAGATGATATGTTGGCTTCAGGCTCCGGGCTTCGGGCTCCAGCCGGCTGTAGTCCGTAGCCTGTAGCCTGTAGCCCAAATTATTAGGGTTGCGAAGTTTTTCAGAGGAGGTAATATATTATGGAAAAAGGGATTAAAAGTATTATTATTGAGTCTTTGGTAAGAGCTTTGACATGGGGTATAACACTTGCTGTAATATCTTTGATTACACTAAACATTATGCTTGGTATGATTAACCAGAGGGTAAAGAATGCAATAGATTTTTCTCAAAAGAACGCTATAAGAAATGTACAAACCGCTCTTCTTAATGCTGAAATTTTTCCAAAAATTAAACAGAATGTAAAAGAAGCTATTGAATATTCTGCTCAAACAACCGATAGGGTAATAGTCAGCAAATATTTAACAGAGAAAAAGAAATAAAAAAAATTAAAAAAAGTTCTAAAGTATATAAAAAATCTGTCGATTGTAGAAGTAAGGTGAAATAAAGTCAGTCGGGAGGACATGGAGGTGACCCGAAATGAATGCAGAGATATTAACTCCAAATTTTTCTCTAAGGAATATTGTACTACCAGAGATCGCAGATAATGTAGCGCCAGTTAAAGTTAACACCACGAGTCAGAATACTGTATCGGTTTCCATGGATGGAATGATAGATGCAGTTGATATAACAAATCTTGCTCGTGAGATGGAGATTGCCCATCAAGGTGTTAAAGATAGCGACATTATAGACACAAAGTTTATTGATGTTCTCAGAGAAAAACTCGATAATCTGCCTACTGTTTCAGAGATAATGGCAGATGTGATAGCTGAAAAGATTATAAAAGGCTATACAGAATCTATTTTGGCCTTATAATATCATACTTATCTGTTATAAGCCTTAAAAGACTATACGGCCGTGGGCAGGATGATTCTGATAAAAGAGTGTCCTGCCCATCTTTTATTTTAAAATCCTTGATTTTTTTATCTTAAATATTTATCTTTTGCAAAATCTCAGTCTTTGGTGGAGTTCTTTAAGCTGGGTGTTTAGTTTTCGGTTAAAAAACCGAAAAACCGGGAAAACCGGAAAACCAGGAAAACCGGGACGGTTCTGGTTTTTCTTGTTTCTGCATTTCGCATTCTTACTGATACTTCTCACTTCCCACTTCTTACTTCTTACTTTTTCGAAGGAGTACTCATGAGCGCGGGTTGCGCTATACACTATTGGGTTCTTGGGTTCTTGCGTTTTTGCGCTTTACACAATATATGAAAAACTAAAGATGATATGAAAAGAGTCGTGAGTCAAAACAAGACTCAAGACTTTTTAGCAGGCTTTGGGCTTCGGGCTCCAGCCGGCTGTAGTCCGTAGCCTGTAGCCTGTAGCCCGTCCTGATACCTCTCACTTCTTCCGTTATCTTGCTTCTTGCTTCTACTTGATATCATTAGAGTTACAATGTTTTTCAGAGGAGGA
>JBFMHD010000268.1:0-3356 GCA_040752395.1 Candidatus Hydrogenedentota bacterium
AGAAGAAACTATATCTTAAAGCAAAGTCACAACCGAACTTTCGCTTCTATGCATTATACGACAAGATTTACCGAATGGATGTACTGCAAAAGGCTTGGCGGAACTTGAATAAACAAGGAGCGTCAGGAATAGACAGACAAAGTATCAAAGAGAAAGTGGATAAAATAGTAAAAGATTTAACCACTGTAATAAACAGTATGAATGTTAAGTGCTTAACTGGTCGCTTGCGACGTATCACTAACAATATCCTACTGCGCCAGCGCTCTACTCTACAGATTCAAAAAATTCAAAGATTATTTACTTTATATCTTTGTGCCTTTGTGCCTCTGTGCCTTTACACTTCACTTTATGCTGGTAATGAGAACAAAGCAGGTGCTGCTTTCCTTAAGATAGGGGTAGGAGCAGAACCGACTGCGCTTGGTGGTGGGTATACAGCATTAGCAGATGATGTGCATAGTTTGTACTGGAATCCTGCTGGCTTAGGAGACGTCAAAACAAGAGAAGTATTATTTATGCATAATGAATGGTTTGAGGGTATAAATTACGAGTATTTAGGGTTTGTAATGCCCTGGCACAGAGCCGCGGTCGGATTTACAGTAAGTTATCTTGATTATGGTGATATGAATCGGTATTTAATAAGTGCGACGCAGACGCCGGTACCTACCGGGACCTTCAGTGCAGATGATTTAGCACTCGGATTGGGGTATGGGTTTGAATTTACTGAGCAGGTAAAACTTGGTATAGTGGGGAAATATATCTGTGAGGAGATAGACGATGCAGATGCGAGTACATTGGCCATAGATGTGGGAATAAAGTACCGGATGGGATATGAAGGGTTAGAATTTGGGATAGCGGTAAAGGACATAGGAGATAAGCTGAGATTTGACAGAGATAAATATAGTTTGCCGTTAACAGTGCGGCTTGGTTTGGGATACACATATAGTCATTGGAGGATAGGTATAGACGGCGTAAAGCCACGGGATGATACCTGGGGAATAAACACAGGGATAGAGTATAGTTTCAGTGATTATTTATTTTTGCGGGTGGGATATGATTCGTTATACGATGCAGGTAGCGGGTTCACAGCTGGAGTAGGGTTCAAGATGGATTCATTCTGCGTAGATTATGCGTATGGTGATTCAAAAAATCTGGACAACACTCACAGGTTTTCATTGAGATACAGTTTTAAGTGACCCTGGAAGCCGCAATCCAGATGAGGTCTCTTTTTATGAAAGATCAGACATAATTGAGAAAGTAATAAATGGAATAAATTATTGGACATATACCTCAATTTTACCCTCATTTTATTATAATTACAATTTTAAACTGTCAAATTTTGTAAACTTTAATTTCTTCGCTTGAATAAAATTTTTCAAGTTTAAGAACATTCTCAAAAAGGATATTATAAATCTCCCTGGTCTTTGCGTGAAAATACATTTCGTGGAATATAATATATTTTATCTTGTTCTGTTTCATTATCTCTATACCTTTTAAATAATAAGAGAGATCTTTTTCTTCAGTAATCAATGTGGGATTATATAGCTCAAGCAAAAGAGGAGTATTGAAAATAAATTTGTAGGATTCTGGATTTATGTATGTTATCATTCCTGCAAGAATCGGTTTTTTATGTATACTTTGGTAGTATTGAAGAGGCTCGGGCCATTCGGTAATCGGCACTTCACAGACCGCAAAATCCTCTTTTTCAGAGGCTAACCTGTCATAAAACTCATCGTATTTCAAATCTACAAAAGCTAAAGGTTTAGGCGTATAATCATTACTTATAAAAATGAGGATGAAAATATATAGAACCCAGAATCTGCCCGTCCTGCATAATAAATATTTTATTCCATAAGCTGATAATATTGATAGTACTAAATAGTCTATCAATATAAATCTGATGGGCACTCTTCCTGAACTTAAAAACGGTATTTGTTTTAAAATGAGATAGGGAAGCGGAATCGAAAGTACGTTGCCATTTACGTGAAGATAAGGTCCTAAAGCCAGCATTGTAAATAAAAGAAAGATGGATAAGAAGAGTTTCTTAAATCTATTCTCTTTTAACCCAAAGAATGACAGAATCAGTGTGGTATATCCGAGATATGCGCATTTCTCAGTTCCTGTAAAATTGTTATATATCTTTGCCGTAAAAGTGCCGAACATACTGTTAAAATATGGCGGAACAAAAAATGATAAAATGTCTGCTGAATTAGCGATGTATATTTTGTCAGGAGATTTCATGTAATCAAACTTCAGCGACTCTGAAATAATGGGAATTACAACAGGCAAAACCGATATTAAAACGAATAAGATAAAGATAAGCATAAGGTTAACCAGCTGTTTTGAATAACTAAAAAATGAGACTAATAAAATAACTGAGAGTATTGAGACAGTTACAGATGCGTAAAGGTCAGTGTAAAAAATTATTATAAAAAATACGATTGAAAAAACGAGGTATTTATATCTTCTCTCCTTGACTGCTCTGATAAAAGTGTAAACAAAAACAGGTACCCACTGGATGGACATATGTTCGAGATGATAAACGTGCTCAAAATGATAAGGAGACATCATATAAATTATTCCTGCAGTGACTGAAGGTAAAGTATCCTCCGTAAAATAGTAAGCCAGTTTATACATAAAGAAACCTGACAGAATAAATGATAGTAGGAACATTGTATTGTAAGCACCCTGAAGATTGAACGCATATTGAAAAGGTATAGAGATAATGCCCCCGGCTAAATTTAGACTATGTAAATATAGATGTGTACCCTGGGGATGAAAAAAAAGGTTTGTGAAATATGGGTTTGTTTTTAAATATAAAAGCGAATGTTTAATCCACCATAAGTTCCATAAGTGCAGCCAGACATCGGAAGATTGGGCCTTAAAGATTAGAGCTTTATTTGAACTTGGAAATTCAAAATCATAGGGTATAGATTCTGTAAAATTAAATATTAAAGGTGATGTTACAATGATAGAAAATACGATAAAAAAGAGTAGCACAAAAGCATTTTTTTTATACATATAATTCAAGATTATATTTAGAATTTACAATTTGACAAATGAGCCCGTCGCACAAGTCATTAATAAACAAATTTTGTAAAAAAATCAAGAGAATTCTTATTGAAGTCGTAATGCCCCAGTTATTGGTGCAGTAGAACTTAAACATAATGTATGAAAAAGAGTGGGGATTGACAATAAAAAGCAGCAATTCAGACTGGAACACGGAACAAACATCATAACCACCTTTGATAAAACTGAAAGTAATGGGAGCGGCGAAAAAATGGAAGTTTTTGAAGAGTGTCTGATGGTGGTTTAAAAGAGAGATGGGATATTTGTAATTTAATAATTGAATTCGAAGG
>JBFMHD010000269.1:0-3328 GCA_040752395.1 Candidatus Hydrogenedentota bacterium
GTATAATAAGGGCCTGTAAAGAGATGGGGATAAAGACAGTCGCGATATTTTCTGAAGCTGATGAAGACTGTCTGCATACTACAATGGCTGATGAATCGGTCTGTGTTGGACCTGCAAATGCCGCTTCGAGTTATCTTAATATCGCAAATATATTAAGTGCAGCTGAAGTGTATGGTTGTGATGCCATTCATCCAGGGTATGGTTTCCTTTCTGAATCTGAGCGATTTGCAAGTTTATGTAAAGAGTGCAATATTACATTTATAGGACCCTCACTTGAGATGATCCAGAAGATGGGAAACAAAGATGAGGCAAGAAAAAGTGTTAAAGAAGCAGGGGTAGTTGTTGTTCCTGGCAGCGCGGGTATTGTTGAGACTTATGAAATAGCGTTAAAAGAAGCTATTCGTCTCGGGTTTCCTGTCCTTATAAAAGCTGCTGCTGGCGGTGGCGGCAAAGGGATGAGAATAATTTATCAGGAAAAAGAGATGAAAGAAGCGTTTGAGTTGGCTCGAAGTGAAGCTCTATCTGCTTTTGGGTCCCCCGATGTGTATATAGAAAAATATATAACGCCGGTAAGACATATTGAGATACAGGTATTAGGCGATAAAAAGGGAAATATAGTTTGTTTCCCTGAGAGAGACTGCAGCCTTCAACGCAGAAATCAAAAATTAATAGAAGAAACGCCATCTCCATTTATCTGGCAGCGATTGAGAAAAAAACTAATGAACGCTGCTTATAAAGCAGCACATTCTTGCAGATATGAAAGCGCAGGTACTGTAGAATTTATTGTTAATGAAAAGGGCGATTTTTATTTTCTTGAAATGAATACTAGAATACAGGTCGAACATCCGGTTACTGAAATTCTTACAGGTGTAGATATTGTTAAAGAACAGATAAAAGTTGCAGCTTCACAAGAACTTGATATCGAGACATCAGATTTTTATGAACCTGAAGGTTGTGCGATGGAATTTAGAATCAATGCTGAAGATTATAAGAAAGATTTTATGCCTTCACCAGGAGAAATAAAGTTCTGTTTTTTTCCAGGCGGACCCGGAGTAAGAGTTGATACACATATATATTCAGGTTATACAGTGCCTCGAAATTATGATTCTTTGCTTGCTAAAATTATAGTTTATGAAAAAGATAGAGATGGTCTCTTAAAAAGAGCCCGACGTGTTCTTGAAGAGATAAGGATTGAAGGCGTGCCTACAACAAAGGATTTTTATCTTAAAATACTTGATTATCACGAGTTGGCTCAAGGAAAAATAACCACTGATTCTATAACAAGAATTTTTGAATGGTTAGAAGAAAAGAAGTTGTAAAAGGAGGTCATTATGAATATTGAAAACTTAGGCAATGTATCAGTATCAAGTGAGGTCATAGCAAAGATTGCCGGGTTGGCAGCACTTGAGATAGAGGGTGTTAGTGGTCTAAAGGAAACTATAGCATCAGGCATCGCTAAACTTATTGGTAAAGAAGTTGCTTCAGGCGGTGTCGTTGTATCTTTAGAGAATGACCAGGTGAACATTGAGATGAATATTATTGTTAAATATGGAGCACCTATACCTGAGGTCTCATTCAGGGTCCAGCAAAACGTTAAGAATCAGGTCGAAAAGATGACTGGCAAATCTGTTGTCTCGGTTAATGTTAATATCTCAGACGTTCAGCTGCCTAAAGATTAAATTAGACAACATTCTTTTGAATGTCGACAAGTATCCACGTTGTTTCTATCTTCCTTTAAATAAAAAATGAGAATTAAGAAAGGGGGAATAGAAGTGTGGTGCCGAAAAGAAACAAGGTCCACAATGCAAAAAACAGGCTTAAATAAGATTTATCGCATTATCGATGCTAATTATAACAGAACAACCGAAGGGTTACGGGTACTTGAAGATATATCGAGATTTATACTTGATGATAAAAGACTGCAACAACAAATAAAAAAAATAAGACACACTATAAAAAATATTATTGCAGGACAATTTGGGAATAGAATTCTTATACAAAATAGAAACTCACAAAAAGATGTTGGCAGATGTTTTACTATAAAAGATGAGAAGAAAAGAAAAAATTTTTCCGATATCATCTATGCTAATGCCAAAAGAATAACAGAATCTTTACGCGTAATTGAAGAAATAATGAAACTAATTACAAAAAAAAATAATATCAAAAAATTAAGATATCAGGTCTATTCCATAGAAAAAAAGATTATCTCTAAATTATGAATATCAGAGAAAGATTAAGTAAGTCAAAATTATATGTTATTACAGATTCTCAAATGATTGGTAATAGAGATATTTTTAATATTGTTGAAGATGTAGCAAAAAACGGGGCAGATATTATACAGTATAGAGAAAAGAATAAAAGCTTCAATGAGATGGTCTCTGAAGCAAAAGAAATTATGAAGATAGTTCATAAATATAATAAGATTTTCATTATCAACGATTATCCTCTGTTGATGAAAGCTACTAATGCTGATGGTCTACATCTTGGTCAGGATGATATCTTAAGGCACAGAGGCATAGATGCTGGGAGAAAACTCATTGGAGATAAAATCCTCGGGTTATCAACTCATAATCTTAAACAGGCTAAAGATGCTCAAAGACTTGGAGCAGATTATATCGGCATCGGACCTGTGTTTTTTACTGATACAAAAGAAGGGGTGTGTAAACCCATAGGACTTGAAATGATGAAAAAAATGATTGGTTCAGTTAATATACCGTATTTTGTTATAGGTGGTATTCATTTAAATAATATTAAAGAAGTATTAAAAAAAGGAGCTAAAAGAATTGCAGTAGTATCCGAAGTTATGAAATCACATAATCCCGGTAAATCCATTATTCAATTACAAGAGTTGTTAAATGAAAAATCTAATTGAGTTTATAAAGTCTATATTCGCTTATTCTCCGGAAGAACAACATAGAACAAGAAGATATCCAACCTTGAGATATAAAATAGCCAACCCTTTATATAAAATCGATACGTATAAACTTATAAAACTCATAAAAAATAAAAGATTTGAAGATATAAAAAACAATCTAAAAACTTTACCATTAGGAGTATTTAGTTTTATTGATTATAATAAATTGTATAATATTTATGAAACAGGAATCAAAGATTTTCAGGCTATAGCAAATAGAGATATCGATTCACTCTCAAAAATATTCAGCTTTTTAAATAGAAAAGAATTAATTAGAATAAAACGAATCTGTGATGACTTACTTAAAAGTAATAATCATATCAAAAGAAGAAGAATATTTAATAAAGAACAGGCTAAAATACTCGCCTCGCAAACCTCAAGATATGTAGAGATGAATTTTGAAAAATTGTTTGC
>JBFMHD010000027.1:0-17824 GCA_040752395.1 Candidatus Hydrogenedentota bacterium
ACCTGTAAATCATTCTCATCAGCCAGACCAACCTCATCAATAACTTGATTATTATACGGATTTAATACCTTGACATTATCTTTTTTATTTATTCGTTTACCATTTAGAAACATAGTAAACCTCCATTGTAAAGCATCTTCAAATCTACACACTGTTGGATAAAAGCACTATATGTTGGATAAGTAATATTTTGTCTTTTATTTTCTCCAATATTTATGCATAACCTACCACCTTTTACCAAAACTCTTTTTGTTTCTTTCCATATCTGGTCCATCCAATCAAGATAGTCGTTATAGTTCATAAGGTCATTATGATTGCTATAAGGTTTATCGAGATTATAGGGTGGAGAGGTAATAGCAAGATGAACTGACTCACCAGGTAATAATTTTAATGTATCCAGCGCATCCCCACAAATTATTTTATTTATTGGCAACATAATAAAACCTTTTTCAAATATTTTTAATAAGTTACCTGATTAAACTATAGTTGAGCAGAAAATACAAGATAAAAATTCATAAAAAAGTGAATTTAAGAGTGTTATTTATGTCTAATATTTTTTTATTGGTTGTGGGGAACATACACAAAGTATCAAAAATTAATTTTTTGATACATTTATTTTTAAACTATAGTTAAGATAAAAAATTGACAAAAATGTACTGAAAAATATATATGATATAAAGGTAGTATTCCCTCAGTCTTCAGTGGGATTCCGTTATCTTGCTTCTTGCTTCTAAAGTATAAGTTCTACTGCACCAATAACTGAGGCATTACTTAAAGGTAGCAGATAATGTGTATAGAAAGGGTTTATGAAGAATTAAAAAGAAAAGATAAAATAGAGTGCTATATTCCTATTTTATGGAATTACAGGGGGAAAACTCTCCCAAATAAGAAAACCGAGATAAAAGTGGATTTAATAAAGTGGATTAGAGATATATTGTACAAAGAGATACTAAGTAAGAAAAAAAAGGATATTGATTATACAAAGCCATTGAAAGATGGTATTAAGACAAAGGTGGCTGGGGATTGGATCACAAAAAAGAATATTATGTATGGGATGACGATACGATATTTCTCTGCTTTTGATTTTAATAAAGACAAAAAATTAAGCGGGAAAGGTTTGTTAAGAGAGACCGGGACGATACTTCGAGCCATAGCACTTCTACCATATTTAAAATCTCTTGGTATTGATGTAGTTTATTTAACGCCGATTATGAAATATTCTGATAAATTTAAAAAAGGTGACTGGGGCTCTGTTTACGCAACTGAAGATTTCTATACTATTGACCCAAATATTTCTGACCCGTTGCTAAAAAATATATCAGCTGATCTGATGATGAAAGCATTTGTTGAATCAGCACATATTTTAAGAATGAGAGTACTTTTTGATTTTGTCCCAAGAACTACAGCCCGGGGAAATAATACATTGATATTAAAACATCCTTATTGGTTTACATGGGTTAAAAAAGAGCACATTGACAAAATTAAACCTTTTGAGATACCGGGTCATTACCTGGGTTTAGCACCGAATAAAGAGACGGTTAAAGTTATATATGAAAACCCACAGTTCAGAGAATATATTACTTATTTTACAGAATCACCTGATAGATTAGACCCGTTGAAATGGTCGAATTTTGTTAGAGAGATAAAAGATAAAAAAGGCGTTGATGTATTATCGCTTGTTGAAAAAGAGTTCACAGTTACAGTTCCACCTGCATTCTCAGACGTCCCAAATGATCCACAACCGCCGTGGTCTGATGTGACATATTTTAAATTATTTGAGGATATACCAGAAGAGGCAAAAAAATATTTACCACCAGAGACTATACCATATTCATTTTGTGATACAGCAAAAGCATCAAATCTGCCAGGCACCAAGCCTGTCAAAGATTTATGGGAATATATCTCTGAGATAGTACCCTTCTTTATTAAGGAATATGGTTTTGATGGGGTAAGACCTGATATGGCACATGCTTTACCAGTTGAGTTGTTTAATATGATGTTAAAAAAAGCCCGGGATATTCATCCTGATTTTTGCTTTTTCGCTGAAGAAATAGATGTGAATAAATCAAAAATAACCCGAGAAAATGGGAATAATCTTATGGTGGGCGATTTATTCTGGCGGATTACACCACAGAGTAAAAATCTTATGGAATATGTAGAGTTTTTAGATGAAAAAGAGATAATGTTTTTAGGTGGTGTTGAGATAGCTGACTCTTTAAGAATAGGGAGACTGGGTGAAGAATATGCCAAATGGGCTATCGCGTTTATTATGTTTTTACCTGATACTCTTCCGTTCTGTTTAAATGGTCAGGAGCTTATTGAAAAACAACCAATGAATTTTGGACTCGTATCCAAAGCTGAACAGAAAGATTATGTAAAAGAAGATGACCACTCTTACGGTAAACTTGCGTTTTATGATAAAGTCGCTATGCACTGGGAGAATTACAAGACAGGTAATAAAATGTGTAATTTTATAAGAAAGATGAATAGCTTAAGAAAAAAATATGTAGTAAATGGTAAATGCATAATAAAAGAGGCGGATACTATAAATTATAGATTCGTATGGAAGTCTGATAACGGCAGAATTGAGGCTACTTTTAAGAATAAAGAACCATACTCATACCAGATTAAAGAGTTCAAAGTAGAGAGATGATAAATGATAGCTGTTAAACCAGTATTTGTTAAAAAAGAGTGGGGGAGTGAGACGTGGCTATTCAGCCCAATTAAACCATATATAACAGAACTTAAATCAAGAAAGAAAAAAATTGTCTCTGTAAAAAAGTTGCCAGTGCTTTTAAAATACATAGACGCAAAAAATAGAAATTCTGTGCAGGTGCATCCTGATGATATATTAGCAAAAAAACTTTACAATGACTTAAATGGGAAAAATGAAGTATGGATCATATTAGATAGTGGCAGCTATGGATATATTTATCTCGGTTTCATAAAAAGATATAGCCACAAAAAGATTAGTGAAAAACTTAAAAATGGTAAAATTAAAGAGATATTAAAAAAAGTTTATATAAAAGAGGGTGATGTGGTTTATATTCCAGCAGGGACCATACATTGCTTGATGGAAGGGATGAAGGTAATAGAAGTTCAGCAGCCATCTGACAGAACCTTCAGATTTTACGATTGGGATCGAGTATATAAAGGTAGAAAAAGAGAATTACATATTGATTATGCTTTGCGGGCGATAAAATTTAATAAAACTGCAAGAGTATATGGAAATATTTTTAAACAATTTGATTTTGTTTTTCCAGATTTTAAGATAAATATCAGCAGAATACATAACAGGATACGTATAAAGATAAAAAAGCTTGTATTGATTCTGTCTATGAATAAACAATTGTTCAATACCTACTATGAAAATAAAACAGATATTAGTACCAGAATTAAAAAATAAACTAAACGAAGAAGCTTTTATCAAATATCTAAAAGGAGCGCGCTGGTTTGGTGGTAAAGGAAGAACTATTCGAAAAATCCGCATTTTAGAAAGTGTTCTTTTAAAAGTTGATATGACGGAACAACAAGCTTTACTTGTTATCGAGGTAAATTACATCGAGGGTGCAAAAGAAAAGTATTTACTGCCATTATTTTTAGCTTATGAGAATAGAGCCCGAATAATAACAGAACGTTTTCCACACTCAATTATTACACACTATCAGTCTGGTGGTAAAGAGTGTGTTCTTTACGATGGTGTTTATGATGAGAGACTACATCAATTTCTTTTTGAAATAATTTATAAAAGCAGGAGAATAGAGGGTAAATCAGGTGAATTTGTAGGTTATAAAGGTAAGGGGTTCAGAAGCTTTCTAAAACTCCCGCTTGAATCTTATCTTCTTTCTGTAGAACAGAGCAATACCTCTATAGTTTATAGAGATACCTTTATTTTAAAGCTATTCAGGCGGATAACCGATGGCATCAATCCTGATGCAGAGCTTATAAAAGCTTTAACTGAGAAAACAAATTTTTCTTATGTTCCGCATTTTGCAGGTGCTATAGAGTATCGTTGTCGTGACTTAGAACCAATTTTTATCGGTCTTTTACAGGATTTCGTAGCGAATCAAGGCGATGCATGGATATATACACTTAATAATGTTAGTAAATATTTTAAATCGTTAAGCGAGTCAACTACGGGGATAACATCGACGGAACTATCATCTATAGTTCTTGATAAAAAATCGTTAGAGCGGTTTAGTGGGTTACGTAAATTTATAGGTGAATCTTTTTTAAAGATGATAGCCTTGCTTGGTGATAGGACAGCAAGACTGCATCTCGCTTTATCAACTATAGATAATCAAAATTTTATACAGGAGCCATTCTCTAAACATTACAAGCGGTTTTTGTATCGTTCTATGAATAATCTGGTGAGAGAGGTATTTCGACTTTTAGATAGAAGTAGAGAAAATTTCACACAAAAAATCAAATCAGAGGTTTCGAAAGTCTTATCATTAGAAGGAAAGATTTTAGAGCGGCTTGGAAAAATCAACGAAAAAAAGATACAAATCACAAGGATTCGTATTCATGGTGATTATCACCTGGGGCAGGTTCTATTTACTGGGAACGATTTTGTTATCATAGATTTTGAGGGTGAGCCAGCAAGACCATTAAAAGAGAGGAAGATGAAACACTCTGTGGTTCGGGATATAGCAGGGATGATTCGTTCGTTTCATTATGCAGTGTATTCTGGATTATTAAAAGAAGGTTCACGATTTTTAGAGGCAGCGGTTAAGCTATGGTATTTTTATGTAAGCAGTATTTTCCTTTGTGCTTACTTAGAGACAGCAGGTGATGCTCCTTTCTTGCCTCAAAATAAAGATGAATTCATTGAGCTACTTGAGATATTTCTTCTTGAAAAGGCGGTTTATGAACTTGGTTATGAATTGAATAACCGACCCGATTGGGTAATTATTCCGATTAAAGGGATAATGTATATACTATGGTCAGACTCGCGTATCTGTCAGAAATAAAACGATGTGGGAACTAACGTCATCAAAAGGTCTGAACTGGGCTGTTGAACCAACAACTGATAGTAAAGTCGCTTTTGCGTTATACGATAAAAAAAATGATTCATACCAGGATAGATTTTTATATAATATAGGCCAGCCCATACCCGATCCACCAATACATAGTCTTCATAAAGATATCCCAGCGGGTAATATAAAAAAGATATTGGCGTTTCCTGACTTAAGTACCATATCTTTAATATGCGAATATATGGGAAACGAATATAATATAGAATTTATTGGTAGTAATCTAAACATTATATTTAATTATAAAACTCTGAATTATAAAAATCCCTGTTTAGAATCTTTTATTATTTTCAATGATAAAAGGATTAAAATACCAGAGCAGTATGGTTCATATGTTTTTAATCAAGAAGGGGAGTATTCAAAGAATGCTAAAACCATAAAAATAAAACAGGAGAGACTCAACCCGATAAAAACAGCGGTTTTAGGGAATACATTAAGGGATAAAGACACTGGCTTACTTTATATCTCTGTTAATAGAGCATGGGTTGAGATGATGAGTAAAATTGTGGGTTATAACAGGGAGTTAGAAAATACATTAGTTTTTATCTGGGACGCTGCGTTTAATTCACTTTTGGCCAATAGTTTTGATTTAAAATTAGCAGAACAAAATCTAAAACTTTTATTTTATCAACAGGATAAAGATGGGATGCTACATCAAGTTCGAGTTGGGAATAGAAAGAATAATTTAACCGGCCTACCAATTGTAAGTTATGTTGTATGGAAGATGTATAAGAGATGGAAGAACAAAAGATTTTTAAAATGGATTTATCCTGAATTAAAGAAGTGGCATTTATGGCTTAAGAAAAATCGTGATAAAAATAATGATGGTTTATTAGAATGGGGTTGCGAAAATGAGGGAGATATAATTGTCTCTGGTAGTGATGGTGGTTTTTATGAGAGTGGCTTAGATGATTCACCTATGTGGAAAGAAGCAGAGTGGGATGATAATTTGAGAACCTTTAAAATGAATTGTGTCGACCTTTCAAGCATTTTTTGTCTTGACTCTTTAATACTATCATTTATAGCCTTAGAACTTAAGAAAAGAAAAGAAAGCCTATTTTTTAAAGATGAGTATATTAAGTTAAAGAAAATAATAAATGAAAGATTATGGGATAACAACAGAAAGTTATATGTAAACAGGCATTGGGATGGAAAATTTTCAAGTGAGATATCCCCCACGTCATTTTATCCATTATTAGCAAAAATACCAGATAGAGAGTCTGCTTATTTTTTAATAAAAAAGCTATTTGATGAGAGGTTCTTCTTTGGTGAATATATTATCCCATCTATTTCAAAAGATTCAAAATATTACAATCCTGATGGAGATTACTGGGCTGGCAGGGTCTGGCCGCCGATGAATTATCTTGTATATGAGGGAGTGAGATTGTATGATAGAAAATCAGCGGACATATTGTATAAAAAATATAAAGAAATTTTTTTCAGGGAATGGGAAGAATCTGGTCATATTCATGAAAATTATAGTGCTTTAACGGGTCGTGGTGAGCCAGAGCCAGGAACCTATGCAAGAAGCTGTCCATTTTATACATGGGGTGGTCTGCTGATTTTATATTAAAGTAGTCAAAAATCATACAACAGGTCTCTGAAAAAATAAATTTTCGTGACAAAAACGAGTGCAAAAGTAATTTATGGTCAAAAGGATTAAGAGAGAATCAGAGAAGCAAAATACACACAGAGCCATCCAGTGAAATTATCCGCAGGAACGAATGCAGTCTGGGCAGAAGTAAATATTTTGCATAACAGGGGTTAGGTGAACAAAGTGAGTGTCTGGAACAAAGTTTTTTCTTGTGTGTGTCTTTGCCTGCCTGGCGCGACGGAGCGCGGCGCAACCAGGAAGAGAGATTGCAAAGAGAGAAACCTTGAGGGATGTCAGGCGGAATAATGTCAGGATGAATTGTTTTTGGAATGGTCAGGTTAAAATGTGCCGAAAATTTACTAAAAAATGTCTCGACAAACGGGAAGCACTACAATATCTTGCTATAACAATTTGCAGGGTAAATTTTATGACTATTATCGATATAATACTTTTAATTATAGCTGTTTTTTTTGTGTACAGGGGCTACAAACGTGGCTTAATTCGCGAGTTATTAGGTTTAATAGCTCTTTTTTTTGCTGTGATAATCTCAGTTACACAGTATGGTTATATTGCAGATATATTAAACAGATATATTTCGATTACAAATAATACAATTTTAAAGATGCTATCAATTTTTATTTTATTTGTTGCGATTGAGATATTTTTTATTATTGCAGCTTATTTACTTAAAAGAATAATTGAAAAATTTGTTATAGGGAAAATTTTCAATCGTTTTGGTGGTATGATTTTTGGTTTTATAAAGATATCACTAATTATTCTTTTTATTACAACATATATTTTTTATATAATTCCAGGAAGTAAAGATTATATAAGTGAAAGGTCAAAAATTTTAGCATATTTTGAAAAAACCGCTACCTTCTCTATGGATTGTATTTATTATTTAGCAAAGAGATATCCATATTTAGTAAATAATAGATTTATAAAAGACCACAAGCATTTTCTTAGTAATCAATATTAACCAATTAATATTTTAGAAAGCCATAAATAAAGGTATATTATGAACTATTTTTTATATGTTCGGAAATCAATGGAATCAGCGGTAGGCACATCAGGTGGATGGTTGTGCCCTTGATATATTGAACAGCCACGGCATACCGGCGGTACTGACCGGCCAATGCTTGCTGGTTCTATTGGTTGTGCAGGAAACACAGCCCCGGCGCTTCTTTACTCAATGCCAGTTTGGTTGATTTTGCAAGCATAAGAAGATTATGAATCTTCGGCGGTATTTCCTTATTATCTTTAACATAAATGGCTTTCAATTTTGGAATTAATTACTTTAAACTATAAAGAAGCCATAAAAATGCTTTTTCCTCAATCTCTGCATCAGCTTTGTATAGTACATCTGAAAAGAAATTTATATCGCAACCTATCTAAAGAAGATTACATCGTTTTTAAGCAGGAACTCGAAATGATATTTCTACTTACCAATTATACAGAAGCAGTCGATAAATTTCAGTCTCTTTGTGATCGATTTTCCACTAAATATCCGTCTTTTATGGATAGTCTTAAAAAAGATGTGCTACTTTATTTCCAATTTATCCGTCTACCCATAGATACAAGAAAACATTTAAAGACAACAAATCTTGTAGAGGGAATAAATAACCTGATTCAAAAGTTACAGAATGATTGCGGTGGATATTTTAGAAGCCAAAATCATTTAAAGGTATTGTTTATGATACAATATCACTCTTTTTATTTACACAATTTTTCTATTGACATCCCCTTGACTTCTTTCCATAAGTCTGATTCTGTTAAGGCTGTTAACGGCTTACTCATGCTATTCATAGGGTATGTTCCTCCTTTTTAAGAGTTTTTATACTTAATTAAGGAAGAATATGCCCTTTTTTATTTCTTTTCAATATTCAATTTGCACTAAACTTTATACATTATCTGTAATAAATTGTGCTTGACACTATATGTAAGGAACATGATAATTTATTATTATGAATTACAAGGATACGGTTAGATATTGGCTGACGTCAGCAAAAGACGATTATAAAGCGTCCTGCAGTCTGTTTGATAAAGGGAATTATATGCCTTCATTATTCTTTGCGCATCTTTATATTGAAAAAGTCATGAAGGCACTTTATGTATACCGCCACCGGCAGCAGGCGCCGTTTGGCCATAATGTAGCGCTGCTTGCGGAAAAATCAGGAATCACCTTTGATGAAGACCTATGGGATTTCCTATATACGATAACCGAATTCAATATTAAAACCAGGTATCCTGATCACAAATTTAAAATCAAAAAAAGGTGTAACAAACGATATACCGAAAAAATATTAGATAAAACAAGGAAGACTGCTCTATGGTTAAGAAGACAAATAAAATTATAAAAACAGTTAATCGATATCTGGAATTACTTATGGCGAGCGGAATAAACATCAAAGCCGCATATATGTTTGGATCAACGGCACGAAATAGCGCAAATCCCGATAGCGATATTGATGTCGCAATTGTTAGCCCGAATGTTACGGGAAATCCTGAAAAAGACACAAAAATGTTCTGGCGAATGACCCGGCTGGTCGATTCCCGGATCGAACCCGTGTATTTTTCTCCTGATGAATTTTTAGATTTCATTCCGCTGGTATGGGAAATTAAGAACAACGGCATTAGAGTGTATTAAATAAGTTTTCATTTTAAATTCTTTGCGGCAATCTTTTACTCGTTCGCAGAACAATCCTCGACCATAGAAGGTAGTGTCAACAATCTTTCGCACGGCATTGTGCTTATGTAAGTCATTAATGCCAGCCTGCTGAGAGCATTAATTTATCAAAAAAAAATTGACAAATTCTTCCTGCCGGCTTCCGTGTCCGCGGCAAATTGGTACGTGAACGACACTTCTACGGCTGGTGACTCGTGGTGCACTGCGATTGGTGCTGATACAGGGATTGGCACTGCTGATACACCGTTTCTTAGTATCGACTCAGCCCTTGCCGCAGCATCTGCAGGTGATACGATTTATATTGACGCTGGAACTTATTCAGAAACTGTGGTCATTGATTCGGATTATGTCTCAATCATCTTATAATAAACACAATTTTTCTATCAGCTCCCGGCGCTCTTGATATGGTTTCCTACGTCAACGTTAAAACAAGAATAGAAGCAGAACGTAGTCTCGATGCGGTTGACCGTGCTCTACTGATGGTTGCTGAAGCAAGGGCTGGTCTCGGAGCTATGGCAAACAGAATCCAGAGTGCAGTAAACTCACTTGGCGAGTTTTTCGATCAGAACCAGAATTCAGAAAGCGGTATACGCGATGTAGATATGGCTTTAGCAGTGACAGAAATGACGCGACATACGATCAAATCACAGGTCTCAACCTCTATGATTGCACAGGCAAACATAATGCAGCAAGCTGCTCTCCAATTAATGCGGGCATAATGAGCCAAGTGCTTCAACCTATTCTCCATTCGGATGCTTTAGATTCCAAACTCGAAAACAAAAATCCGTTGCATATTGATCAAATTCCGCAAATAAGATTTTAATAAGGCAGTCCGATTTTATTTTTTGTAATTTCAATATAATCAATATAATGTAAAGAGGGTCACAAGACCTGTCTTTAAAAAATGAGGTTTTAAAAAAGACCTGGAAGATAATATTTGACAGAATTATTTTGTGGCTTAATAATATATTTATGAAAAATAATTTTGCTGATAAACATATCCTATATTGGATTGATATAGCCGATTATGACATAAAGACAGCTGATAAGATGTTCAAAACAAGCAGATATTTATATGTTGTTTTTATGTGTCAGCAAAGTATTGAAAAAATATTAAAAGCTATTTATATACAAAAAAAATCAAGTCAGCCGCCACGGATACATAATTTAATATATCTTACAGATATATTAGAACTGGATTTATCAGAAGATCAGATTGATACACTGGAAAATTTATCAAAATATTATATTGAAGGCAGATATCCGACTTATAAAGTAAGGTTATCCAGATTAGTTAATCGAAATAAAGCAGAAAGTATTTTAAAATCGACAAAGGAGTTATATAAATGTTTGAAATCCCTGATAAAATAAAGAAAGGTTTAACATTATATATTAATGAGTTAAAAAAGACATTAAAGATTAAGCAGGTAATATTATTCGGCTCTTATGCAAATGGCGATTATGATAAAGAGAGTGATATAGATATAGCTGTGATAGCAGAAAATTACCCATATAAAGAAAGGGTAGAGAACATTAAAATGTTGCTTCATAAATCAAGAAATTTAAAATTGAATATTGAGCCTATTCCTTTTACAGTAAAAGATTTAAAGAGGAAAAATTATTTTATTGAAGATATCTTAAAAAATGGGATCAGGATTTATTAGATTCTTATATCGTGAGATCTGTGCAATTCGCGCAGAATTTTAACCCAACTACATTGCATCAAAAGTCCCCATATAGAAGTTTGGTTGGTAGCACTGCCACCTTAGACTACTGCATCACTAATATACCAAATACTCTAATAGTTTAAAGACACGAGCCAGGAGATGACCTGAGTTTGACAGAATAAGCTAAAAAAAGCCGATATAAGTATTAAAATATCTTGCTAATATTAGAGTTAATTTTTTCGTTTCTAAAATCGGTAGTGTAAACCTATTAAATTTACTGGCAATTTTATACTGATTCTATTGTAGTTATATTTTCAACTCTCAAACTCAGGAGATTCTACCGAAACAGAAAATATTTGACATAA
This sequence comes from Candidatus Hydrogenedentota bacterium, assembly GCA_040752395.1. Taxonomy (GTDB): domain Bacteria; phylum JBFMHD01; class JBFMHD01; order JBFMHD01; family JBFMHD01; genus JBFMHD01. Next base: position 11,349 of record JBFMHD010000027.1, read on the forward strand.
AATTATATTTTGGTATAATTTAAAGGAAAGAACCAAAGTTATATTTATGGGATTGGTCCGAGATCGAAGATGAAAATATTAGATTTGAAAATATGATAGCATCTCATCTTTTAAAATTCTGTGATTTTTTATTTGATGTTGAAGGTTATAGAGCAACTCTTTTTTATATACGAGATATAGAACAGCGAGAAGTTGATTTTTTAGTCTCTATAGATGGTAAACCATGGTTTTGCGTTGAGGTTAAGAACTCGTTTAGAGATATTCCAACGTCATTAAAATATTTCGGTTCAAGACTTAAAATTCCATTTATTTATGAAGTTGTAAGAGAAGATAATGTCGATTTTTTTAAGGACAATATTCGTATTATGAGCGCAGATAAATTTTTAAGCGGACTAGTTTAAGTTATTTTATATTGATTGTTTTAATATTTCAATGAGATGAACTATGGCACGAGGGTTTCTCTGCCACTCTCTTTTATAGCTATAGTTTCATATTTTGTTTCTAAAAGCGGTATCATTGAACAAAGCATATTTTGATTGACTAAAAATTTGTTTGTGTAGATAAACAGCTTAATGAGGTTCGGTTTTTACAGATAAAGTTTTATAGACTTGAGCAAGTGGAGATAAAATGATTGAGTTCAGAAAGATTGGTGTAATAGGTGGTGGCAACTTTGGTAGAGGGATCGCTCAAACTGCTTCAAGCGTTGGTCTTAATGTGATTATTATGGAAAAGGATGCAAGCGGTATTGAGATATCTAAAGGATGGTTGATTCAAGAAATGGACATTGAGATAAACAAATGGGGGATGACAGAGTCTGATAAAAAAGCGATTTTAAGCAGAATAGAATATACACTTGACTGGAATAAATTTAAAGATATAGATATAGTTATTGAATCAGTGCCTGAATTATTCGAGGTAAAAGTTAAGAGTCTTATTAATATCGAGAGAGTTATCTCTGAAAAAACAGTTATCGCAACGAATTGTGCAACACTTTCTATAACAGAACTTGCTTCAAAGCTTTCTAAACCCGAGAGATTAATAGGTGTGCATTTTCATTATCCTGTTGTCAAGCGACCGCTTGTAGAGATAGTACGTGGCTTAAAGACGACTCAGGAAACTTTTGAGATTGCCCGAGCATTGATCAAGGTATTAAAAAAGGAGTCAGTTGAGGTATTTGAATATCCCGGCTATATTACGACCCGTGCTATTTTGCCATTTTTAAATGAAGCGATGCATATAGTTATGGAGGGTGTAGCGAGTGTAGAGAATGTAGATAAAGCTATGAAGCTTGCATATGATTTAAAGATAGGGCCGCTTGAGCTTGCTGACCAGATAGGACTTGAGAAAGTTTTATTCTGGATGGAGCATTTATTTGGCGAGTTGGGTGAGGCAAAATACAGAGCCTGCCCTATCTTAAGAAAAATGGTTCGAGCAGGTCATCTCGGTGTAAAAACAGGTATCGGATTTTATAGATACAAAGATGGTAAAAAAGAGACGATAAAATGAGTCGGGGTCTAATGGCGTGAAGGTATTAACTTTAAATTGTGGCAGTTCATCTATAAAATTTTCAGTCATTGATACTGACCTTGATATAATCGAACGAAATGAAGATAAAATACTTGTAAAAGGGCAGATAGAGAAAATAGGGTTGCCAGGAACTTTAATCACTTATGAGGTTCCGGGTAAAGATGTATATAAAACCGCTTTATCTATATTTGACCATCAGGATGCGCTACATAAAATAGCAAGAATGCTTACAACCGAAGAAACAAAAATCTTTGACAGGGTAGAAGATATTGAAGCAGTGGGGCATAGGATAGTTCACGGTGGCGAGATATTTTCTACATCTGTAAAGATTGATGAAAGAGTTGAGAAAGAGATAGAAAACTGTATAGAGTTTGCACCGCTACATAACCCTCATAACCTTAAAGGCTACCGCGTGGCGAAAAGTATTTTCAGAAAAGCACCGCATGTAGCTATTTTTGATACAGGCTTCCATCATACAATGCCTGATTATGCATACATATATGCGTTACCTTATGTTTTTTATCAGAAATATAAAATACGAAGGTATGGTTTTCATGGTTCATCACACAGGTTTGTTTCATTCAGGGTTGCCTGTATCCTCGGGACTAAACGTGAAAAATTTAAGATTATTACCATACATCTAGGGAATGGTTGCAGTATCTGTGCCATTGACAGAGGGAGATCAGTTGATACCTCTATGGGGTTTACGCCAGTTGAGGGGCTTGTAATGGGAACTCGAGGAGGTGATTTAGACCCTGCTGTTATATTGCATATAATCTCGCGCGAAGAGATTACGCTTCAGGAAGCTGATACTTTGTTAAATAAACACAGCGGTCTTTACGGCGTTTCCGGGATATCGAGTGATTTACGCGAAATACTTAAAGCAATGAATGAAGGGAATTACAGAGCAAGGCTCGCAGTTGATATTTTCTGTTACAGACTGAAGAGATATATCTCAGCTTATATGGGTGTGCTTGAAGGAGCTGATATCATAGTTTTTACAGGTGGGATAGGAGAGAATGCAGCTATTATAAGAGAGAAATCAATACAAGGACTCGAGTTTATGGGAATAAGATTAGATAAAGAAAAAAATAACAAAGCCTTAGGGATCGAATCCTGCATAAGTGATGAACATTCAAAAGTTATGATTTTTGTTATACCTACAAACGAAGAGCTCGTTATAGCGCGGGATACTGTTCGTTGTATTATGGGCATTATTTGAGAATTAAAATTTAGAAGCAAGAAGTAAATATGCAAGATGCAAGAAACTGCTACGAATTAGAGGTGAGATTAAGAAATTTCACCGAAGCTTTAATAGGATACGGATTATGCTTCTTTCTATAACTCCCAAATTAAGAAATAAAATAATTGGGGTCGGCGGGGATATAAAGATTAATATTTTTAAGTTAAATTATAATAGAATCACAGAGTATAAAATCGAGGATGACATCTCTACTATCTCAGGCTGGAATAGATTTACTTTTTTGATGGCTGAATTAGTAGACAAAGACACAGTTATTCTTATTGATAAACATCCTGCTTATTTTACCTCGAATTATATAAGAGACAATTTTAAGAACTTTAATATTATAGAGATCCCGCATCATTTTGCGCATGCCGCTCTACCCTTAGTTGAAACAAAAAAAGAAAAAATAATCTGTGCTGTATTTGACGGCACTGGTTACGGCATTGATAATACTATCTGGGGTGGAGAATTTATTCAATGTGCAAAAGAAGGATTTAAGAGATCAGGATGTATCGAGAGATTTCAATTAGTAGGTGGTGACCTTGCTGTTAAATCGCCTTATAGATGTGCACTCTCGCTTATACACAGACTCGATAAGGAATTAATAGATTTTACAATAAATCATTTAATCAAGGGTGTAGATAAAAGTAAAATAGATGCTATACTTAATATAATTCATAAAAGTAAGAGTAAAATTTTTACCTCAAGTATGGGCAGATTATTTGATGCTGTAGCTGTTTTATGTGGGTTTGATAAAGAATTTACAGAAAAAGAAGCAGAACCCGCTATCTACCTTACTAATATAGCATCCTGCTTTCAGATAGACCCGAAAACCGATGGAGTAAAATCATACGAGCTTGGTATTGAAAGTATTGACGGATTGTATGTTTTGATGTTAAATAGAATTATTGAAGGTATCATCAAGGATTTGAGAGACAAATTAGCTGTAGAATACGTTGCTTTTCGGTTTCATAAGACTATAATTGAGGCTACGCAGAAAATCTTTGAATTACTTACCGAAAAAGAAAAGTGTAATTATTGTGCTTTAGCTGGCGGAGTCTTCCAAAACAAATTATTAAAAGAAGGATTAAATGATCTGGCTTTTATCTCAGAAAAGATAAGCTGTACTGATATAAGTCTTGGACTTGGACAGATATTTTACTATTTAATAAAAGAGGGATACAATGTGTCTATCAGTGATTGGCAAAGTTGAAGAGATTAAAAATAACATTGCTACGGTTGAGGTCTTTGGTGCCAGAACCCAATGTTTACTTGATTTGTTAGCTGAATCAGTGACAATCGGAGATTATGTGCTTTTACATGCTGGTTTTGCCATAAACAAACTTGACAAAGATGAAGCTATTAAAACTATAAACGATATAAAAAAGATTATGAGTATAGAAGATGATAGAAATAGTTGAAGAGATAAGAAAGGTAGCTAATCAATTGGATAGAAAAGTAAAGATTATGGAAGTATGCGGAACGCATACTATGGCTATTCGGCGTTTCGGCATACATAACCTGATGCCACAAAATGTTGAACTGATATCAGGTCCAGGATGCCCTGTATGCGTAACCCCTGTATCTATGATTGACATAGCGATCCAGCTTATGCAGGACCCAACTAATATCTTAGTTGTTTTTGGGGATATGGTGCGGGTTCCGGGCAGTAAAACCTCCATCGAAAAAGAGAGAACAAAAAATAATAATCTTAAGGTTGTTTTTTCTCCGTTTGATATAGTAAAAATAACAGAAGAAAACTCGGATAAAAATATTATATTTTTCGTTGTAGGGTTTGAAACAACTTTACCAGGGATAGCCTGGACAATTAAAAGTATAAAAGAAAAAAATATAAAGAATTTTTATTGTATCTCTGCAGGCAAATTTATACCACCTGCAATGGAAGCCATTGTTTGCGATAAAGAACTGAATATAGATGCTTTTTTATGTCCCGGACATGTTAGTGTTATCATAGGTTCCAGACCTTATGAATTTATCTCAAAGGATTATCAAAAAGTCTGTGTTATATCAGGATTTGAAGCACTTGATATTTTAGAGTCAATATTAATTATAATTAAATTGCTTAGAAATAATGATATAAAAACAGAGATTCAATATACGCGGGCTGTTAAGAAAGATGGCAATAAAAAAGCAAAAATGATAATGACCGAGGTTTTTGATTCCTGCGACTCAATATGGCGCGGTGTGGGAAAGATTCCACACAGCGGTACGGTGTTAAGAGAAGGATATAAAATATATGATATAAAAGAGAGATTCAAGATAGAAGAGATAAAAGAAGAAACAAATAAATTATGTATCTGTGGTGATATCTTAAAAGGCAAACAGAAACCGATAGATTGTAAATTATTCACTGAGGTATGTACACCAGCGAACCCTGTTGGCGCGTGTATGGTATCACAGGAAGGTACCTGCGCAGCGTATTATAAATATGGAGGCACGAGATGACTGAAGAAACACGGATTACCTTACAGACCGGTGCTGGTGGCGCTAAAATGCATGAATTCCTGAATAAGATAGGCTGTGAAAAACTTGGTATTCCTGAAAAATTTATGGAGACAGATAGCTTTACATTTAAAGCCGGAAAAAAGAATTATAATTTTACAACTGATATGTTTGTTGTGACACCTTTATTCTTTAATGGTGGTGATATTGGTAAACTCTCAGTCTGTGGAACTGTAAATGATTTAATAACAGGTGGTGCTAAACCTTTATATTTAGCACTCGCATTAGTTATTGAAGAAGGATTTTTAGAAGAAGAACTTTTTAAAATCCTAAAATCTATAAAAGATACAGCTAAAGAGGCAGGTGTTGAAATTGTTACAGGTGATACGAAGGTTGTAAGAAGAGGCGAGTGCGATGGATGTTTTATATGCACCACAGGCATAGGAGAACAGATACTTAAAAATAGACCCAACCCGGCACGAGTAGAAGATGGCGATATAATAATAATTACAGGTACAATAGGTGACCATAGTGTTGCGATATTAGAGGCACGAGAAGAGTTTGGTATAAAAACAGGTATCAGTAGTGATTGTGCTTCCCTTAATAAACCATTTTTAGAAGTATTCGAGTCTGGTATAGATTGCAAATTTTTAAGAGACCCGACACGGGGAGGGCTCGCCTCGGTCTTAAATGAACTTGTGTTAAGTTCAGATTCACGCATTGAGATATTTGAAAAAAATGTACCGGTTAGAAAAGAGGTGGTAGGGTTTTGTGAGCTTACTGGACTTGATTATTTAAATTTAGCGAATGAAGGAAAAATGGTTATCGTTATAAAAGAGAAAGAAAAAGATAAAACCCTGGATATATTAAAAAAACATAGATTGACTGAGGAAGCGGATGTTATCGGCAGGATATCAAAAAAAGAGAAACCTGTTGTTATTCTTCATACAGCTATTGGCAGCACACGTATAGTACCTTTCCCTGTTGGCGAATTATTACCGCGGATATGTTAGTCTGCGTTACGGACTACAGGCCTCGGGCTTCGGGCTTTTGTCTCCAGCCGGCTGTAGTCCGTAGCCTCTAGCCTGTCCCCCGAATTATTAGAGTTACAGCGTTTTTCAGAGGAGTCATCATGCGGTGCGTTGCACCGCTACACAAAGCCTGAAAAACCAGATTCAGACGTTTTCTTGCCTCTTGCTTCTTGCCTCTTTCGTTATCTTTCTTTCCGTTATCTTGCTTC
>JBFMHD010000270.1:0-3305 GCA_040752395.1 Candidatus Hydrogenedentota bacterium
ATTTTATCTCAGGAATTCGGATTCGTTATTAGTATTTTAGTTATATTATGCTGGTATGGTTTTTTAGGTGGGCTTATAGATATATTTTTAAAAGACTATCTTTATACCCAGTTTTAGCCTATAAAAATTTAGCAATCCCATCTTACTTCCCGCTTCTTCTCCACCTATAACTGAGAACGTGTGAAATAATCAACATTAATACCTGCTAACTTTTTTATTATCAGTCCCCATTTTCTAAAAAAGTCTAATTTTTTCACACGTTCTGAGGGAATACAGAAGTATCAAATTTTTCCTTGACCTCCTCCTTTATTTTCTTTATCTTATGCTTAACTATAACAAATCAAGTTTTCCAGGGGTTAGGAGTAAGGGGTTAAGGGAGGGATCCAAGATGCGAGAAGAAGAAGCTAATGCAATTGCTCTAATGGAATTAAAACTAAAGCTTGAGGAGGCATTGGCCCAGTTAAAAACATCACGTGAGAAAATATCGCAGCAGGAACATCTGAGATCCCTCGGTCAGATGGCAAGCGGTATAGTACATGATTTTAATAATGCATTAACTACAATTATGGGTTTTACTGAACTTTTATTAATAAATCCAAATGATAGAGAAAATAGAAAGAATCTTAAAAAATATCTAAAAATTATATACACAGCAGCTACCGATGCTGCAAATATAGTAAACCGCTTAAAAGAATTCTATCGCACAAAACGTGACAAAGACGAGATTATTGAACCACTGGACATTAATCAAATAATAAAAGATACCATATTCATAAGTAAACCTCGATGGAAAGAGGAGGTAGAGGCAAAGGGGATAACCATAACAATTAAAACAAAATTAGATAAAATACCCATAATTTATGGTGATATATCAGAGATGCGCGAGGTATTTATTAACTTGATTTTTAATGCTGTTGATGCCATGCCATCAGGGGGTAAGATATTCATCACTACTACTGCATGCAAAAAAGATAATACTATTACAATAAGTGTAAGGGATACCGGTATTGGTATGAGCAAAGAAGTTTGTGACCACTGTTTTGATCCGTTCTTTACTACTAAAAGTGATAAGGGTTCTGGACTTGGGTTATCTGTGGTTTTTGGTATTATAACAAGATACAATGGCAGAATCGAGGTTGAGAGTGAAAAGGGTAAAGGCACAACTTTTTTGATTAAGCTACCTGTTATTTCTAAAGAGGTATATGAGTCCCCAGATAAAGAATTAAAAGATATAATGACCCCTATGAATATTCTTGTTATAGACGATAACCCGGGCGTACGTAAAATAATAACAAAATATCTTAAAATCATGGGGCATAGTGTTGATGATATGAATAACGGATACTCTGCACTGCAACACTTTAAAATCAAAAAATATGATCTTGTTATAACAGACAGGGCTATGCCTAAAATGAGTGGTGACCAGTTAGCAGGAAAAATCAAAAGGTTATCACCCACAACACCGATTATACTTTTAACCGGTTTCGGCGAGATAATGAAAGCTGAAGACGATCTTCCATCAAACGTGGATTACATTCTTGGTAAGCCAATAACCTCAAGTACGTTAAGAAAATCGATACTTAAAGTTATTAATGACATAATAATCCGTAACCAATCTTAAATATACTTTTTCTCAGTTATTCAATTTTATATCTCTGTAATTTTCTATACAATGTAGCTAATCCTATACCTAAAATCTCTGCTGTTAGTCTCTTATCTTTCTTACACTGGTTATATACCTTATAGATATATTCTTTTTCAAGGTTTTCAAGCGATAAATATTTTTCTATATTGTTATTTTCTTTAGTTTGTATCTTTTTTTTATCTTTCCTCTCTTTTATCTCTGAGGGCAGATGTTTGAGCTCTATATCACCATCCGCTGATATAAGGATCATTCTTTCAAGAACGTTTTCCAACTCACGCACATTCCCCGGCCAATCATACCACTTAAGCACCTCAACTGTCTCCTTAGATATCTTTTTATTTGTTATACTTTTCTTTTTTATATAATTGTTAATAAGTAATGGTATATCTTCTCTTCTTTCTCTGATTGGCGGGATATGGATTATAAATGTAGCTAACCTATAATAGAGGTCTTCCTTGAACCTCTTTTTATTAATTTCTTGTTCAATATCTCTATTAGTTGCGCTTATAACCCTTATATCAATCTCGATCTCTTCAGTTCCACCGACACGGCGTATCATCTTTGTTTCTATGGCTCTTAAAATTTTTGATTGAAGTTCAGGTGGCATTTCAGCTATCTCATCAAGAAATAGAGTACCTTTATTAGCTATCTCAAAAAGTCCATATTTTCTGGAAAGCGCACCGGAAAACGCACCTTTCTCATACCCAAAAAACTCGCTCTCTAATAACTCTTTGGGTACAGCAGCACAGTTAATAGGTATAAATGGCTCGTTTCTTCGGTTACTCAAATCATGTATAGCACGCGATACAAGTTCTTTACCTGTACCGCTTTCACCAGTGATTAATACTGCTACATTCGAGGCTGCTACTGTCCTTATCTCTTCCAACACCTTCTTTATAGTATTACTTGATCCTATTATCTCAGGCCTCTCGTACCTGAGAATAACCTGTTTTAACTGTTCAGTACGCTCATGTAAATTCTTGGTTTTATATATCCTCTCTACGAGTTTTAACACCTCAACTCTATTTAGAGGTTTTGTTAGATAATCGTCAGCCCCAAGTTTCATTGCTTCTACAGCACTTTCTATCGAAGAAAACCCGGTAACTAAAATAACATTTGTATTAGGTGAAATTATTTTGATTTTTTTAAGTAGCTCCATACCGCTCATACCAGGCATCGAAATATCAGTAAAAACCAGATCATGTCTTATGGCTTCAAATATCCTTAATGCTTCTTTCCCATCACAAGCTTGCTGAACATTATATCCCTCTTTCTTGAATAGTAATTTAAAATATTCCCTTATGGCTATCTCGTCATCTACAATCAGAATGTTAAAATTAGATTTCATCTTGACCCCCATTATTAAAATAGTTTAATTAATATACACTATACTTTCGCACATTTTACCTTGAAAAAATAAAAAGCCCCCGTATAATATTGACTACAATTAAATAATCAACACTATACCGAGGAAACTTCAATGTTTACTACACAGCAAAGTATACAACCACCAAAGAATTTTGACAAGTATTCAAATCACTAATTAATTTTTGATAGTTTATATCACTTCCCTGTGAACCATAAAAAATTAGAATCATTATTTAATACCTTGAAAATGGCTGCTTAAATGAAATCCATTGACTTATTTTCTGCTAAAGTA
>JBFMHD010000271.1:0-3304 GCA_040752395.1 Candidatus Hydrogenedentota bacterium
TTATGTTTCTACCTTTAAACGGGGCTGGCAGTTTGCTTGAGATTGACGAGCAGTTACGGTTACCATGGGTACAGAAATATTTTGGTGGTAGAGTATCAGATACGCATATGGTGCGAGTATTAAGTGGGCTCAAAGCCAATGGGATTCGTGGTATGAATTACCGGATGTGTATAGCAGGCAATTACACCTATCAACTTGGGAATAAACATTAATACCGAGCAACTCTTTTATTATCAGCCCCTGTTTTCTGAAAAAGTCTAATTTTTTCACACCTTCTGAGGGAATACTAATTTATCTCAATCTCTGCAGGTAACTTATCAAACGACACTTCACTCTCTGAAAAATTTTTCCATTCCCTGTTATTAATTTTTACTTTATTGATTTTCTTTTTTAAAAAAGGTGATTTTAATACAAAACCCTTATCAGGTTTTGCATCACCTGTTATAATAATTTTTAATTTTTCATCCTCTTTTGTAACAGAATAACTTATCTTTCCAAAATAGGTTGGCATATTCTTTACTGAAACACCTTCTTTTCTCTCAAGCCATTCTTCATCAATCCCAGCACCTAAAATTAATGACTCATCTTTTTCAAATACAAACAAACTTATCGCAGTGTTTATGTATCCAGAACCAACCCAGGTATGAGGCATATCACCGATATAACAGCCTTGTCTGGGAGGACTATAAACTACTTCTGCCCAATGGTTCCAGTTCGTGGGTCTCCGACAGCTTAAAAGAAACTTTATTAACTTTAATGCTTTTTCCTTCTGGTTCATAAAAAGAAAAGCCTGGACAGAGCGGATCTCATAAGGAGTAAAACCTCCTTTCCAGTCAGGCTCTAATCTCTTTAATACATCATCAAAATATTTATCAAATGTCCTTTTAAGTTGAACTTGTGGTAAATATTCAAGTTCACCACAACACATAACTGCTATAGCAGTTGATGTCGCATCAAAATCGCCAAGCTCAGCACAACCAGGGATATAATCAATTTTTTTATTCTTCATTACATATTTTATTGAATTATATACAGATTCCCTCAGTTCCTGCTCTTCCTTATTTATCCAATCCAATAAATCATCCCTACCCAAAATTTCAGCAATTTGTCTTGCATCCTTCCAGCCTTTTAACGCCCAAAAATCGTCCCAGTAAGAATGCTTACCCGGTTCTGGATAATAACCCTCATGACTTACTGAGTTGGGCAATATTCCATAAAGTTCCGGGTTATTTTTATATTCATCTGTTAGTCGCATATCCCTTAAATATTCAAGATATTTTAATACCTGAATTACAACAGGTAATTTCTCTTCTAGGAAATTTTTATCTTTTGTAAAGTAATAGTAATTAAGAATAGCAAATATAAGTTGGCCCTGACTATCATACTCTTTAACAGGATTTATTTCGTTATTACGGTTAATAATAACAATAGCAGGGACTCTACCATCTTTATAAAGAAATTTGGAATACCAGTCAATATATTCCTTAATTTCTTTTGTAAAACCCATTCTTAAAAGAGCCAGAGCAGTCATAGTTCCATCTCTCATCCAGGCTGCCTCATAACATCTTGAGCCAGGTTGGATTGCCGGTCCATCTTTGTTAATTAAAATATAGGCAAGATTTGCTTTTAATGTATTCACTATATCAGTATCCGGAATATTTATTTCAATCTTATTTAATTTTGTTTCCCAGAACTTTATAGTTTCGTTCAGCATCTTATTTATCTGGGAAAAATCTTTTATCACAGATGAATTTTCATATAAAGGAATGGCAACAAAAAAATCTTTCTTTGCATCTGGATTTAATTCATATTTATATTCCAATGTACCTGAGGCATATCCATTTTTATCCTGCATACTCTTTTTTTCTGGTAGATTGCCTTTTTCTATACTATAAACTATATCACGATCTTTAAAATTGCAACAACCAAATTCAAATCCTTCAGTTAAAGGATATATTTTAAATTTATCAACTTCTATAATATTTTTTTCTGTATATTTGATATTATAAATCTTATGTAATCCACCCCATTGCCATGGAGGATTTATTTCAAATGGACGAACTGTTAAAAAAAGTTTACCTTTAATACTTTTTTTACTTTTATTTTCAATTTTATACAATATATATATAGTTGATTCACCAGGCTTCCCATAAGCAAACGGTTTGATGTTCATAATAATATCTTTATATTTCCACTGAACAGTAGGAACTGGTATATAATCTTTCTCAAGTGATTGAGATAACTCTACATCTGCCCAGGTAATAAGTTTATTGTCTATATACAAAAATGGAATTATAGAAAAACTTTTATAAGGTTCCAGAGAGCCGTCCTCACAAAAAAGGCTTTCTTTAAAATCTTCATCCATACCAACAACAGTCCAGAAGCCCTGCTCTTTATACACCCATCGTGGAAAATAACCTTTTGGAGATTCAATAGCGGAAGTTTCATAATATTTCTGGGTTGTTAAAAATTCATCTGGGCCTTTAAGAGTAATCTCTTTTAGTCCATATCCTTTTTTATTTGCACTTTCTTTCAATTCAATTTTAATAAATTGAACGGGTATTTTATCAATATATATCATATCGCATTCGCCATTTCCATTTGATATGGAATAAACTTTGCTCCATTCTTTTCTATTGTTTGATGCCCATATCTCATAAGTCCTGGCAAAACTTTCGTTCCAGTATAAAAACAAGCCCCCGATTTCTTTTATCTTCCGCAAATCAACTTCTATCCATTGAATCTCTTCTGGTTTGGTTATCCATTCTGTTTTCATATCTCCATCAAATATATTCTCTGGCTTATTGTCTTCTAAAAATGAAGAAGCGCTTATAACAGGTTGCTCTTCTGGATATTTCAAAACTACTTCCCATAATGAATAACCCCAGCCTGTGCCTCTCTCTTTTCCATATATTTTTATATACCTCGCCTTTCTTTTTTTAAAATAAATATCATCTGTGCAACCATCACCGTCTGTTGTACTATAAACTGTTTCCCAATTTTTGCCATCACTGGAAAGTGAAATCTCATAAGATTTTCCATAAGCAGTTTCCCAGAATAAGGTTAAACCTATCATTTCTTTTATTTCACCAAAATCAATTTCAAGCCACTGGTCATCAGAAAATTGACTGGACCATCTTGTTTGCTTATTATTATCGACTGCGTACTCTGCTTTATGTGCTTCTTCCTGAATAGAAGATGCTTTAGCTGTTATTTTAAAACCGGCAGCTACTTCTTTTTCAGATAAAGTATGTAACTCTAATTCATCTATATAAACTTTTCCCGTGCCGCCGGAGCCCTTTGA
>JBFMHD010000272.1:0-3289 GCA_040752395.1 Candidatus Hydrogenedentota bacterium
ATATAAAAAAAATCAGCTTACGGAGGTAAAACCTATGATTTTTGCCAAGAAAGAAAAGGAAGTTAATGTTCTTTTACAGCAACATTATGACAAGGTAATGGAATGTCTGCAAGAATTTAAAAAAGAAATAGACGATTTTCTTAAAAATGCTGGGGAACACTGTCATGAGCTTTCGTTCGCTACCCATCTTAAAGAACACGAAGCAGACGAGATACGTCGAAAGATACAGATTAAATTAAATGAAGGGGCATTCCTTCCATTTTATCGTGGTGATTTTATCCAATTAGCAGACATGGTAGATAAGATTGCAAACCGGGCTAAAAATGTGGCTCAGGAGTTGGCTCTTGAATGTCCAAACGTACCGGACAATATAAAAGGGCATATGAGATCTCTATGTGATACTGTAATAAACTGTTTTAAAGAATTAGAAGTAGTAATAGATAATATTCTGCAAAACAAAAAGATTGTTATGGATGGTGCTGCAAATGTCTCGAAACTTGAGCAGGAAGCGGATTCGATCGAGTGGAAAGCGAAACGTTTGATTTTTGCTAATAAGGAACTTGATCTCTCTCAAAAGCGGCAGCTCAAAAATTTTTTTACTGAAATATCGGGTGTAGCAGACCAAATCGAGAATTGTGCAGATCGCTGTATGCTAATTATTACCAAGCAGGTCGTATGACCATTTGCAAGATTAGTAATATTTAAATTGAGTATGCGAAAAAACTGTTTCCCACTCTTAATAGAGCAATTTACCATCTATGTATGACGTTTTAATCTTGCACAAATTGGATTTCGATTCTAAAAGAAACGATGCGGTTATAACTTATGTAAAAGATAGAATTACGATGATTAAAAATTACAAATGTTGAGGAGTAATTATGGATATATTGATAACTATAATATTGGTGATTGCCGGTTTCTATGTTGGGTGGAACATCGGTGCAAATGATGCAGCTAATTGCATTGGTACTTCCGTAGGAGGTGGGATTATTAGCTACAAAAAGGCAATAATCTTGATGGCAATATTTGTATTTATTGGTTCCGTGCTACAGGGACACTATGTAATGAAAACAATCGGAAAAGGGATTATCATTAGTGATCCTAAATCCTACGTATCAGGGGATAAATGGAAAAAACTTAAAAACCTTGAGACCGAGCTTGAAAAATGTACGGATAAAAATTCCGAAGAATACAATACTTTAGTTCAAAAAACAGAATCACTTAGGAAAACGATATACTCGGAATTAGAAAAGAAAAAACCGAAAGACCATGAGAAATATTTCCCGAAAGGGAAACTTCCGGACCTTGCCATATTTGTGGCACTTCTATCTGCCGGGTTCTTTGTTACTTTAGCAACCTTCTTTAGTTTACCAGTTTCTACGTCACAGTCGATTGTAGGTGGAGTAGCAGGTGTAGGGCTGGGAATAGTCGGATTTCAAACACAATATTTTAAAATCAATGTGTTAACAAAGATACTTGGGTGTTGGGTGTTATGTCCGATACTTACTATGATTTTATCTATGATAATATGCTTTTTGATGCTAACCCTACTACGTAGATATGGAAACATTTACTGGCAGAAGACAGTCGCGTTTTTAGTTATCCTCTCTGCTTGTTATGTTGCGTATTCACTTGGAGCTAATGACGTGGGGAACGCTATTGGACCACTTTTAAACAAATACCCGGAAAAAGGATTGGCACTTGCAACTATGGGGGGAATTGCACTTGCCGTAGGTGGGCTAACATTCGGTAAACGGGTTACGGAAACAGTTGGTAAAAATATTACGCCACTTGATTTACCTACTGCATTTTCTGCACAGATGGCAGCAGCATTCGGAGTACATCTATTTTCCATTATAGGGGTACCGGTCTCTACATCTCAATCTATTGTAGGTGCTGTAATCGGTGTTGGGCTATATAAAGGAATAAAAACCGTTAGTGCGAAAAAAATAATGATTATTCTAATTGGCTGGGTTGCGGCTCCTTCTTTTGCCGCTTTTTTTGCTGCCATAGTTTATCGTATTTTATATTCGTTTTTTGCTTAAATAAATCTCGTTAGAGAACTAACACTCACACGGAGTATTAGTCCCCGGTAAATACTCAGTGAAAACCGTTATGTTATAATAAAATAATAAAAGATGTAGTTAAGGGTGCTTTCTAATTATGTAATTTTTGGGTCTTTCGTAATTAAGTTGCAATTTAAATTAATAAATTGTATGGGAGGCGGCCGATTGTAATTATACTATTATTCCAAGGCTCTTTTACCAACTTTTTTACGAATGAACCTAATTTTTTATTTACAAGAAAAACAAGGATGCAGTTGTAATAAGTGCCAGAGATATGGCTAAAAAAGAAAGGAGGCTCTATGAAAAAAATAAAAGAATTGTTCCTATTCCTGAACATTTTACAAACATAAAAGAATCTTCTGAATTTTGGGATACTTATGATGCCGGTGATCACGAAAAGTATTTGCGGCCGATTCAAGAAGATATTAAAGTATCGAAAAAATTACCACAGGCGGTATTAGTAAAACCTTCTTTATTAGAAAAACTTAAAAAAATTGCCAAGCAAAAAGGAATTTCTTTAGAAACATTGATTAATTTATGGTTAAACGAAAAAGTTTTATCTGGCATATAAAATTGAAAATTTGAAAGATTTAAAGATTCACAAACATCAGAAAGGTATTACACTATTAGAACTATTAATACCCATCACTATACTTGGAATGTTTTTTGTTGGAGCCTTTGCATTAAAAAATACCATTAAATCACTTTTTATAAAAAATAATGATTTGATTATAGCATATGATCTCGGTCGCGACCTCAGGGAAGAGATAATTACGAGTTATATCGATGGTTATTCTTTTCCGACCCATTCTCATCTAAAATCTCTGTAATTGAATTTATCCCATCACAATAATAGTAATAATAATTATTCCCATTTATTAATCCTATCCTTTCGTCTAAATTCTTTCCTAAAATGTATTTATTTACTAAATTGTTATTATTATCATACTCTGCCAAAACTGTAAATCCTAACCATAAAAACTTTGTGGAAAGTATCCCGGACATCGTATACCCCTTAAAGAGGTATACGATGTCTGTAAACTTCCCGTTTTAAAAAATATTTTTTCTTGACTATAAATATTTTTAAGTTTAAAATTATACTTTAGCAGAAAATAAGTCAATGGATTTCATTTAAGCAGCCATTTTCAAGGTATTAAATAATGATTCTAATTTTTTATGGTTCACAGGGAAGTGATATAAACTATCAAAAATTAATTAGTGAT
>JBFMHD010000273.1:0-3243 GCA_040752395.1 Candidatus Hydrogenedentota bacterium
TTATAGTGGTTATTTTTTTGGCAATATTCCTTTTGTAAAAAGACATTTTAGTTTAGTTATTCTTATGATAGTTTTTATATCCATTCTGCCAGGTATTATAGAATATATCCGTCATCGCGGGTCGCGCTCTACACAACGTATGAAAAACTAAAGATGATATGAAAAGAGTCGTGAGTCGCAAGTCGTGAGTCAAAACAGGACTCGAGACTCAAGACTCAAGACTTTTCAGCAGGCTCCGGGCTTCGGGCTCCAGCCGGCTGTAGTCCGTAGCCTGTAGCCCGTCCTGATACCTCTCACTTCCCACTTCTTACTTCTTACTTTTTTCGTTATCTTGCATCTTGCTTCTTGCTTCTACTTGATATTATTATAGTTACAGCGTTTTTCAGAGGAGGACACTATGGACATTCACAATTTAATCTCATTATTTGGTTTGGTTGTAATAATATTTCTTGCATGGCTTATATCCTACGATAGACGGACGATACCGTGGAGGGTAATTATCTGGGGTGTGATACTACAGTTGTTCTTTGCATTTATTGTTCTTTACTGGTCTCCTGGTCGAAGGGTATTCGAGATACTCAATGACGCTATTGTAAAAGTACTTGATTTTACAGTTGAGGGTTCGGTATTTGTCTTTAATGCGCTTGGTGTTCCGCCAGGTCAGACCCGTTCTGGCACGCAAAGTTTAGGTTTCTTTTTTGCGTTCCAGGTATTAACTACGATTATATTTTTTTCGTCCTTAATGTCAGTTTTGTATTATTTAGGAATAATGCAGAAAATAGTATTATTTTTTGCAAAGATAATGGCATACACTATGGGTACAAGTGGTGCTGAATCTCTTTCTGCTTCTGCAAACATTTTTGTTGGTCAAACAGAGGCACCGCTTGTCGTAAAACCTTATGTGGAAAAAATGACTGATTCTGAACTTTTATGTATTATGTCTGGCGGGTTCGCTACTGTTGCTGGTGGGGTTATGGGAGCTTATGTGATGATGTTAAAAGATTATTTCCCTAATATTGCAGGTCATCTTTTATCAGCATCTGTTCTATCTGCGCCTGCTGCTCTTGTGATGGCTAAAATAATCTTGCCTGAAAAAGAAGAACCACTGACCAAAGGTGAGGTCAAACTGCAATTAAAAATTACTGATGTTAATATTATTGACGCTGCAGCAAATGGTGCATCCACAGGACTTACACTTGCTCTTAATGTAGCCTCGATGCTTATCGCATTCGTTGCTTTGATCGCTATGCTGAATTTTGGCGTAAATAAAATAGGAAATTTTTTCGGTTATGAAAATTTAACAATACAGCTGATCCTCGGCTGGATACACTGGCCTATAGCCTGGGTATTAGGTATCCCTACTGCAGATTGTTTTGAGATCGGTAAACTATTGGGTGAGAAACTTATCTTAACAGAATTTATTGCGTATCTTGATCTGGCAAAGGTTTTAGTTGACCCTGATATAACCCTTGATCCGCGTTCAATAGTTATTGCTACGTATTCATTATGTGGTTTCGCAAATTTTGCCTCTATAGCGATCCAGATTGGTGGTATAGGTGGTATAGCTCCAAGCAGACGCAGCGATTTAGCACGGTTGGGGCTTAGAGGGATGTGGGCTGGATGTCTGGCTGCTTATATGACAGGAAATATCGCAGGTATCTTTTATACAGGTGAAACTATTCTAAAAGCAACACAGTAGGTAACTATTTAGTTATAGTTAGAAGCAAGAAACAAGATAACGAAAGAAGTGAGAAGTAAAAAAAGGAAATATCACAGTATATCACTAAAAGTATGTAGAAATGAAATGAGTGAAATTAAATTTATCGTTGATGCGATGATGGGCCGGACTGCCCGCTTGTTAAGAGTCATCGGGATTGATACCCTCTTTTATCCTGAAATAGATGATGCGCGGCTTTTAGCTATCGCAAAGAAAGAAAACAGAATAATCATTACCCGAGATACCGCATTTCTAATAAGAAAAAATCTGCCACCTTACTATTATGTTAAAGCCAATGAAACAAAAGACCAGTTCAAAGAGATTGTAAAATATTTCAATATAAAGTTTCAAAAAGATAATATTTTCACAAGATGTATTGTCTGTAATGGCAGCATAGATACAATTAATAAAGACAGAATAAAAGATAAAGTACCTGAATATACATATCAAACAATAGATATATTTTACAAATGCAACGGCTGTGGAAAAATCTACTGGCAGGGTTCACACTATTCTAAAGCCATAGATTTTATTGAGGGTCTCTTCAATGAATCAACAACCAGACCCAACCATACACCGTCTCCTCCTCCTTTTTGATACACTTTAATCTTTCTATCATCAGGCACTAAAAAACGTATAAAAAAATATTATTAAAGGTGGTAATGGTCAAATGCTCGCTACAATTTTTTCATATGTTCTAAAGTGGCAAAGACACAAAAACACAAACAAGAAAAGACGCTGGATCTTATATCAATAAACTTAATCATAGTCTTTATCAATTATTAGTGGTATACGATGTCCGGGATACTTTCCAAAAGTGGATTAAAATAATACTTGCAAAAATATAGAGTACTGTTTATGATATTATAAATAATACTATTAAGATGAGAGGGGTGATTTATAATGAAAAATCTTATAGCCGCGAATGAGTTAAAGACTAAAGGTGTTTCTCTTTTAAGTAAGGTAACTTCTGACGGCACTGAGGCTTTAATTACTGTGAGAGGCAAAACGGAATTTGTGGTACTGCCTATTAAAACTTATAATTATCTGAGAGAATGCGAATTAGAGGTGGCGCTATTAGAGTCTAAAAACGATATCTCTAAAGGTAGGTTTGTCGTGGAATCCGTGAAACAGCATATTAAGAGAATAACCCGTGTTTAAGATAATATATACTAATAGCTATACAAGAAGAGCTAAAAATTTTATAAAACATCACCCGGATATTACAAAGCAGTACGAGAAAACCTTGAAACTACTTGAAATAAACCCTTTCCATCCCTCACTAAGGCTCCATAAATTAAAAGGCAGACTTTCAGAATTATATTCTGTTTCAATAAACATATCGTACCGCATAAGCCTTGATTTTTTGATTAAAAAGAATAAAATCATACTTATTGATATAGGTTCGCATAATGAAATCTATTAATTAATAATAATAGATATATTTTACAAATGCAACGGCTGTGGAAAAATCTACTGGCAGGGTTCACACTATTCTAAAGCCATAGATTTTATTGAGGGTCTCT
>JBFMHD010000274.1:0-3171 GCA_040752395.1 Candidatus Hydrogenedentota bacterium
TGCGTGTTTGCGTTCTACACAAAGTATGAAAAACTAAGGATGATATGTTGGCTTCAGGCTCCGGGCTTCGGGCTCCAGCCAGCTGTAGTCCGTAGCCTGTAGCCTGTCCTGATACTTCTCACTTCTTAGTTTTTTCGTTATCTTGCTTCTAATATGGTAATGGTATGCCACCCAGAAAGCCCTTTAATTTCTTAACAGCATTTTTTTTATTTTTGGTTCTGGTTTCCTGTTCTTCTCCCCTGGTGCTTGCCCCATCTTTTTTTGGTCGAATCTCATATCCGAATCTCATATACCCCTCAAACCTCGTTCTTCTTATCTCGAAACCATCTTTATCAACACTATTTTCATCATAATCTTCTAATAATTTTTTTATTCTATCTATACGGTTTTGTGGTTCTGGGTGGTTATTCAAAAACGAGCCAATTATCTTGTTTTTTATTCTTTTGGTATTCTCAAATTTTTCTAAAACTGAAATAAAATGATACGGATTATAGCCTAAATTAATCAAATAAGTAACAGCCTGTTTATCAGCCTCATATTCATCAGCCCGACTAAAACTATTTTTAATCAGTGTTTTATTTAACACCTCCCCTGCTATTTTATATTTAAAAGCCTCATCCTCCAACGCAAAACCCATAACACCGTCAACCATCTCTTTCTTTGCCTCACCTCTGCTATGATGTCTTAATGTTATATGTGAGATTTCATGACATAATACAGCTGCAAGTTCATCCTCGTTTTCTAATATATTCAAAAATTCTTCAGAGATAAACATATATCCTGAAGTTGTTGTAAACGCATTCACTTTTTCATCGTAGAAAATATCTATTTTGTATTTTAATTCAGGTCTTGTGGTAATTTCTGCAATCGTCTGGAGTAATAAATTAAGATAATAAATTCTGGCAAGATGTATATCGAGGTTAGAAAATTCATTATCATTAAAAACCACAGGGTAGGTTTTTAATATTTTACAGGAACAATATCTGTTTTGTTTTTTAAAGGTATTGATTAAGACTTGAGCCGTTGCTTCACCTGTCTGGATTTCTTCTTCCTCGCTTGTCAGCCATTTAGCTACTCTGTACTTTCTTTTGTCTTCTTTTTCTCCTTCACATTTATTCAATCTGCCAGTTTCTATAAACGCATCTATCTCTTCATCACTAAAAACTATGTATTCAAGATCTACTACTAAATCATCTATCGTTTGTTCTTTCTCGAGTTTCAATTCATCAGCCCCACGAACACCAACAACCTGAACAGGTGTAGCAACTTCATAAGTCTGTCGCTCTATAGTACCTATGGAAGCAAGATTATGTTTGCCCTCTTGAAGTTTTAATCTATGCAATATCTCGGGTCTTAATTTCCTGGTATCACTTTCTTCTGCATAAAGCAGTAGTACCTGTACTAAAAAACAAAATATGAATATAATTAATTTTTTCTTCATAGCTTTTATCCTGCCTATTTAAAAAATAAATACTGTCAAGCATTTTTTTTGAGATTTCTTCTGAAAAACTTCGCAACTATAATAATATCAAGTAGAAGCAAAAGGCAAGAGGCAAGATATTCGAAATTGAAGATTGGAAATTGGAGATTGCAAAATGAATGAAAAAATGACGTAGTGAGGGTCACAAGACCCGTAGTAAGCAAATAAATTTGCAATTTAATATTTGCAATTTGTAATTTACAATTGAAGCGAAACGACAAAAGTAGTGAGGGTCGCAAGAGCCGTAGTAAAGATGAAATAAATCCCTTGTTAAAAATTAAATGCTTGATATATTGACCTTGCTATGAGACGAGGTATAGCGAATCTGCCATTGCATAACGGGTATGCACCGAGATGGCTGTTTGACCGTATGGTCAGGCTGGCAAAAGAGATTGTAAAAGTTATTGTTACCGATTTTTCGCCTGAGGAACTGCTAAGAAGATTGTCTGACCCGTTCTGGTTTCAAGCGTTTGGTTGCGTTCTCGGGTTCGACTGGCATTCGAGTGGTATTACAACAACCGTGTGTGGCGCTGTGAAACAGGGTCTGAAGGATATAAATAAGGAACTCGGGATTTATGTTGCTGGAGGTAAAGGTAAAACTTCAAGAAAAACTCCACAAGAGATAGAAAACTATTGTTCTATACTGGGTATTGACAGCAGACCACTGGTTTATGCAAGCAAACTCTCAGCCAAGGTTGACAACTCCGCTGTGCAGGATGGTTACCAGTTGTACCATCATTGTTTTATATTTACCACACAAGGCAGATGGTGTGTTGTACAACAGGGTATGAACGAGAATAACTGTTATGCTCGAAGGTATCATTGGTTCTCTGATACCCTCTATAGTTTTGTGAATGAACCGCATAACGCTGTATGCTGTGATTTACGGAAACCTTCACTTAATATGGTGGCTGCTGAGAGTATCGGCTCGAGAGATAAATCCGTAGAAATTGCTAACATACACCCTGAAAAACTAACAAAAGAGGTATCAAAAGTTTTGAGTCTTACTTTACCACAGAGACATGAAATAACAATAGATGACATAAACAGTAAGAGGTTGCAAAAGATATTGGTATCCACTTATGAACAGAAGCCCGAAAATTATGAGAGTTTGCTTGGATTACAGGGAGTAGGACCAAAAACAGTCAGGGCTCTGGCTTTGATAGCTGAGCTTATATATGGAACAAAAGCAAGTTACAAAGACCCGGCACGTTACAGTTTTGCTCACGGCGGTAAAGACGGGTATCCGTATCCTGTAAACAGAGAAGTATATGATAATTCTATACATTATTTAAAAGAATGTATAAATAGCGCAAAGATTGAATATACTGAAAAGAAGAAAGCGTTTCAGAGACTGAAGTTGTTTGTTAATTTATGAAATACCCAACAGCTTTTCATCTATCAAAGAAAAAATAATATTTACAGAAGGAGTCAACATGAGTGCGGGTCGCGCTCTACACTATTTGGTTCTTGGGTTCTTGGGTTCTTGGGTTATTGGGTTCTTGGGTTATTGCGTTTTTGTGCTCTACACAAAGGATGAAAAACTAAAGATGATATGAAAAGAGTCGTGAGTCGCAAGTCGTGAGTCAAAACAGGACTCGAGACTCAAGACTCAAGACTTTTCAGCAGGCTCTGGGCTTTTGGCTCCAGCCGGCTGTAGTCCGTAGCCTGTAGCCTGTCCTGATACCTCT
>JBFMHD010000275.1:0-3164 GCA_040752395.1 Candidatus Hydrogenedentota bacterium
TTATATAATAAATGATAATGATTGATACGTTGGGGTTTAAGGCATTTATAGCTAAGAAAGAACATAAGCATAAAGAAGTAGTAAGATTGCTTAAAGATAAGAGGATTTACATGTGCTTCTTACGATCGATTTTCCTATATAAAAATGTTTCCGCGCATGGCATTATGAGATAACGGTTATTTCGTTTCATCGTTTTATTAATCAGTGAACCTGAATAATAAAAAATCGAACAATTTTGCTAATTAGGAAACTTTCCCCAAAAACGCTCGCCCTTTATCCACCCAATTTAATCTATATAATAATGTAGTATATACGATTTATGACCTTATATGTATTAGAAAAGGTAGATCAATTTGAGATTATCTATGTTCCATAATTTTGATGACTTTACGGAGCCGGATTGATAGATTTAAGGCTTCGTCATTCATAGGATTTATATCCATAGCTCTTATCACGTCTTTAAGCGCAAGTTTATACCAGCCTCGATGAATGCGTTTCTTTGCACGCGATAAATAATATTGCAGTGTATATTTAGGGATAGGTTTTTCAGGCTCAGGTAGAGAAAAATTATAACGTAGAGTCAAAAAATGTTCAGATGAGAACTCATCCTCAGGAACAATAGAATAATCAACTCTGAATGCATCGATATCAACGCCGAAACCCACTGAGATATTTTCTTTTGCCTCATTCTTTGAATCAAACCCCAATCGTAGAAAAATTTTATCCATAACTCTTGCTTCAAAACCTAATTGGGCAGAAAATTCCTCAGACCTATTTTTAACAAGATCAGCTGCGATAGTTAAATTATTATTAAGAAATGTATATGATGCGCCTAAATCAAGTGCCAGCGGCTGTTTCTCTTTAATATCTTCAAAATGTATGCGTCTTCCTATATTTTTTAAAGTAGCACCAAGTAAAAGATTTTCAACAGGGGTTGTATACAAAAGACCTGCGTTTATGTTTACACTCGAAGCACGCTCATTATCAAGTTTTTCACTAAAAAATTTCATACTGCCACCCAATGATAAACCATACAGCCACTTAAATCCGTAACCAAACTGAAACCCCAGATCATTTGCCTGGGCTTTCCCGGATGTAATGCCGGCAAGACCGCTACTTAAATTTGTTTTTTCGACATCGCCAAGATCAAGATATATGACTTCGAGACCAAAACCACCTCTTTCAAATGGTCTCGACCAGGATATCGTTGAATAATCTCTGCCATCAAAAAGCAGGGAACCGGTAAACCCGATCTCATTTAGTTTTACATTTGAGAGTAATGCAGGATTAGAATTTAAAGATTCGATGCCACTTGCGATAGTTGTTAAGCTGTTACTGAGCGCTGATTCACGAGCATTAGTTGGGAGCAGTAAGAAAGCACAGCCAAAATCTGCACATAATCCAGTCTGCTTTATGATAAAGAGAGATAAAATAGAAACAAGAATATTCTTTAATATTGTCATTTTATAATAATCAGTCTTTTTCTTAATTTTTGTGTGGTAGTTCGAATTATTACAGTGTATGAACCGCTCGGAACCGGATTACTTTTATCATCAAACACATTCCATTGAAAATTACCCGCTGTATTAATGGATATTTTGCGAACCTGTTTACCCCGGACATCGAAAATTCTTATTGTTGTTCCTGAAGGGATATTGGTAAAAATTATACCTGAGGTTGGATCAGCAGGATTATAGGGTTTACCTGTTTCATTATTACCATCATTTGGTTTATATGGATTCGGAACGATAAGGATGGGGTTAGAATAAACAGGTGAAATTAAGAACAAAGAGGTAAGAAGCAAAAAGCAAGAAGCAAGATTAAAAAGTTTCGCCGAGAACTGGCAGATTACGCAAAATTTCATAATAATTTATCCTTGATATTTTTTTATAATAGTTTATATTAAAGGTCAAGACTTTTGCCATTTTCTACAGACTATGGTCTTTTCAGACTCCAGGCTTTTGGCTCCAGCTGGCTGTAGTCCGTAGCCTGTAGCCTGTACCCTGTCCTGATACTTCTCACTTCTTCCGTTATCTTGCTTCTTGCTTCTACTTGATATTATTATAATTACAATGTTTTTCAGAGGAGTAAGACGAGAATGAGAGCCATAATTTTTTTTATTATTACTCTATTAATTTTAAATGCCTGCAAAGAAAACAAGATGAAAAATAAAGAGGTTGAGGCTGCTAAAATCAAGGTAGGTAGAGTAGCTGTTCCTATTGAAAAAGATAGTCTGCAAGAGATAAGGGACGAGTTAGAGAGGATAAAATACGGCGAAAAGAGAGAGTTTGTTAATACTGATTACAGACCGCCTCTTTTTGATAGCAGTGACCCGTATATTGAAATAGATATAAAAGACCGTTATGATACAAAAACATTAAAGATTTTTTATCCTTTATTACCTGATAAAGCTCAAGTGGGGTATTGCGACCCTGGTGATGATAATGAAGCCATTGCTTTACTTTGCTGGGATGGCACAAGGGCATGGAACTTTTTAAAGAAATTTTTGCCAGAGATTGAAAAAGGCACCAGTGCCAATGTAAGAACACCTGAAGCAAATAAAGTCATAGATAGATGTAAAAAAGATTTGATAATTTTTCTTGAATTGAGAGAAGAACCAACACTTGTATATTTTCAGGAGGTAAATTTTAAAGATGAAACCCTTGAGACAGAGGTATCTAAAGCCGGGGTTAAAGGATATAAACTTAAGCTTCTTGCAGATGATAAAATTTTCGTATATCATGCTACTACAAGAGGTGTATCGCATCTCGTAAGAGTCGAGAAGCTAAATAAATAGGAGATAAGTATGAGAAGATTTTTTATTTGGGTAATTTTATTAATGTTTTCTTTTAGCATAGTATCATGTGGTACTACAAAGCCAGCTAAAATTAAAAAAGGTTCTCAGTGGATTGAAGGTCATTATAAAGTTATTGAAACACCACAGGGACCCAAACGTATCTGGATTAAGGGACACTGGGAGTAGATAAGAGGCAAGAGGCAAGAGCGTCAAAGAGTCGAGAGTCGAGGGTCAGGAGGGAAAGGCACAGAGGCACAGAGGCACAAAGTATGAAAAGAGTCACAAGTCGCAAGTCGTGAGTCAAAACAGGACTCGAGACTCAAGACTCAAGACTCAAGACTTTTCAGCAGGCTTTGGGCTTTTGGCT
>JBFMHD010000276.1:0-3158 GCA_040752395.1 Candidatus Hydrogenedentota bacterium
AGACGGTCTCAATCAAAGAAACGGTGTTTGGGGGTTGGAGGTTTTTTTAACACGGGTTTTATATCAGGCTTATAGTCACCTGCTAAATAATCTTTGATGGAACGAAATAACAAAGGATATAGATTTTGTGAGGGTAGATCAGTGTGAATGACAATCGCGGTCATAGAAGTATGGGTTAATAAATAATGGCTTTCAGCTGAATAGGTATAATCATCGAAAACAGAACTTAAGAAAGAAGCAAGTTTTAAGCCCGCAGAGCTTCTAAAATAATGTGTTATTTTATATTTATTATCATTAATGACGACTAACACATAATCAGGTTTAATAGTCTCAATAATTTTAAGTGACGAGGCTAAATCTGACTCAGTAATAATAGATTTTATAATAAGATGAGAATCTTTTATAGTAACCGCTTCGTAAGAAGTATCAGTTGAGATGATAAGCACAAAAGGGATAGTATCTGTTCTTAATTTATATTCAGGATGATAGAATATATTTACAGCTTCACGGTCTTTTATATTTAACGCAGAGACGATAGCGGTATCGTAATCTATAGCTTCAAGCAAGAGTCTGCACATAATTGTATCAGGGTATAAAGTAGTTTTATATACAGGCTCATTTTTGTAAAAAGTAAAAGAGACCTCTTTTAGCGGGAGATGGTCTTTTATGGTGATAGAATATTCGGGGACTGTGTCAATCGAAACAGAGATGAAAGGGTTTCCATTATAAGAGTAATCGAGGATAGCATTATAAATAGCCTCAGCTTCTTTTTTTAATAGTGTAATCTTTTCAAGAGACAAAGCAGTGGGTTTATGTGAAAGATAACAATTTTCAATAAGGATGGATTCGTTGTTAGTGTTTCTAAGAACCGAGAAATTACCAGGTAAGACAACAGGTTGTAGAGAAGGATATAGTTTATTTAACTCAGTTGATAGATAGTCTGATAGAGTAGGGCATAATCCCTGGTTAAAAAGTTTATAATAAACCTCGATTTTATTGATGGTTTGATCTGAGCTTGCATTATGATGGATAGAGATAAAAAAATCGGGTTGGATTGTATTACTTATCGAGGCGCGAGTTTTTAGCTCGATTTTAAGATTATCAGTATCTGAGACAGGGAGATCAGCTTTTCGGGTATAATAGACTTTAGCTCCGCTTGCTTCGAGCATACCGCCAAGAAACAAAGCGACTGCTAAATTTAAATCAGCCTCGCTTGCAAAATTTTCAACAGGGGATAAAGCACCGCGCTCTTTACCACCATGACCAGGATCAAGTACAAATGACCAGCCAGATAAAGCATTATTCTTTTCTTTTAATTTAGATTCGTAAGTTATATTAAATTTTATTTCTTTTGATAGTTTAACGATTCTATCAGATACTACGGTCTTTTTGATAGAAGGTTTAAAAGGTGCGCAGGAGTACATAAAAATACTGAATATAAGAATGAAATATAGTCTTCTCATACTATTTGTCTTACAAAAATAGATTCAGCTGAAAAAGATATTACGCACCTAAAGGTGCTCACTACATTTTTTAATACTTCTAAAAAAAGAATTTTTCATCGGTTATATGCGGCAATTATCAAAAAACAGTTAAAATCGAATTCGCAGTTATATTGTATTTAATATCTAATGAATTAGATAGATTTAGGCAAGAAAAAACATTTTTGTTTTTTGTAATCGATGTTTAGCTGCTCATAGTATCGCAGGGAATGCTATTTTTGGTATTATGAAGAGAATTGTAGTCAGATAAATGATAATTATAATTTTCATAAAAATACCTTTTATCCTTGCCGGGGTTTAACCCCAGCTCTACAATCTTCGATTATTTTATAAGCAAGATACATACCACAAAAATTTTACTTGATAATAAAAAAGATCATTGCTATATTATCATAAAAAAGGATAATTTTTCTTACATTATAAGGTAAAATTTACCCCACACCTATACCAAAGTGTATAGTTTTAATCTACAAAAGGAGTCTCCATAAGTACGGTTTGCGCTCTACCCCCCATTAGAGAAAGTTACTTTGTGCCTCTTTTTCTCCCCTTTAAAGTGTCTCACGTTTCAGGGGAACAGTATAAACCAGTGTCAACCCACTTTGATTTTTTTTCATAAGACAGATTTCGTATTTTTGTTTTTACTAAACAGGGTCGGATTTGTCCCAGAGTGTTTCAGGCGCAATATCAATGCCTCCCGGCCAAACAACCGTACCGTAATCAATCGCAGCTTTCATAAATATGGCGGGTTCTTTCAACTTAAAAAATGGTTTTTTATCAAGCAGTGGTTTCATATTAAATCGTCGCCGTTCCCCATTCTCGAACAATAATAACAGCGTATTATCTTTTTGCGCTTCAACACTGATAACGTCCAAAAGTATTTCCAAAAGAAACCTCCTTATTTCCTGAATCTGCTACTTTCAGTGCAGAAGAAACAAGTAATCCCTTTCTTGTTCGGATATTTTACAATGAGTACTCGTATTATCGAAGCAGCTGGTTTCCAATATGCTGTAAATGTCTGCAACGAGATAGTAACTTTTTTACCATATAAAAATAACGTATACCTTTTAAATAATGATACTCGTTTTGATGATTCCATCAATGATGGCAACCGTATCCCATATTTACGAGGTCTGCCTCGTTTTCTACATTTAGGATAAAGAACAGCATCAATTCTTAACCGACTTATAAAAATAATACCATTGGAGATACAGTGTTTTAATAAAGCTTCTTTAGCATAGAAAGCGTCTGCAACTATAATAAAATAAGACTTTATTCGTTCCTTTATCTTTCGCAATATTTGTATAGCTATATCTATCCGAGATATATGTTCTTTATTATATGGTTTATATTTCTGTGGGATGTAAAGTTGAGCAAGGATAGGAAAACAAAGCCATTTAGAGACAAGAGTTGAAAAATGAATAAGTGATATAAAAACCCAGTTATGACCATAAATATATTTTGATTCATTCTGTTTTGCAGAATGATTGAAATGTATACCACAACCAAAAATATGTTTACCCTTTTTCCCTATGAGTGTATCGTCAAGTGCAAAGGTTAGTGGTTCTTTTATATTCAATGTTTTTATAATGACTTCGATTAACACAAAAGCCAGTTCATAAATACTCCATACATATTGATTAAGAAATTTATGAAAGT
>JBFMHD010000277.1:0-3152 GCA_040752395.1 Candidatus Hydrogenedentota bacterium
AGCTATAGAAAATAAAGCAAGTTGTATCGCTATTGAATCTTTAAAATCTTTATTTTTTCAGAGAGAAGACTCCATTGATTTGGCTAACAAACATAAATTAAGTATAATCGGGTTACCATATAATTGGAATGTGTCCACTTAGTTATAGCTGGATAAAAAGTTAAAAGCTAAAAGTGAGAGAGATGTTTTTCTTAACTTTTAACTTTTCATATGGGTACATTGTGGTTGGCCGAAGCAAGAGGCAAGAAACAAGGTATTCGGTTATCGGTTTTGCGCCGAGAATTATTCAAAAATTATCCCGAGTCAAGACAGGGGGCATATTATGAAAAATTTAATTGTTAGTATAGTTGTTACGATGATAATCATTACAGTAATAATTATCTATATATGTAAAAGTAATACTTCAATAAAACAATGGGAATTTGCTTCAAAAGATATTAATCAGATAATGGCTGTCGAAAATAAGTCCTCAGAAATAATAAGAAAGAATGAATTTTCCCAAGACGATATTGATTTTATAAATCAAGCAATACGTCAAGATAAAGACATTGTTTTAAAGGGAGCAATCATTTGTAAAGAGTTAATCCCAAAAATAAAGCATTCTAGTACTGAAAGGATTGATAAAATTATCGAGAAACCGAGAAACAATCAGGCCATTAATATATTAATTTCCTTTATTCAGGATGAGTCTATTACAGACACCATCTACAAATCAGAGGCCATTCGAGCATTAAGCTTGCATCGTAAGAAAGAACATAAGGATATCTTTGAAAGAATATTACAAACTGAGACTGAACTTGAAATAAGGGCAGCCTGCGGAAGCGCGTTGTACCGGATTAGTTATAAAGAGAGAGCTTATGATATTTATGAGGAAGTTGTAAAAAATGGATATCCTGTATCAGTTGGACAATATGATTTTAAAAATGATCCTGATGCAAAAGAAATGCTTTTTCGTACATTACAATACGATAATAATCCGGTTGGTCAGGCATTATCATTATATTTTTTATCAAGACTTGGTGAAAATAAATCTATAAGTGATATTTATGTAAGATTATACGATAAATTAAAAAACAATGAAATATTCAATAAAGAGGAAAAGAATGCTGTGGAAATATACTTAGAATGGACAAAATACAATTTGGAGGGGAAATAATCATGAAAATAAAAACTATATTAGCGTTCGTTATATTGTTAATAGGAAATTTTATTACTATTTTATCTTATGGATATGATAGAAATGCAGCTGTTGCTTATGCTAATAAATTCTATTCGATACCAAATTCACAATGGTTTGAAGTTAAGGATGAAGATTGCGCAAATTTTGGTTCACAGTGTGTTATTGCGGGCAATTTGATATGTGATAAATCGTTTGCTGCAGGAGGCCCAACAATAAATTATAAACAAGGCAATGGTTATACATTTGAGCAGGCTCGGGACTTGGCCTGGTGGCTGATCAATTCCGGCTTAGCAGAAGAAAAAGGATATAGATTTGTCGGACAGGATAAATACATGCCTGGGATTGGACCTGGTGATATAATAATATGGATTAAAAATCTCGGTACTCCTCAAGAAGAGTATTTCCATACGCTTGTTGTAACGAATGTTATACAAGGGAAAATAGAATATGCTTGCCATACAGTACCACCATTAAAAGGGGATTTGGATACAAACTATCATGATAAACATCTTTATTACTTACATTTAAAAGATGCGCCGATTATAAAGTATTTCAAGCTGGAGGGTGATGCCGGATATACTATTACGGAATGGAAATATGATGATGATTACACACAAGGACCGACAATGGGAGAATATTACAAAAACACGTATAACGGTCTTAATCCAACACCGCTTGATCCAGATAGACCGATTTGGACAGTAACATCTGGCGGAACAAAAATTACTGCGTTGTTTGACTGCGAAATGGAGCAGACTGAAGATGTGATGATGGTAGCGCCTGAAGGAATAAATAATGATTTTGTTTATACAGGTATCACTTCCGGGGCATGGACAATAGGTCCAAATAGTAAGTGGCAGGCTAAATTTACAAAACAATGGTCAGATTTAACCAATGAGCAAAGAGCAACTGAAAACATCAAAACTTGGTTTATCGTAAACAAGGCAAAATCAACAGACGGAAGTTTGATTGATGAGGACAACAAACTAAATAAATATTCAGTATGGGATAAAGGATACGGCAAATCACATACTGAAGAACTGAAACTTGATAACTTCCTACCGTACCTTGTGAAGATGGAAGTGTTTCAGAACAACGAGCAGAAATATTTGTCAGAGTGGGTATGGGATGGTTCGCAAATGAAACAAAAAACAACTAAAAATGATTTTCTTAAATGTAATCAAGAAATTGTTATGAGTTTATACTTCAGCGAAGGTATCAAACAGGTACAAAACGAGATTAGCATAATCAATGACCATACCTATGAGATCAGAAAAGTATTCTCTAATTTATCTGATGAACAAGTTGTTATGGTCGAGGCGATCGATTATGCCAGCAATGAATTATATGGGAAGCCTGAAAATATTCCAACCATCAGTCGAAATAATCAAGGAGTTTGGGTATATGGTCCCAAAAAAGACATGAATCATAAGATCAAATTCCTGAATATAGCAAAACTCGACTTTGGATATTTTAAAGACCAGCCAGAGAAGACGGAATTAAGTGCTTATCTTGACAAAGACGGTATAAAATTGTCTCGAAAGGAAATCATATTTAGTGGAGATAGAGCTTTGTCAAGATTGACCATATCTCCTCGAGGTGGTATAGTATTATATGAATATAGTCCGTCGCCGATGTATAATAGGATAGGCAGAATTGATCTTGCTTATGAATCAATACCACCCTATCAATTATTAGGGCAAAACCAGAGGGATCCAGATCTTTCCTCGGACACAGGGTATTTGACATACATAAATCATACTGATGAAATATTTAAAATTGAAAACAATGCAGGTATTGTGTTTGCTCAGGTTCTTCAGGATTTACTATTCAGATTCTTTCCTATAGTTTAGCTATAGAAAATAAAGCAAGTTGTATCGCTATTGAATCTTTAAAATCTTTATTTTTTCAGAGAGAAGACTCCATTGATTTGGCTAACAAACATAAATTAAGTATAATCGGGTTACCATAT
>JBFMHD010000278.1:0-3095 GCA_040752395.1 Candidatus Hydrogenedentota bacterium
CGCATCTTTCTCAATATAATCTGAAAATTTCAGCCCTCTTATATTTTTCCATTTATCATCATCCCCTAAACTATCTACGATAAGTATATTATCAATGCCTCTTTTATTCAATCCCCAGCAAACTGCACTTCCAATAAACCCGGCACCACCAGTAACGATTATCAAGTCCTTAATTCCTCCTCTGAAAAACGTTGTCACTCTAATGATATCAAGTAGAAGCAAGAGACAAGAGGCAAGAAGCAAGATAAACAAACATCTGGTTTTTCATCCTTTGTGTAGAGCGCAAAAACCCAAGAACCCAAGAACCCAATAGTGTAGAGCGCAACCCGCGCTCATGTTGACTCCTATGAAAAGTCTTGAGTCTTGAGTCCTGTTTTGACTCACGACTTGCGACTCACGACTCTTTTCATATCATCTTTAGTTTTTCATCCTTTGTGTACCCCGTTAGAGAACGAAATTTAACTCTATGCTGTTAACAGAGTAACTTTTGAAAAAATAGACTTCAGCCTACGAGCTACCAGCTACTGCTGAAAAGCCGAGAGCCACAACTTAATTATTAAATATTATTTATTGATTTATTGATTTAGTCAAATATTATATAGGTTTAACTTTTTCAGCTCTTGGTCCTTTAGGGCTTTTCGTAACCTCAAACTGTACTCTCTGTCCTTCTTTGAGAGTTTTGAATCCGGATCTCTCAATAGCTGAAAAATGAACAAAAATGTCATCTCCGCCATCCTGAGTGATAAATCCAAATCCTTTTTTCTCATCAAACCATTTCACACTACCTTGCTTTGCGTCTGTCATAAAAAACAATACTCCTTAAAATAAAATTAAAAGCTATTCTCACGAAAGTAAGAATATAACGCTTTTTAGCAAAATTTACATTATATTATTATTTTGTCAAATATTTTTTAAAAAAATTTTCTTTTCCCACACACCAATGAAAAGTTAAAAGTTAAAAGTAAAGAAAAACATCTGGTTTTTCATACTTTGTGCCTTTGTGCCTTTGTGCCTCTTTTCCTCCACTTTAAAGTGTCTCACGTTTCAGGGGAGCAGTATATTACAGCGTTTTTCAGAGGTGTTGCAGTATCAATAAAAGGTTGTTCGATAAACAGGCTGAAATAACTCTATATTTTTCTCACAATAGTCTGATAACAGACATCTATCACATTCGGGTCGGGTCATTTCCGGGCAGTAGTTTCTGCCCTGAAAAAATAACCAGTCTATCTCTGGTGTCCCTACCTTAGCCATAGTTTTTAACATCTGTATAGCCCCAAATATACAATTTCGGATATCCATCTCTTCATCCCGCAAGACAAATCTTTGGTGTATAATTTTATCTCTCAGTTTAACTGAACTTATCTTCACCATGCCTGTGCGTAAACTTAATCTTTGTATATGATAATCAATAATTGGTGGTATATCTTCTTTTTTTATGAATTTTTCAGGTCTGTTCTGCAAAATCATTATCAGCATATTAATCTTTTTTGATAATGGGTCTTCTTTATACCCACCTATTTTTCTCAATGAATCCCTCAAATATATAGAGGGTGCTTTCTCTTTTTTTGCTTCTTCAACAAGTTTTAAGGGTGTAAAATTATTAGCTATCATCTCTTTCCCATAAGTCTGCATTAAAATCAGATGTGCTGTTATTGTAGGTAATGGGCAAAACCCTTTATCACAACGCCATAACTGATTGAGGATATCAAGAGTGATATTACTCTGATATTTCTCTTTAAAAAATTCTGGTCTCTCTTTTATCATTCTCATACCCACACGCCATATAAAATCAGAACCTTTTAATTTCTCTCCCTCAATCTCTACAATCATCGGTCTCTCATATCCAACACTATTGTTATACCAGAACCCGAATTGATGTTTACTTAAAACAAAAAAGAAATCCAGTGCAAGTGGGTGGCCAACTTCAGGTAAATATTTCCCGGTAAAATTAAAAGGTTTAAATTTTTTATTATCTTTAAAAAATTTTGCTATCTTTTTAATTCTCTTCTCGTCTATCTCAATCATTCTTCTTGCTTTGGGCAGACTTCTTTTGTTATCTTGCTTCTTGCTTCTTGCCTCTTGCCTCTAATATATCACCTTATTCAAAGGATATTCTACAATCCCCATAGCTCCGGCTTCTTTTAATTCGGGTATGAGCTTTCTCACTATTTTTTCATCAATAACAGTATTGACCGCGTACCAGCCCTCTTCAGAAAGACTACTTATTGTTGGTGATTCAAGTGCAGGTACTTTTGAAATAACTTTTTTAAGATACTTTTCCTGTATGTTAAACATCAATCCCACCTTGTTTTCAGCATTAATAGCACCTTTCAAAAGTACAGCGATACTCTCTATTTTCTTGCGTTTCCATTTATCTTTATAAGCTTGTTCATTCATAATCAATCTTGGGGTGGATATCATAACAGTATCAATGACTTTTAAATTATTTGCTTTTAAACTCGAACCTGTTTCAGTAACCTCAATTATAGCATCAGCTAAATAAGGCGGTTTCACTTCAGTAGCGCCAAAGGAAAACTCTACAATAGCATTTACACCATTTTTTTTTAAATATTCTCTGCTCATCTCGACTGCTTCGGTTGCTATCCTTTTACCCTCTAAATCTTTTACGCTCTTAAATCTCGACTCCTGAGGTACAGCTAATACCCAGCATACAGGTCTTGAACTCTGTTTTGCATATACAAGCTCGCATATCTCTTTTACTCTTGCTTTGCTCTCAATTATCCAGTCTATACCTGTTATCCCTGCATCTAAAACTCCGGCCTCAATATATCTTGCCATCTCCTGCGCCCTGATTAGCATACACTCGAGTTCGTCATCATCCGAGACCGGGAAATAAGATCGTGATTGCACTGCTATCTTATAGCCTGCCTTCTCAAACAACTTTATCGTTGCTTCCTGAAGACTACCTGCTGGTATCCCAAGTTTTAATACCCGTTGCATAATAATAACTCCTCTGAAAAACATTGTAACTCTAATGATATCAAGTAGAAGCAAGAGGCAAGAAGCAAGATAACGGAAGAAGTGAGAGGTATCAGGACAGGCTACAGGCTACGGACTACAGCCGGCTGGAGCCC
>JBFMHD010000279.1:0-3041 GCA_040752395.1 Candidatus Hydrogenedentota bacterium
GACTACAGCCGGCTGGAGCCCGAAGCCAAAAGCCTCCTGAAAAGTCTTGAGTCTTGAGTCTCGAGTCCTGTTTTGACTCACGACTTGCGACTCACGACTCTTTTCATATCATCTTTAGTTTTTCATATATTGTGTAGAGCGGAACCCGCGCTCATGACGACTCACGACTCTCGACTCTTTGACTCCATAGACTGATTTCATCTCATCTCTTCAATAAGATATCTGACTTTATTTAACATCCCCCTGATCTCGGGTCTATCATAAACCTCTCGAATATGTCCGATCTTCTTTAATCCCAGAGCTTTTAAAATTTTTCTATGCTGTGGTATTCTGCCAAACCTGCTTTTTTTCAATTTTATTTTAATTTTATTCATTTACCTGTTCCTTATCTTTTATATTTTCTTTATATGTTTCTATCTTTTTCTTTGTGCTTGGTTTTAATTCTTCAGTGGTTTTACCACGATTTTTTGCTATCTTCTCAATATCATAGATACTGAGCAGCCCTTTTACAGTGGCTTTTACAACGTTCATAGCATTGTTAGCACCAAGCGATTTAGCAAGACAATTCTTTATTCCTGCTGCTTCAAGAATAGCCCTTACAGGTCCACCGGCAATAACACCTGTTCCAGGAGAAGCAGGTTTTAATATCACTTTAGCTGCTCCATGAACACCTATTACACCATGGGGTATAGTGCCTTTTTTCCTTGGTATACGAATAAGATTTTTTCTTGCTTTTTCCACGCCTTTTCTTATAGCTTCAGGAACCTCATTTGCTTTCCCAACCGCTATGCCAATTACACCATCTTTATTACCAACAACAATCACGGCTCTAAACCCCAAATTTTTGCCACCCTTAACAACTTTAGCCACACGGCTTAAACTTACAAGTCTATCTTCTAATTCATAATCATTCGGATTAATAATCTCTCGTATACCCAAGCTATAACCTCCTCTGAAAAACGTTGTAACTCTAATAATATCAAATAGAAGCAAGAAGCACGATAACGGAAGAAGTGAGAGGTGTCAGGACGGGCTACAGGCTACAGGCTACGGACTACAGCCGGCTGGAGCCAAAAGCCAAAAGCCTGCTGAAAAGTCTTGAGTCTTGAGTCTCGAGTCCTGTTTTGACTCACGACTCTTTTTATATCATCTTTAGTTTTTCATACTTTGTGTAGAGCGCAAAAATCCAAAAACGCAATAACCCAAGAACCCAATAGTGTAGAGCGCAAACCGCGCTCATGTTGACTCCTTCGAAAAAGTTGATGATTAAAACTTCAGGCCTGATTCTCTTGCGGCTTCAGCCATCTCTTTAACCCTGCCATGATATAAATGTCCACCTCGATCAAGAACCACTTTTTCAATCCCTTTTTCCATAGCTTTTTTTGCTAAGACCTCGCCAACAAGCTTAGCTATCTCTTTCTTTGTTTTTTTATTATTTTTTAAAATATCTTTTATCTCTTTACTTAGACTTGAACAGAAAATTAATGTCCTTTGTTCCTCATCATTAATAATTTGAGCATAAATATGCTTTAAACTTTTATGAATAGATAATCTTGGTCTCTCAGTTGTCCCGAATATCCTCTTCCTTATCCTTAGTTTCCTCTTTTTGTATTTCTCTACCCGACTCATTCTTGTCATAAGCTATCCGAAGTATTATTTTACAACAGCTTTACCAGCTTTTCGTCTCACATATTCTCCAAACAATCTTATACCTTTGCCTTGATAAGGTTCAGGTTCTTTTATAGCTCTAATCTTTGCCGCAGTATTGGTGACGAGTTCTTTGTCAATACCCTTGATTGTTATAATAGAATTTTTTTCTTTATCTAACTCAATATTAATACTCAACCCCTCTGGGATCTCAAAATTAACAGGGTGCGAAAAACCAAGAGATAATACAAGATTTTTCCCTTTTAATTCAGCCTTATAACCCATACCCATAATGTGCAATTTCTTTTCATAACCACTGATTACCCCGGTGAACATTCCTTGAATTAATCTATAATATAAACCCTGTAATGCTTTTGTTTCACTATCTGAAGCAATGGTTATTACCGTTATATTATCTTCGTTTTTTTGAATTTCAATTTTATCATTTCTAAATTTCCGTTTTAGTTTACCCTTAGGTCCTTCAACAAAAATAGTGTCATTTTCAATAACTACTTTTACTCCTTGCGGTATTTTAATAGGTTTACCAGCTATCCTCGACATCGTTTACTCCCTTATGTCGCTTCGCTCCATTGTAAATTGTAAATTACAAATTTATTTGCCTACTACGGGTCTTGTGACCCTCACTACTTCGTCGGAGTTCGGAGTTCGGAGCTCGGAGCTCGGATCTATTATTACGAACTCCTAACTCCTAACTTTTTCATACTTTGTGCCTTTGTGCCTCTTCGGTTATCTTGCTCCTTGCCTCTTGCCTCTAATTCGTGCTGTTTCTTGCTTCTTGCTTCTAATACTAATACACCACACAGATACGCTCGCCACCGAGATTGTTCTTCTTTGCTTTTGAATTTGTCATTAACCCTTTTGAAGTAGAAATAATTTCTATACCTACCCCGGCCATAACAGGTCTAATATCAGCTGATTTCACATAGACTCTACCACCTGGTCTTGAAATCCTTACAAGTTGGTGAATAACAGGTTCACCTTCGTCATTATATTTCAAAAATATTCTAATAATTCCACGTTTATCGTTTTTTACAATCTTGAAATGTTTTATAAACCCTTCTTCTTTTAATATTTTTGCTATACCTATTTTTAATCTTGATGAGGGTATATCAACTTTTGCATATCTTTCTTTATTAGCATTGCGGATACGTGTTAACATATCAGCTATAGGATCAGTCATTACCATTTTTAATTAGTTCCTCCTCTGAAAAACGCTGTAACTCTAATAATTCGGGGTACAGGCTACAGGCTACGGACTACAGCCGGCTGGAGCCAAAAGCCAAACGCCTGCTGAAAAGTCTTGAGTCTTGAGTCTTGAGTCTTGAGTCTTGAGTCCTGTTTTGACTCACGACTCTTTTCATATCATCTTTAGT
>JBFMHD010000028.1:0-17780 GCA_040752395.1 Candidatus Hydrogenedentota bacterium
GCGTTTACATTTTTCAAGTTCAGAGATAATCTCCATCGCTCTTATCTTAGGTGCGCCTGAGACCGTACCTGCTGGAAATGATGCTTTTAATACATCGAACATCGATTTATTTTTCTTTATTTTCGCTGTTACGTTTGAGACTATATGCATAACGTGTGAATATCTTTCTATAACCATCAGGTCATCGACCTTAACCTCGTTACATACTCTTCCTAAATCATTTCTTCCTAAATCAACAAGCATAATATGTTCAGCCCGTTCCTTGGGGTCAGCTAACAGTTCGGCTTCGAGTTTTTTATCTTCTTGTTCTGTCTTTCCCCGTGGCCTTGTTCCTGCGATCGGCCTCAATCTCGCTCTGTCACCCGTTACTGTTACAAGGATCTCCGGCGAAGAACCTATAAGTTTGAGTTCAGGAGTATCAAAATAAAACATATATGGTGACGGATTCAAAATTCTAAGAGCCCTGTAAATATTAAACGGCTCAGCAGAGGTCTCTTTTTCAAACCGCTGTGATAAAACTACCTGGAATATATCTCCCTCATAAATGTAATCTTTGCACTTCTTAACAACTCGTTTGAAACTTTCTTTTTTAAAATTTGATTCGAATTGAGTTGCTGATTTTTTGTTAGATCTTTCAGTTGATGGTAGCATAACCCCTTTTTGTAGTTTATCTTTTATCTTTTTAATTTTTTCTAACCCTTCCTCATAAACATTCCTGGGGTCTTTATCGCCGGTTCTTAAAATAGTAGTTATAATCACTTTACGTTTAAAATTATCAAATATAATCAGAGTATCAGTAAATAAAAAATAGAAATCAGGCACCTCTAAATCTGTTCTATTTTTCATTATAGGAGCGAGCCTCTCCTCAATAAAACCTACTGCCTCATAACCGATATATCCAACAGCTCCTCCTAAAAACGGAGAAATCTTTTCATTAACTAAATCAATCTTTTCTTCACAAACGAGACCCTCAAGAACTGTCCATGGATTACCTCTAACTATTAGCTCTGTATCATTCTCTTTTATAGAAATTTTATTTCCATAAGATTTAAATATTTTTCGTGGCGATATACCTATAAAAGAGTATCTTGCAAATGGTAGCCCGCTTTCAACACTCTCAAGTAAAAAGTTGTAATTACCCTCTTCTGATACAGAAAGGTACGCTGAAACCGGGGTTAATAAATCAGCCAGTAATTCAGTCGATAATACTATATTCTTTATTCCGATTTTTACTAAAGATAAATACTCTTTTATTTCTGGATAAACCTTCATTATAAATATTCCCTCTTTATTTCATCCATCCTGTTTTTAACACCATTGGCAAGATTTCTTAAATTTTCGTCAAATGGATATGAGTTATATTCTTGATAAAGCTTTTCATAATTATCTACGGCTTTCTGAAAATTACGCATAAACCGAACCCTGTCATAAATAATCGCTTTGTTGTAGAGTGCATAGCCACAGGCATCGGTACCAGGATAATTATTAACAGTACCATCAAGCTCGGCAAATGCCTTATTATAATATTCTATGGTTTTCTGCACAGAGCGTTCTTTTGTAAGCATATAATCAGCAATCTCTTTATAAAATAATCCTATGTTAAGCCTTGCATTATCACAGTATTCGCTTGTTTTGTAAGATACGATTACTTTTAGATATTCAATAATAGCATCCTCAAAATTTGTAAGCGGTATCTCTTCCTTAACGCTGAGTTCATAATCATCTATCTCAAACTGGGTTTTAGCTATCATATTCTGACTGAGCGCGATATAAAATTGTGCTCTATCATTGAACTCTCCACCCGAAAACTTTATTTTAACTCTCTGGTACTGGTCTTTTGCTTTTTCAAATAAAGTTTTAGACTCATTAAACTTTTTAATAGCTTCTTCTTTTTTTTTCTGGTTTTTATCTTCTTTAGCAGAAGCGAACTTGTTCATGCCATCTTCATAATACGCATCACCGATCCTTAATGATACGAACTCTATTAAAACACCTTTCGGAAACTTATATAATAACCTGGTATATTCGGTAATCGCTTTAACATAATAACCACGTTTGAATATCTCCTCAGCAAACTGATACTGCTCAAGTTCTTCTACTGATGCATGCTTAAAAAGATATTTTAAAGTTTTGTCTTTGCCTGGCTCATCGCTAACCGCTTCTCTACTTAAATAATTATCAATACTTGAATAAACGATAAACGGGAAACACTCTGGCACTCTTTCGTAATCTTTTACTTTTGTTTCTTTTAAACCTTCATAACAAATTATTACCTCATACCTTAATTCCTCGATAACCGTTCCATCCTGCTTTTTATTTTTAAAACCTATTGTAGTTTTGCCCGTCTCAAGTGGTAAAAAATAATAAATATCTTTTGCGTAACTCTCATCATACTCTTTCTTCTCAAATTTTATCCTTTCTGTCTCGAGTAGTATAAGCTCTGTTGTAATTCCCTCTGGTGGATGATTTATTCCTATTTTAAATATTTTATTTAATTCACAATGTATCGTTTTGAATGAAACAGATGGCGTTAACGCAATATTAAAAAATAATAGACCAGCAAGAATAATTTTTTTTAACATTTAGCGAACCATTTTAATACCCTGATAAATTTTTCTAACGGGAAACCCATCACATTATAATAAGAACCGTCTATACTTTCAATGAATTCTTCTCTTGTTTCCTGAACACCATATGCTCCAGCTTTATCAAAAGGTTTGTATAAATAAATATACTTTTTTATCATATTATCATCAAGAACTTTAAATCTAACAAGACTCGTATCAGTAAATACTTCATAACTGCCCTCAGGAACCCTGTATAAAGTTACACCGGAATATACTCTTTGAACCCGGCCTGATAATATTTTCAACATTCTGTATGCTTCTTTATCATCTCTGGGTTTTCCTAATATTTTATCATCTATAAAGACAATTGTATCTACACCTATAACAATGGTCCTCTTGTTTTTAAGTAAATCTATTGAGCTCTGTGCTTTTAAAAAAGATAATATTTTTACAAGTCTTACAGGATCCTTAATACCTTTTATGGACCCACTTTCTATTCCCTCACTCAGTTTAGGAAACAAGAATTTTATCTTTTTAAAATGTTTTTTTAATAACTCCCTCCTTCTTGGCGATGAAGTAGAGGCGTAAAACTCTATGTCTCTACAAGAACATAATTTCATAAATTATCTTTTTCTATTTTTAGTATCTCACTTAATTTTTTTATCCTGATGACACGATGACTTTTAAAACTATTCTTCATATTCCAGGGGCAGGTAAGCAAATAGACCCTTTGCACAACTTTTGAGATATCAAAAGCAAAATGTAACCCATCATCAACAAAAAAATCAAATTTATAACCTGATTTCCTGATTACCCTGCTCTTTGGTGTTCTGTCTGCTACCAGTATATCATCCACAAGTATCCTGTTTTTTATAAACCATCTTCGGGTTTCGAACACGCTCACAGATGGTCGTGAAGTAACTACCACAATACTCTTTCGCATTTTTTTTAATTCATCAATGAATCTTCGCGCATCTTCAATGAGCGGTATGTCTTTCCATTTGTTTTCATTATTAAATTCATTAAGAATTGTATCCATTAAAGGTTCTGACATACCCAGCGCCTTTTGCAGCGAATAATCTTTTATCTCAGCCACCCTGTATCTCTCCCCTGTTTTCACATATACAAACTCAAGAAAAGTTGATACAAAATCAGCTAAAATATTATCAAGATCAAGACCCACTATAGACACGATGAATACCTGCCCCAGCAATTTTAATGAATGGAATCACATTATTTATGTAGCAATCAATAATGTGGGTATAAAAAATACTTAAGGCCAGGTGATCAGCCTGGCCTTAATTCCTTATAAATATAGATGAGGAAGTATATAAATTCTTATGACCTTATAAGTCCGTCTGGGGCTTAAATCACTTACCTCATCCTGTCCCTTTCCCCATCATGCAACCATTATCTCGTTTAAAGCCCCATACTCTCTATAATCTTTTCAGCTACAACCTCTGCTACTTTCTCAGATAAATATTCGCCACTATCTAATTTTTTTCGTGCTTCTTCTACTTTTTCTTTTCTAATATCCGGCGCTTCTTTTATCACTTCTTTTATTGCTGATTTTAAATGCTCTGCTTTTGCTGTATCTGAAATTACAACACTATCTTTAATAGTATCTGATTTAGAGACTTTCTCAGAGGATTTCTTATAAGTTTTGTCAAGTGGAGTTGTACCTGTAATCCGTAGAATGTCTGTCATCTTAATGTCCCTCCATTTACCTTTTCGTCAAATACTTTAATAAACTTTAATAATTTTTTCAAACATTTTTTAAAGATTATATATTTTTACTGCTAATATTATAATTACGCCTTCAGCTTTTTCACTAAAATCTCGTTAACAAGCCTTGGATTTGCTTTGCCTTTTGATTTCTTCATAACCACACCGACTAAAAACCCTAAAGCTTTGTCTTTACCTTTTTTAAAATCAAAAGCGGTCTCTTGGTTCTCTTTTATAGCTTCTTCAATTAATCTCTCTATCTCT
The DNA here is from genome assembly GCA_040752395.1 of Candidatus Hydrogenedentota bacterium. Lineage (GTDB taxonomy): Bacteria > JBFMHD01 > JBFMHD01 > JBFMHD01 > JBFMHD01 > JBFMHD01. The sequence continues at coordinate 4,557 of JBFMHD010000028.1, forward strand.
GCTACATCTGTTATCTGAACCAACCCCCTTTCTTTAACTATCTCCTCTGGCTCTTTTCCTGTTTCATAGACCTCTTTTACTACCTCCTTCCCAATTTTGCCACTTATCTTATCCTCATCTATTAATCTTAAAATCTGTACAAGTCGTTCTGGGGTGAGATTACATTTGTTAATATCAGCATTGTCTCTGTTAATGAAAAAAAGTAATTCAGAAATTATCCAGTTTGCTAATTTCTTTGGATCCCCTCTGTAAAGTTTTGCTGTATTTTCAAAATAATCAGCTATGTTTCTATCACTGGTCAATATTTTTATATCATAATCATTTAATCCAAATTCTGTCTTAAATCTCTCTTTTTTTCTTTTGGGTAATTCTGGCAGACTACTTATTATAGCCTCTATCATATTTTCTGATATCACCAGTGGTACAAGGTCAGGGTCAGGGAAATATCTATAATCATGTGCTTCTTCTTTTGTTCTCATTGGTATTGTTTTGGAGGATTGTGGATCAAAAAGTCTTGTCTCCTGTATAACTTTTTCACCACGTTTAATTACCTTTATCTGTCTATCGATCTCATACTCAAGCGCCTTCTCCACGAATTTAAACGAGTTCATATTTTTAAGTTCTGTTTTGGTCCCGAACTTTTCTTCGCCAATCTTTCGAACCGACACATTTGCATCACAGCGTAAACTCCCCTCTTCCATATTACAATCCGAAACATCAAGATACATAAGTATCTGTCTTAGGGTTTTAAGATAAAGCGAGGCTTGCTGTGCAGTCCTTATATCAGGCTCACTGACTATCTCGATAAGCGGCGTGCCTGTTCTATTATAATCAACATAACTCTCTTTAGCTTTCTGTAAATCATCTATAGAATGAACTAATTTACCCGCATCCTCCTCCATATGAATACGAGTTATGCCAATCCTTTTTTTAGTTCCTTCTTCGACTTCAATCTCCAGGTAGCCGTTACTTGATAAAGGTCTATCGTATTGAGATATCTGATAATTTTTAGGTAGATCCGGGTAAAAATAATTCTTTCTGTCAAATTTCGAATACTTATTAATTTTACAATTCAAAGCCACTGCTACTTTTATTGCGAATTCAAGCGCTCTTTTGTTAAGAACTGGCAGCGAGCCAGGTAACCCCAGACACACGGGACAGGTCTGGGTATTGGGCTCTGCACCAAACTTCGTTGAACAATTACAGAATAGTTTTGTCTCTGTTTTTAGTTGGACATGGACCTCAAGCCCGATTACAGCCTCGTAATCCATAACCCTCCTCTGAAAAAGTTCGAAGTTCGGAGTTCGGAGCTCGTATCTATTATTACGAACTCCTAACTCCTATCTTTTTCATATCATCCATCTAAAAAAGTTTTCGGTATCATTCTATGCCAGTTTGTGTTTCTCTGATATATATCAGCAACTTTTAGTATTATTTCTTCACTAAGTGCAGGTCCAATTATCTGTAAACCAACTGGTAGATTGTTTTTATCAAAACCACAGGGTATAGAGATAGCCGGGATACCAGCAAGATTTACTGAAATAGTAAATATATCTGACAGATACATAGACAATGGGTCATCTACTTTTTCGCCAATCTTAAATGCAACTGTAGGCGAGGTTGGCGTAATAATAACATCTACTTTTTTGAAGCTTTCTAAAAAATCCTGTTTTATCAAACTCCTTACTTTCTGAGCCTTTAAATAATAAGCATCATAATATCCTGATGATAGTGCATATGTTCCGAGCATAATTCTTCGTTTAACCTCAGACCCGAAACCCGCTCTCCTTGTCTCTTTATACATCGCTATCAAATTCTCTTTTTCAATCCTTAATCCATATTGCACGCCGTCAAATCTGCTAAGATTAGATGAGGCCTCAGCTGTAGCTACAAGATAATAAACAGGCACAGCATATTCTGTATGAGGTAAAGAAATATTTTCTACCGTTGCTCCAAGAGACTTTAATAATTCTATGGCTTCAAGTACCCTCTCTTTAACATCTTTTTCTATACCCTCAATAAAATATTCTTTTGGTATCCCGATTTTTAAGCCCTTTATATCACCATTAAGCGCTTGAGTGTATTTTCTTCTATTACCAGGTATTGATGTAGAATCATTCTTATCGTATGATGCTATAATTTCAAGGAGTAAAGCTGCATCATAAGCTGTTATTGTGATAGGTCCTATCTGATCAAGACTGGAGCCAAAAGCTACAAGCCCAAATCTTGATACCAGTCCATACGTAGGTTTTAAACCAGTCACACCGCAGAAAGCAGCAGGCTGTCTTATTGATCCACCAGTATCAGAACCGAGTGCCCAGGGAACAAGCCTTGCTGCGACCGCTGCTGCGCTACCACCGCTCGAACCACCAGGAACATAATCTAAATTCCATGGATTTTTTGTTATAAAAAACGAAGAATTCTCAGTCGATGACCCCATAGCAAACTCATCAAGATTGGTCTTCCCCATTATTGTAAAATCTGCCTCTTTAAGTAATTTTACAACTGTAGCATCATACGGTGGTATAAACCCTTTTAATATCTTTGAAGCACAGGTTGTCTCTACACCTTCAGTACAAATATTATCTTTTATCCCGATCGGGACACCGTCACCATCTATAATAGTAGTATTTATAAAAGCATTAATTAAGCTATTATGTTTATCAATTCTCTGTTTATAAAAATTAATCACTTCTTTAGCATTGATACTTTTTTTATCAATCTCTTCTATTAATTCTTTTGCAGATTTATCAATCATTATTATTACTATATTCCTCCAGTCTTCAGTAAGGTTTCACCTATCTTGCTTCTTGCCTCTATATATCACCAAAGTTACGTTATTACTCTATTATCTTCGGTACTACAAACTGGCCATCCTTTACTAAAGGTGCAATATTTAAATATTTCTCTCTATCAATACCTTGTTTAACCTCATCATTACGTGTTATGTTATAAACATCTATCGTATGAAAGGTTGGTTCAATATTTGTAGTCTCGAGTTGCTTAATCTTTTGTACATACTCAAGGATATTAGCAAGCTGTTTAGTAAAAAGTTCTTCTTCGTCATTACTAATCCCCAATCTTGCAAGGTTCGCTACATATCTTACAGTTTCTCTTGTAATACTCATTTTGCACCCCTGAAAAGCGTTTTTGAAAAAATTAAGATTAAGAAGTAAAAGGTAAAATGTCAATTAAATTCTGGTCTTGTTTTTGCTTCTTTTAATTAATAACAAAATTATTTCTCTTTTTTGTAAAAATTTTTTCTTGAATTTATTCATTGGAGTTATATATAATGTTTTTGTGTAATCCCTCGGTTATTGGTGCAGTAGAACTTATACTTTAGAAGCAAGAAGCAAGAAGCAAGATAACGGAAGAAGTGAGAAGTGAGAGGTATCAGAAAATAGAAGCAAGAGGCAAGAAGCAAGACTACGGAATTCCACTGAAGACTGAGAACGTGTGAAAAAATTAGACTTTTTTAGAAAACAAAGAGTTACCCGGTATTAATGATGATTATTTCACACGTTCTGAGGGAATACGTTTTTGTGAGGTTAATTATGTTAAAGAAATCATTTATCTATCTACTTTTTATATTTTTTATTTCTGTTCCGCTTTTTGCCGAGTCTACTCAAGAAATAGGGAAAGTTGTTTTTGTTAAAGGTGATGAGTTTTATTTTGATATTGGCGAGACCACGGGTTTACGGCCCGGAATGAACGTTGAGGTATATAAGATAGGTTCTGAGATAAAAGACCCGAATACAGATGCTATTTTAGGCTATGAGGAAGAAAAAATAGCCAGCGGTGAAGTTATATTCGTTCGGGAACAGATAAGTTGTGCCAAAGCTAAAGACCTCTCGGCCTCCATCCAGATAAATGTAGGTGACAAAGTTGTCGCTTATCTTTTTTCGCCAGCAAAAGACGAGATTGAAGGTTATGCAGGCCCATTACTATATAAAACAGCTCCAACAAGTCCTGATGTTATTGCAGAGTTTCTCATAGATAAATTCGAGGCAAAAGATTTTACACTTGGCGATTTTAACGGCGATGGTAGAAAAGAGATAGCTGTTACTAATGGTGAAGACATATTGTTTTATACTTATTACGGTGCTAAATTTATGCATTACTATACTTTCAAGGGCCCCTGGAACGCTAAATTTATTGATGTTTCAGCCGGTGATTTCAATGCAAATCAAAAAGATGAATTATTCGTTACAAATAAGCCCGGAAATTTCACTCAGCTACTCGTTTATGAATTCGATACTAACAAGAACGAGTTAATTGAACTTTTTAAAACTAAAAATCGGTATGCAAATGTTGTTACGCTTAATCGTGAAAAAATACTGCTTGGCCAGGAATACGGATATACAAGCCCATTTATAGGACCTGTTCTGAGATTAATATGGAAAGGAACAAATCTAACGGGTCGAAAAATGAATCTGCCTCATGTTGATTCTTTATATGGTTTTCTACCACTGGACTTTACTGGCGACGGGTTTGACGAGTATGCTGCTCTTGATAGAGACGACTTTTTGAGACTCTATAATTCAAATAATAAAGAGATATATAAATCGCCAATGAAATACGGTGGCTCTAATATCAAAATTATCGCACGTGATAGAAAAACACAAGGATATAAAATAGATTTAATAAGAAAAGATGACCTCGATGGTGATTTAATCCAGGAAATAATCGCTGTAAAAAATATCAGACTTATGGATAGCGCACTTTTTGCTTTAAAAGGTGGTTTGAACCCGTTCAGAGATAGCCAGATCTTTGGCCTGAAATATAAAATGGGGATGCTTGAGGTAATATGGGAAACCCAGAAACTCGGTGGTTATATATGTAATCTTGAAATAACTGATATTAATGAAGATAATAAAAAAGACCTGCTTATCTGTATTATTACTGACTTTGATAAAAAAGGTAAATCTGTACTTCGGGCATTTGATTTAAAAACATTACAGCTAAAAAAAACTTCTGAAACCACTAAATAGCAGGTGACTAAATGCGGCTATGTGTTATATGTCCTACGTTCCAGCCTTCAAAAATACCCTGCGGCGTTGGTGATTACACAACTATACTTGTTAATCATATCTCAAAACTACACAAATTAGAGATCACAGTAATTTCATCAAAACATTATACAGGTGAGAAAAATGATTGTATTATAACAAATTACGAATTAAATAAAACATTGGGAATTATTAAATTATTCTTTTTTCTATATAAACAAAGATTTGATATATTACTTATTGAATACTCACCTCCTCTTTATGATAAATTTTTATTCATCATAAACTTAGTACCTCTTTTGAGACTCTTTACAAAAACTAAAATTATATTTTCTTTCCATACTCTTTATGGGAATTTCTTATCAAAACTTATGCTTATACCTGCTCTTATTTTTTCTTGCCATCTAATTTCTACGAACGAGGAGATAGATGCCATATTTGAGAAAAGACTTAGATTTTTTAAATATAAACTCTCATCAATACCAATAGGCTCAAATATCTTCCCTTTAACTATGAACCTGTCAATCGGTGATCTCGGGAAATCTTTAGGATTAAAAGAGAATATTTTAACTCTTATATATTTTGGTTTTTATTATCCTGGCAAAGATATAGATATTTTTATCAAAGCTTTGAAAATTTTAAAAGAAAAAGGATTGGATTTTCAGTGCATCTTTGCCGGTAGTAAATGGCCATACACACCTCAATATTATGATGAAATGAAAAAACTCTGCACTCTTTTAAATCTGGATTCACATTGTATCTGGACAGGTTACCTACCACCCGAAAAAGTAGCTTTGTATCTATCTATCGCTGACATCTCTGTTAACCCTTCAAGCGCTGGCTTAACCTCAAGAAATGGCAGTGTAATGGCATCAGTAGTATTTAATATACCAATAATCGGCACAAATGTTAAAACCTCAAAATACTTTATTGATAATAAGACCTGTTTATTATTTGAAGCCAGGAATTGTGTTGAGCTTGCTTCCTGTATCATAAAACTATCGCAAAATAAAGAACTTTATAATACCATAAAATCTAATCTAAAAGAACTATCTAATATCTTTGACTGGGATAAAATAGCAGAAGAACACTGTAAATTATTTGAGTGAATGAATTTCGACTCCTCATCCTAAGACCCCTGACTCTGAGCACTACACCTATAACCATGTTAGTCGACATTCTGCATAATGTTAAATTGGAAATTTTAGCCCGTTAGATTTTGTTTATCTTGCCTCTTGCTTTTACTTGATATTATTATAGTTACAGCGTTTTTCAGAGGAGTAAAAATAAATTTGCGATTTACAATTTACAATGGAGCAAAATGACAAAATGTCTGAATTATACTCAAGTATCGATCTTGGAACTAACACATTGCGACTCTTAATAGCAGAATTCAAATACCCATATTTACAGCCCATTGAGATGCTTATCTCTATGCCACGAATCGGCGCTGATCTTATTAATACAAACTATATTGATACAAACTCATTAAAAAGAACTATTCATTACTTAAGAGTTTATTCTAAAATATTGAATAATTATTCAATAAAAAACCCTATCTGTTTTGCTACCGCTTCTCTACGTTATGCGAAAAATAAAAATACTGTTCTACAAAAAATTAAGAAAGCCACAGATCTCGAATTCACTGCAATTAGCGGTGAGAAAGAAGGCTATTTATCATTTCTTGGTGCCACTTATTCGCTTGGTTCAAAATTTAAAGAAAAATTAGTTATGGTTATAGATATAGGTGGTGGTTCAACTGAATTGTCAGTTGGTTATCCCTGCAGGAAACCAATTATCAGTCATAGTCTTCGGCTTGGCTCCTGTATGCTATGCGAAAAATTCAACCTATTCGAATACCCTGATAAAAAATCTATACTCAATGCAAAAGAATATATCATCGAGCAAATTAAAACTTTGAAAAAATTTCAATTTACCCATTTAATAGGTGTTGCCGGAACAATTACTACATTAAAAACAATCAGTTTGAAACTTGAAATATATAAAAAATCACTTATACAGAACTCCACGCTGTCATTAAACGAGGTCTCTGAAATATATAATTTAGTAAAAATATTATCAATAAAACAAAGACTCTCTATGAAAGGGTTACCAGAGGGTAGAGCTGATGTGATTATTGGTGGAAGTCTTATTACAAAAACAATACTTGAATACTTTGACGTTAATTCATTAATAGTTTCTGATGAGGACATAATGTATGGTGTTATATACGAAAAAGTAGGAACTAAGAAAGCCGGGTGTAGTCCGTAGCCTGTAGCCTGTAGCCCGTCCTGACACCTCTCACTTCTTCCGTTATCTTGCTTCTTGCCTCTACTTGATATCATTAGAGTTACAATGTTTTTCAGAGGAGATGATATGCACCACCAGGCTTTATTTAATCAGAATAAAACACCTGTCTTTCTCGCACCTATGGCAGGAGTTTACGATTATCCAGTAAGAAGACTTTATAGAGAAGTCTTTGATAAACTAAAATCAAATCAAAACGATTCTTTGTATTGTTTTACCGAACTATTAAGTGCAAAGGCTTTATCTCTTAAAGATAAAAAAACTCTCTCCCTGATACCTAAAGACGAAATAAATACGAGTATCCAGCTTTTTGGTAGTTGCGAATATGATTTTCTAAAAGCATTAGAATTTTTACAAAATAATGGAATCAATAAACCCGTTGATATAAATCTTGGTTGCTCTGTAAAAAAAGTAATGAAATCAGGTGCCGGGATTAAATTAATGGAATCACCTGATAATCTAGTTGGTATTATAAAAACTATTAAATCTCTTTTTAAACTCCCGGTCTCAGTAAAAGCAAGACTTGGTTATAAAGAAGTATTAATACTTAAAATCGCGCCTTATTTAGAAGAAGCAGGATTGGATTTTATAACATTACACCCAAGACTCGGTAAAGAAACATACGCCAATAAACCGAGATGGGAATATATAAAATTATTAAAAGATACTCTTAAAATCCCTGTTATAGGTAACGGTAATATTACTAACACAAAACAAGCAAAAGAAATGCTTATTCTAACAAATTGTGATGGTATTATGATAGGTCGTGGTGCTATGGGTTTATTTGATCTTCCTTATATTATATATAGTTCCATAAATGAGGCAGTGCCTCAACCCATTCTGCCATCTGATAGCTGCTATCCCATATCGCAAGAACAAACTGTACTCGCAAAAATAAAAAGTTCTGCTGAGAAAGAGACGGATGAGGCAGTGCCTCAACCCAAAATGCTATCTATCTCAGAAAGAATAAAGCTCTTTTATACCCTTATAAACTATTATCTTGAGGAATATAAAGAGAAAAAAGCCCTGGTTCAAATACGAAAACATCTATGCTGGGGTATAAAATTCTTCAAAGGAGCTAAAACTATTCGGCCAGAGATTATGGCAGCTGACTCAGTTGAAGAGATTCTTAAAATCATCTCCAGACTCGAAGTATATCTGAATTATTAATCAAATAAAAATTCAATAGACAGAAAGAGTCAATCCTTTATTATGTCAAATCATATTTCTTGCGGCAAGAGTTTATTGGACGATATTTTGAAAAACGTTTCAGTGCTAGTTCTTCCCGAACCAAATAACCGCTATTCCAAGACTGAGAGTACATCCATACTGAATTTTGTCCGTCAGGGTGGTGGACTTTTACTCACAGCAGACCATATTGGGTCTGATAGGGTGAATGGGTGAAGAATATAAAGAGAAAAAAGCCAGTTACTATAAATATTAAAGATTTTGCCTTCTTAAGTCGATTTAAATAATAGAGATTTTCTAATAAAATATGAGAGTATTTGAGATACTTAAAGATTTAATTAATAGTAAAGAGAGCACTTATCAAAATAATAATATTGATACTTTTTTAAAGACTCTTAAGACCGATGATGACTTTGTTATCTATCAATTACCAAGGATTTCTCACTCTTTTATTGCAGATTACCTTGATCTACAACTCGAAATTATTGAAAAAGTAATATCTTATTATACTGGCGTCATTTATCTAAGAAATAATGAGGGTAATTTAGGCCTCTTTTCAATAAAGGGAAGTGATAATTACCTTAAAAAATATGTCGAGATAGAATCAGGTATCGGGCCTATCGGCTGGTGCTATAAGTACGGTAAACCACTGAATATCCCGTCATTAAAAGAGAGAACAAGAACATTATATCATTACAAATATAACCCTTCTGTTAAATCTCTTATCTGTGCTCCTTTATGGATAGGCAAAAAGTCAGTTGGTGTTATAGCATTAGATAGTCAGAATCCCAATGCATTTGATGATAATGCTGTGAAGACTTTATATAATTTTTCTTCGGCAATCAGCCAGTTTCTTGAGATGCGCTCAAAGATTATCGATAATGACTCTAATTCTCGGTATTATTACAGAATAAACACGATTATCCAAAAAATGCTTAATACAGAGTTTATAACTACTCTATCAAAAAATCTGTTTGAAGAGATACATAAATTAATGCCATATAAAAAAGGGTGTATTTTTATAGCGAATGAAGAAACAATAAAAATAATAGATACCTCTGGTTATAATGATATTTATAGTAAAAATGTGCTTTTAAAAATTCATACAGATATAGCTCAATTGTCAATGAAAAATAATCAAGTTTTAAAATACGACACTAATTTTAAATCTAATTATCTGCCATCTCTATCTCTCTCTGTCAGCTCTGAAAATATAGAAGAATCCTGTATCGCCATACCCTCTACTTGTGATAAACTTCACTTTTCGCTTGTTTTAACCTCAAATGAACAGTACTTTTTTGAGGATGAAGATATTAATTTATTAAATGAAATTTTAACCTGTTTTTCGAAATGTTATCTCAACCTCAGTAAAATTGAGGCTATTTCTTCAGCTTCTAGTAAAAATAAATTAAAAATAGATATTCTTACTGATTTACTCAATATTACAAACTTAAAAGATTTTTCACGATATCTATGTTCTAAATTAGTTGAAGTCTTAAAAGCAAAATCAGCTGGTGTTTTTTATTTAAAAGAAGAAAACGATTTAAAACTTTATTATACATTGGGCGAATTTCCTGACTTTTTAACAAGAACTTATCTCCCCGAAACTCAGGCTATATTGAAATCAATATCTACTTCAACATCATTTCAGATAATTGATACTTCCTCTAAACAGATAGTCGTTTTACCACTTTTAAATAATGAATTTTTATTCGGTGCTGTGCTTCTTTCCTGTGATACTAAAAGATTAAAATTAGAGATATCAAGGGTTTATAAAGAAATTATCCCTGTTTTTGTTTCTTCATTTATCAAAATTGTAGAGACTGAAAAACTAAAACATAAATCCAATACCGACCCTTTAACAGGCATCTATAACCGCAATTTTTTCTTTGATGAACTAAGACTCCAATACGAGAGAAGCAAACGGACAAAAAAAGAGTTTGCACTCCTTATGATAGACATAGATAATTTTAAATATATTAACGATACCTACGGCCATCCTGTTGGCGATTGCGTCCTTATAAATGTCTCGAGTAATCTTTCTTCAAATCTACGTGATATGGATATCCTGGCAAGATATGGCGGTGAAGAGTTTATTGTTCTTCTCCCTGAAACCACTATGAACGAGGCATATCAAATCTCTGAGCGAATAAAATTCTGCGTAAGCTCATCAAAAACCTATGATCTCTCCATCTCGATTTCCATAGGTATTGTCACTTCAACTGAAGCAAACTCGTTAGATGAATTACTGAAAAAAGCAGATAAAGCATTATACACCTCCAAACAAAACGGCAAAAATAGAATTACATGCTATAAATAATTTAATTCTATTGACTTATTAGCTTATTCCAAAATATTATTAGAATATGAAATTATATAAATGCTCTGTTATTATTTTTTTATCCATCTTTTGTTTGTCCGGTTCCATATACTCGATTGATTGGAAATATAAAGAAGACGAGTATTTTTATTATAGTGAAAAGTTCTCAAACAACACTATTGTAGTAGTTAATCAGAAACGTATCTTCCCCGATAAAAAAAACAAATATAAAACAAAAGTTGAGTTAATAAATGGAGTTAACCTTATCTCGGCAAGAATAATAGAACCGCCTCTAGAAAAGATATATTATTATTGTATTCTTCATAAACTGCCACGGCCTGTTATAGAAAAAGATAAATATGTTATTTTTACCAACGTAAAAGATCTTATGGTAAGAGGGGATGTTGCAGCTAATATAGGTTATGTCTCGGTTTTTGGCCAGCGGTTCCCTGAAGGATATTTTAATTATAAAACAAAACTTTTTTTTGAGGAAAATCTTTTAGAGATAAAGTTCGGAAATCAGCCATCATACTACCACGGCCCTGAAAAAATACTCTTTATTTATGATTATATACCGCCTCAAATATTATTCATAGAAACAGAATATCATAAAGAAAAATATAAAACGTCTTTGAGGCTTAATATTATAGATAAAGGTATCTACATAGAACGCGGTAGCGGTATCAAAATTAAAAAAAGATATTACATAATTGTTGGTTCAGAAAAAGAGAATAAAACCTACAAAATATATTTAAAAAAAGATTCTGATATATTTTCACAGGAGATATCTGCGAGGAGGTTTAGAGACAAGATTCTAACATTACTCGGGAGCAATATTGAAGATAATGCAGGTAATAAACTTCTAATACCAAAGGATTTAAAAATAGATATATTATTCAGCGGGGCCCTCAAGTGCAAGATCCTCAAACGAGGCGAGATGCTTAACAAAAGACAATGAAACTATACCTGTTGGCCCATTTCTCTGTTTTGCTATATTAATCTCAGCGAGACCACTATACTCCGGTTTCTTAGGAAAATATATTTCGGGTCTGTAGATAAACATTACCATATCAGCATCCTGTTCAATCGAGCCGCTCTCACGTAGATCAGAGAGCTGTGGCATCATATCTTTTGTGCTACGTTTTTCAGGTGCACGTGATAGCTGTGATACTGCAATCAGTGGTATCTCAAATTCTCTTGCTATCTGTTTCAATCCAAGAGATATCTCACTTACTTCCTGTACTTTATTCTGATACTTCTGTATAGAACTCATCAATTGAAGATAATCAACAGTCACAAGGTCTATCTTCCCCACTTCCTGTATAAGTCTTCTCAACTTGGCTTTTATATCTACAACGTTGAGCTGTGGTTTGTCATCGATATATATCGGTGCCTTTCTCAAAGCTATCTGTTTTATCCCTATCATTGCAAGAAGACGTTTATCAATCTTAGCTGTTCGTAGTAAATGCAAATTTATGCCGCTCAATCTTGATAACATCCTCATCATTAATTGTTCAGCAGGCATCTCAAGAGAAAACATAGCTATAGAATATATCTTTTCTTCACCCTCTCCTGCCTTTTCACCGCTACGTGGCAGAATCCCGGTTGCCCTCATCGCAACATTTAAAACAAAAGCTGTCTTCCCCATCCCCGGTCTCGCAGCTACAATTATTAAATCAGATTTCTGAAACCCTGCTGTCATCTCATCAATCTTTGCATAACCCGATGATACACCTGTTATCCCCTCACCTATCTCAATCCTCTGTATCACGCCTGGCAGTTTTTCATCTATGATTTTACTAAGCGGTACCAAACCTTTGTCAATTTTATCCTGCACTATTTCAAAAATTCGCTGCTCCGATTTATCAATTATCTCTTTTATCTCCTGTCCCTGATCATATCCCATCTTCGCCATCTCATCAGAAACTTGTATTAATTTTCTTCTTAAAGATTTTTGTTTAATTATTTCTACATAAGTATAAGCATTCGCAGGTATACCCACCCCATCAAAAAGAGAAAGTATATAATCGATCCCGCCTGCAGCCTCAACAGCATTTTTTGAGATAAGAACATCCTTTAAAGTTATAAGGTCTATTGGTCTATTATTCTGAAAGAGATCAATCATTGCCTGATAAATAACTCTGTGGCTTTCTCTGTAAAAATCATCTAGCTTTAATTTATCTATATAGTATGTTATTAATTCGGGTTCGGTTAATATTGCCTGAATAAATGATTTTTCAGCCTCTATATCATGTGGTAAGACTTGAGCTATATCTTCCATAACTCTCCTCTGAAAAACATTCTAACTCTAATAATATCAAGTAGAAGCAAGAGGCAAGAGGCAAGAAGCAAGATAACGGAAGAAGTGAGAGGTGTCAGGACAGGCTACAGGCTACGGAC
>JBFMHD010000280.1:0-3036 GCA_040752395.1 Candidatus Hydrogenedentota bacterium
TTCATTGGATACCAGGGCATTGCATCCCAGAGTTCTGGTTTATTGCTGCTGTATTCATGGTGACTCCATAGGGTAAGCAAACTCAAAGTAATCCCTACCATGTTGACAAACCGTTCAAGCGCTTTTTTTTTTACGACATTGATAATCTGAAAGTCCGAGATATTGTTTCATATCCCTAAATCCGGTTTCCAAACTAAAGCGCCCAGATATACGGGTTAATACTTCTTCCACTGAAAGATTGACATGCGTACAGAAAAAACAAGCGGCTTCCTTTGGTTTAGTAAAGACGGATTTAAAGTGATTTAAATACTTGTCAAAATTCTTTGGTGGCTGTATACTTTGATGTGTAGTAAACATTGAAGTTTCGTCCGTATAGTGTTGATTATTTAATTGTAGTCAATATTATACGGGAGCTTTTTATTTTTTCAAGGTAAAATGTGCGAAAGTATAGTTTAATTATAAATCAAGAAAAAAAGAGGGTTCATATAGAACCAGGTGATATTTTATTAGATGTTTTAAGAAGAAATGGTTATAAGGGTGTAAAAAGAGGTTGTGGTGAAGGAGAATGCGGTGCGTGTATTGTACTACTTGATAATAAACCTGTTAATTCCTGTCTTATACTCGCTGCTTCTGTTGAAAATAGAGAAATAACCACCATCGAAGGTTTAGGAAGTGTTGATAAACCACACCCGCTACAAAAGGCTTTCGTTGAAAAAGGTGCTATCCAGTGCGGGTTCTGTACCCCGGGTATAATTTTAGTCGCAAAATCATTACTCGATTGTAACCCGAACCCAACCGAAGAAGAGATTAAAAAAGCGCTTGATGGAAATCTGTGCAGATGTACTGGCTACGTTAAGATTATCGAGGCTGTGAAAAGTTTATGCAAAATTTATGGAAAGACATAAAAGGTTTTTAAGTGAGATGGCGGAATTAAGAAGAGCAGGTGAAAGAAAATATGGTAAGTGAGGTTTTTCACTCGGTTAATAAAATCGATTCACTCGGGCTTGCCTGTGGAGTGGAAAAGTTTACAGATGATATCGATTTAAGAGATATGCTCTATGTAAAGATGTTATCAAGCCCTTATGCACATGCAAAAATTAAAAATATTGATACCTCTAAAGCCGAGTCTGTCCCTGGTGTTAAGGCGGTCCTGACATATAAAAATGTTCCAAGAGTAGCACATACAACAGCAGGCCAGGGCTTCCCTGAACCATCACCCTATGATACCTATATCCTTGATTCAAAAGTAAGATTTGTCGGTGATAGGGTGGCTTTTGTCTGTGCTGAAACAGAAAAAATAGCAGAACAGGCTTTAAAACTCATAAATCTTGAATATGAGGTTTTAAAACCTGTATTTGACCCAAGAGATGCCTTAAAAGAGAACGCACCGATTATCCATAATGAAAAAGATGCAAAAATGATTATCCCGATGTTTTATGACCCAACGAAAAATATCTGCGCTGCTGTAAATGCATCTGTAGGCGATATTAATAAAGGACTTAAAGAATCAGATATTGTTATAGAAAATGAATACGAGATACACTACGCTTCGCATTGCTGTATTGAAACACATATCGCAATAGCATATATCGATGAACGAGGTAGAATTGTTATAAGAACATCTACACAGGTCCCGTTTCATGTAAGAAGGATTATCTATCAGTGTACAGGTATACCTATAAAAGATATACGCGTTATTAAACCACGAATAGGTGGCGGGTTTGGAGGCAAACAAGAGATATTGCTTGAGGATATCGTTGCGTTACTCGCTTATAGATTAAGAAAACCAGTAAAATTTCAATACACACGGCAAGAAGAATTTGTTTCAAGCCGCACAAGACACCCACAGATAATTAAACTCAAAACAGGTATTAAAAAGAACGGGATTATCAATGCTATAGATATGGATGTACTGATGAATAATGGTGCTTACGGAGCCCATGCTTTAACTGTGGGTTGTAATTCGGGTTCAAAGTGTTTACCAATGTTTAATAAAGCTACTGATATAAGGTTTCAATTAAAGACCGTTTACACTAATTTACCTGTGGGTGGTGCATATCGCGGTTATGGTGCCACGCAATCGTATTTTGCTATGGGGGTTCAGGTTGACGAGTTAAGCGAAGCCATCGGAATGGATGTTGTAGAAGTATGGCGAAAGAACCATATAAAAGAGGGAGAGGGCTCGCCTGTGTTTCAGATGCTTGGCGAGGGCAGAGAAGGGGTGGAGATGAAGATCGGCTCTTGTGGATTACCTGAATGTATAAATATAGGGCTCAAAAAGATCGACTGGTATAATAAACGAAGAAAAAAGATTAGAAATAAAAATAAAGTTCGTGGAGTTGGGATGGTCTGTTTGATGCAGGGCTCAAGTATCCCTGAAATTGATATGGGTGCAGCAAGTATCAAAATGAACGATGATGGCTCGTTTAATCTTCTTGTCGGTGCTACTGATTTAGGTACAGGTTCAGACACCATTTTAGCCCAGATCGCAGCTGAAACATTAGGCTGCAAAACAGAAGATTTTATCGTTTACTCATCTGATACTGATATCACACCATTTGATGTCGGCGCTTATGCCTCCTCGACTACATACTTATCAGGTGCCGCTGTAATGGATACTGCAAATAAAGTTAAAGAACAAATAATCGGTGTGGCTCTGGAGATGATGGGATTAAATAAAAAGGAGGTAATAGAATTACAGAATAGATTTGCTATACATAAGAAATCCGGTAAAAAAGTATCATTCAGAGAAATTGCTTATTATTCTCTATATCAGAAGAATCAGTTCCAGATAGGTGCTATAGCCTCAAAAATAACTCATAAATCTCCACCACCATTTGCTGCGCATTTTGCTGAGGTAGAGGTTGATGAAGAAACAGGTAAAGTAAAGGTTGTAAAATACGTTTCTGTAACTGATTGTGGGATACCAATAAACCCTCGATTAGCTGAAGGGCAGGTTGAGGGCGCTGTAATTAATGGTATCTCGTATGCATTAACTGAAGAGTATATTTTTAATAAAACAGGGAGAATCTTAAA
>JBFMHD010000281.1:0-3011 GCA_040752395.1 Candidatus Hydrogenedentota bacterium
TTACATCTCTTAAAAGACCGTAAAAAAGAACGTAAGCGGTTATATAACGAATTTGTTTTGTTCTGGCAGCAGCTGAAAAACGAAAATACGATTAATAACCTCATCAACCTTTTATACTTGTATATCAAACCGAAAACCAGCGAACCTAAAGACCCTCACTGTAATCCCTTGGTTACACGTGAGTAAGAAGTAAAAAGTAAATAGTAGGAAGTATCATTAAGAAAGTAAGAAGTATCAGATATATAATGAAAAACTGATGATAGTTTTAATCTTTTAATCTTTGAATTTTTTGAATCTTTCAATCTCTGTGCCTTTGTTAACATGCGAATCGCATTAATCGGTGATATCCACGCAAACTTACCTGCTTTAGAATCTGTTTTAGAACATGCTACTAAAAATCATTGCGAAGCTATCTGGAATATCGGTGATTTTGTTGGTTATGGACCGTTCCCTGATGAAGTCGTTCGCAGAATAATTAAAGAAAAAGCTCTTAGCATTATCGGTAATTATGACCTTAAAGTGCTTGAATTAGGGTCACACACCAAACCGAGTGGTAAAACCACAACCAGTGTAAAGAAAAACTCTGAAAAATTGCTTGCTTTCAAATGGACCTATAATAACCTGACAAAATCAAGTAAAGAATATTTAGCTTCGCTGCCACGTGAGATCCGACTGGTAATCGAGGGTAAAAAGATACTCCTTGTTCATGGAACCCCGTATTCAATTGAAGAACATCTTTACCCTCATACAAAAGAAAAACGTCTAAAAGAGATAGCTGCATCAGCTAACGCAGATATTATTATCTGCGGTCATTCTCATAACCATTTTATTCGCCCTGTTAATAATGTGCTCTTTATAAATACAGGGAGCGTAGGCCGGCCCGATGACGGTGACCCCAGAGCCTGTTACGCAATACTCGATATCTCAAAAGATTCTGTCAGTGCTAATCATTTCCGCATTGATTATGATATCGATAAAACTGTTAATGAGATTCGTAAACAGGCTCTACCTGAAAACTTTGCACAGATGATAATCAAAGGAAGAAG
This sequence comes from Candidatus Hydrogenedentota bacterium, assembly GCA_040752395.1. Taxonomy (GTDB): domain Bacteria; phylum JBFMHD01; class JBFMHD01; order JBFMHD01; family JBFMHD01; genus JBFMHD01. Next base: position 1,047 of record JBFMHD010000281.1, read on the forward strand.
CCTGGAATATGTTGTGAAGAAGACAGAAGACAGAAGACAGAATAAGAAAAAACAAAAAATTAGAGAATCGGTTTATAAATTTGCTGAGAGCTATGAATATGCCAAAGAGCATTCAGAACAGGTACGCTTTATCTCGTTTCTGTTATTTGATGAATTAAAAACATTACATAAACTTAATGAAGCTGAGAGATTTTATCTTGAGTGTGCCTGTATCTTACATGATATCGGTCTTATGTATGGTTTAAGCGGCCATCATAAGACTTCTTTACAACTTATCTTACAGTCATCTCTTTTTAACAAACGCGAGCGACTTATTATTGGCTCTATAGCGCGTTACCATCGTAAAGCACTGCCCTCTAAAAAACATAAGCATTTTGCTCAACTCGATAAAAAAGACCAGAAAATCGTCTGCATCCTCTCCGGGATATTACGTTTAGCTGATGCACTCGATACAAGTCACCAAAGTATTATTCAGAATATTACCTGTAAAATCTCAAACAAAAAAATCAAGATTACGTGTTATACAAAAAGTCAATATGAAGAACCTCTGGAACGAATTATTCGTAAAGCCGAGCTATTCAAACAAATCTTTAATAGAGAACCAGATGTTAGATGGGTGCATCAAGTGGCTTAACGGATAATGTACCCTATAATTACAGTTATAGAGATTGTAAGGTATAGATAAATACTTGAATTTATTGTCGACTTGTATATTTGGGGATCCTCATAATTTTTATAGATCAAAGATAAACTTCTGATTTGCCAGGGTACAAGAAAAAATACAACTCCTACAAGTAAAGGCAATATCTTTAAAATCAATCCTGTTACTATAAAAATTAATATCAATGTAAAAACACAAAATGTAACATGTATCGATCTTAGTTGACCAAGTCTTACTACAAGATTTTTTTTCCCTACTAATCTATCTTGATAATAATCAGGTATCTCGTTAAGTATAGCTAAAGCAAATAAAACTAATCCACAGATAAAAGAGACAAATAAAGGGATATATCCGATCCTTTTTGTCTGTAAATAATAGCTTCCTAATACCATAAAAGGACCGTAAGAAAGAGAAATAACCAGTTCTCCAAAACCACGATATGCCCATCTAATCGGAGGCCCAACATAAAAATAAGCAGCTAAAAATCCTATAATAGAAAAGAAAATTATACCAGATCCTACTCTGATAGTAAGAAAAACTCCTATTATAAAAGCTAATATAAAAACTAATAATCCTGCTAAAAAAAGGAGTGGATTCACACTCGGTTTTACTTGAATAAATATCCTATCCCCTCCTTCAAAACTATCAAAATATTCATTAAATAACTCTACACCTATAAGAACAAGAAAGATGCCTAAAAACCCAAGATAAAAATATTGAATATTCAATGATTTTTGAGACGAGTAGGCGATAGACTGTCCTATGAGATAAGGAAAGATTCCTGCAAAGAGAAAGAATCTGTATCTTATTTTTTTTAATATAAGTAGCAGTTTAATACAATTCTCTCCATCTATTTGATTCTCCTAATAATCTAGGATCATCAACAGCCTTTTTAACGAAATCCTGAACAACAGGTAAGAACCACGCTTTCTTATAGTTTTCCCAGAGTTGAGATAAACTAAATCTTCTCAATTCGCCACATACAAAAGGTAGCGGCCCAATGAGTTTAACCTTTCCATTAGGAATAACTAATAAACTTGCGGCCGGGTATCGGCTGCGATATTTCAGTTCTTCGATAACATCATAGGGATAGTAATAAATTCTCATCTTCCCCTGATATTGATCAACCTTTTTAGTAAGAACCTCAAAAAAAGTTTCATAATCTTTTTCAGATGGAGCTAGGATGTCCCAATTTTGTGCTGCGCGGCCAACCCTCATAATCTTCCCTGTATAAACTCCATAGATACCTAAACTATAAGATAAATCAATCAGTTCACCGATCTCATGTATGTTAAATTTTGTAG
>JBFMHD010000282.1:0-3006 GCA_040752395.1 Candidatus Hydrogenedentota bacterium
AAGGATGGATCATAACTCTTAAAACATTAGGTAGTTTACCATCACTTGTGATGAGTTCTCTTCTCTAATGCGATTTATGAGAAAAGTTTTTAAACATTTTTGTATTGTTTTTGCTGAAAAATGGGAGGTGGTTTTGAAAAGTTTTTCCCTAAATCTTAATTTTTATCGGGCTCTTTGCTATTGCTTTCGTTATCACTCTTTTTATTTACACAATTTTTCTATTGACATCCGGATGTCTGCAAAATAATATCTTGCTCTCCTTAAAATTCCGCCAGTATGAGGTATTTCTACGAAACACAATACCTCTATATGTAGATGTAAAATTTATCCATTCAAAACTGAACTCTACCCCATCTATCCATCTTCTCTCATATATTCTCCCGGTGTTCTCTGTCACAATGTACATATCAATATCGCTATCCTGCTTTGCTATATTCAAACCATGTGATCCAAATACCAGTATACCCAATACTTTTTTGTCCTTTGCTATCTCTTTTACCACTTTTCTAACCACATCATCATGATATTGTAGTGGCTCTTCATAAAATATTTCCCGTGGTTCAATCTCATAACCCGGTGGTAACTCTAAATCATTCTGGCCCAAAACTCGTTCCTGATTTATACCAATACCAAATGCATCCTTCATCGGCTGTACCTCTTCTATTGGCGGTAAATGAATCTCTCTCCATTCACTTCTACCATTATCATTATATTTCTCAAATATATGTTCTTCCCCTGTCACAATTTTCCATTCATTGGGCGGATACCCGCCAAACGGTGCAACTATATAATCAAATATCTCTCTCAGTTTCCTTTCTTTATTCTCTATATCTGTACTTAACAAAAATTCTTCTGACATATCATACAACTTTTTATCTCTTACCTTCAAATACCCCATCAAATAACTCCATTTCGACAAATACAACTGCATCATCGCATAGTGCGCTGATATAGCATAATCAAAATCCCATGCTAACAAAAATCGTTTTACCATCTCATCGTTTGCTCTTGTCTTTAATTCGCTTAACATATTCTCTAATTTATGCCGTATAAAGAAATGTGATGAGGTCTTTAATCGAAGTGGGCCTTGTCTCCAGTTTATCTCAGCAAGCCTCTTCAATGCAGGCACGAGCGGATTAATATAATCCACGAGTAGTCCAGCCCCGATATTTCTTGTGTAAAAGAAGTCACGGGTTGCACATACCGCATTCACTATCTTATCAAACGGTCGTATATATATCTCTGCTTTAACTCCTTTAACCCGCTTAACCACATTCGACTCAACAAACGGCGGTTTCATAAAAACTATTATATCAAGGTCACTTGTTGGTTTCGGTATTTTCTCTACCACACTTCCGAACACCAGTGCCCCCATATACGCTGGATTACCGCTTTTATACACCCGTATTATTTCCTGAAGACTCTCGGAAAACGGTTCTTGTATTACAGTTTTATACATTAAATAATCGTTCATTTACTTGTTATTGATTTTTTCAGCCACAGGTTTATTTATGTAATGACTAAGTATTTTGAATAATATCGCGGAAATAAACAGTGATAAAAGAATAAATAAAATGGGTATTAAATCTTCAAAATAATTAATAAGTATTTTATCGAGTAAAGAATAAATACAGTAAGCAATCGGTATAATAATCCATGAAATCAAAAAAAAATAGACATTCATTCCAACAATTGTTAATTTAAAAGATATCTTTAAATCATTTTTTGAAAAAGACTGCAGTAGATTCTGTAAAATATTATTACTTTTCAAATTCTTTTTATATTCTTTATACTCTTTGTTGTATATAAATTCTTTTTTTATATCATCGATGATTATACGAATGCCAAATATATTTAGTATGGCGAATATAATAATTATTCCCACAAAAATATTAATAACTTTTTCCATTCCGAAATCATACAGACCTGATTCTTCTTCAAAATATTTGGAAATAATATTATAAAGAAATAAACAAATCCATAAAGCTAGGGCTATATGATTAACCGCCAGTTGGATAAAAGATATTATTAAACGCATTGAGTATAACCATTCTTAAATATAATCTATATCTAAACCTGTTTCGCTTGTATCATCACCCCAAAAAAATTTATCTTGGCCTGCACTTACATCATTAAGATCATTTGTCATTTGAGACCATGCGGTTAATGCGGCTACAGCTTGCGTCGCACTCCATATAGCTCCACCAGCAAATGAAACTACCTGACCTATCCGCACTCTCAGCGCTTCTTTTGTTATTTTGCCATACCATGACATAATTACACCTGTAAGTGCCAAAGCTTGTCCAAATGTCTCAAGTTTATCTAATTTCTGAAATAATTCAGTCGCTGGCTTACTTAGATATCCTTCATTTGCAGCATTAATACCCCAGTCTGCTAAATCATCTGCTAAAACTGGATTTAGAATAATATCCCACGGACCATCTACTCCTTCTACTTTCTTTTGAAACGCTTTTGCAAATGCAATTGCATCATGTACGTTCTTACTCATAAGTATTAACCCCCAATAAATCAATTTTTCTGCAACAAAGTTGCGATTTTATCTTTAACATAGAGAAAAATTCTCTATGGAAATTGAGTTTAAAAAATTTATTGAAAAATGCATCACAAATTCTTTTGTCAGTAATTGGGGTAAATTTGATTTGATTTGATCTGCAAGCACTGTGCCAGGTTTTTCAAAAAAAATATAAATTCCATAAAATTTTTTCTTATCTGTTATTATATAAATTTTAACTTTTTCCCGTTTTCTGTCAAATCTTTTTTACTTTTTTCACATGTTCTGAGAGATTACTTTTAAAACAAAGTGGTCTGGTCTGTTTCAGGAATGGTTTTTGTATTTGAAATACTTAAACGAGGGCTTTGTAAATATTTTCTGAAATTGAAAAATTATCTTGTCAAAACTTGCGGGTGGCTGTATACTTTGCTGTGTATTAAGCATTGTACATTCCTCCGTATAGTAAGATTATTAAATTATAATCAATATTATCC
>JBFMHD010000283.1:0-2946 GCA_040752395.1 Candidatus Hydrogenedentota bacterium
CTCTTAAGCAAAACTTTAATCTGACTAATGACCAAATCTATTGGCGCCGAGAAACTATTGACAATAAATGTCAAGCATACAATCAACACCATGCAAACCATAGCAAGAATCGTTGACTTATATCCCCCGCACCAGCAGGCTCAGGTGAGAATACAGATTTCAGAGACTTTAAAGGGAGTCCTATCGCAGAGGCTCATTCCCTGCACAAAAGGCGGACGGGTTCCTGCAGTTGAAGTGATGATGATTACCCCGCACATCAAAAAGATGATAATGGAAAACAACATGGAAGCCATAAATCAGGCAATTGCAAAGGGCTCCTTTTATGGAATGCAGACTTTTAATCAATCCCTGGTTAAACTTTACAAGAGCCAGATAGCAAAATTAGATGATGTAATTGCAGCTGCTTCCAATCCTGATGATGTGCTTTTAGCCATAAAGGGAATTGAACAGGAAATAGAAACCAAAAAATAGAGAGTAGAAAATAGAAGATATGTAGAAACAGGCATTTATGCCTGTTAGAATATTAACAGACCTAAACCTGAAAAATGCGTGAAAAACGCATTTTTCAATATATAATTTTACTAATTTTATGAATGAAAAAACATATAATATTTATATAAAATCCTTTATTTCACAAACCTCACTTTTAGTTAGGTTAATGAAACATGCCCAAAGGTATCAAAAATATTCAGTTTTCATTTACAAAAAACAACTTAACCCATTATGGTGGACTATTTCTAATTTACAAATTTTGCAAAAAATTAAATCTCAGGTGGTATTTTCAAAACTATGTGAAATTTCACCAGAGAAACCAAGACTATCAAACAGCAGAGTTTATTTTAATTTTAATATACATGATAATTGCTGGTATAGGACGAATAGAAAATGCGAGACATCTTGGATACAATGGAGTAATCAAAAAGATTCTTGGTATAAAGAGTTTTCCAGAACCTACAGTAATAAGACGTTTTCTATATCGTCTTACGCCGCAAGCAATTCGTCAAATAGTCAAGGTGCACAATTTAATTCAATGGAAAATATTTCGTATTGGACATGTTAAAACAAGTATAACGATTGATATAGATGGAACTGTTCTGATAGTTTATGGTAAACAAGGAAGAACCAAAAGAGGATTTTGTCCTAAGAGAAAAGGAGCAAGAAGTTATATGGCGATGTTGTGTTTTGAGTCGGACAGAGAATTCTGGTATGGGAGTTTAATGTCAGGAAATATTTCACAGACAAGAGTGGCACCGCATATTATTAAGAAATGTCTTGATAAGTTGCCATATCCAATTTACAGGATTCGTATTCGTGGGGATGCCATTTTTTATAGTCATTCTTTTATAGAAGAATATCTGGAAAGAGAAAATATTTTATATACCATAGAAGCAAACACAGAAGGGAGTGAGATGCAAAGTAAAATGCAAAAAGCGGAATATAGTTCTTATAAAGAAGATTGGGAGATAGGAGAATTTAGTTATCAACCAACAAGATGGAAAAAGCCACATAGATTTATAGTTCAAAGGAGGCCGATACCAGAAGATCCTGATGAGAGAGCACAGTTAAAACTATTTGAGATGAAAGATTATGGATATCGCGTGGTAGTAACCAATCTGATGAAAGTTAAGCCCAGACATGTGTGGAATTTTCATTCAAAAAGAGCGCAGGGTGCTGAACAAAATATTAAGGAATTGAAAATGAATTATCCATTAGCAAAAATTCCTACAAAATATTACATAGCAAACATAGCATATTTTCAAATACTTTTGTTTGCATTTAATATTATCAATTGGTTTAAGTGGATATGTTTACCGGAAGAATATCATTACAAAACTTTACAAACATTAAGGGAGCGATTGATAGTGATACCAGCAGAATTAACCAGACCTGGTAATAAAAACAAATTAGAATTTCCTGCTGGTTATCCATATATAAATTTATTTAATCAAGCAATGAAAAATATTAACAAAATGAAGCAAATATAGAAAATTTAAAAATTTGCGAAGATTTTTAAATTTTCAAAAAGCATTTTACGAGGAGAAATTAAAGAAAAAATGCGTTTTTCACGCATTTTTCAGGTTCAGGTCTGTTAAAAGGAAAATGAATCCTGATAATTTTATGAAATTTTTTAAATCTAACAAAAAAGGATATACCATCACAGAACTCATGATAGCGGTAACCATCATAGGAGTAATAATTCTTGCTGCGCCGCAGATATTTACCGGTATATACAGATTTACCAGACTTGCAACAGCAAGGGCTGAAATACAGAAAAATGCAAGGAGTACCATTTCAAATATAAACCGTGCATTAAGACAGGCACAGGCCGGCACAATTACTGTTGACCAGGTCTCGGGTCAGCCACCCCATTCAAGAATAACTTTTACAAGATACAAACCGGACGGCTCAACTCAAGTAGTCTCTTATTATCAGCAGGGGAAAAGTCTTTACATGAGTGTGGACGGCGCTACCGGACAAAAAATACAAGACTACCTAAGATATATAGCTTTTACTTATCCGGAGACGGATAATGATACAATAATTTCCATTTCAGTAACTTTTGAGAAAGAAACTTATGAAGGCGGGACCAAAGCCTTGCAGATGGCAGTTGAAAAAGTCCGCATTATGAACTGAAAATTTATGAAAAAAACAAATTTTCTCTTATCCCTTATCCCTTATCCCTTATCCCTTAATAAGGGACAGATGGCAATAATGCTGGTTTTAACCAGTCTCCTTTTTATTCTGATAATGATTCCTGTAATAGAAACTTATGTTAAAAACGAGGCTAAATGGTCCGTAGCAGAGAGGAAAAAGACAACAGCGTTTCATCTGGCAGAGGCAGGAATAGACCGCGCCATGTGGCAGTTGCGGGAGGACTCTGCTAATTACGACAGGATACTTTTGGGACAGGCGCTGACCGGCTATAATAATGATAAAAATTATACT
>JBFMHD010000284.1:0-2928 GCA_040752395.1 Candidatus Hydrogenedentota bacterium
GGGATGCGATCCGCGAGCTGAGCGCGGGCGCGTGAGGCGGTGCGGCCCCGCGGGGGGTGCAGGGCATAGGCGTTAACCTAAGATCCAGTTCTTCAGAAGGGTGGTGAGACGCACGGGGGGGTTACAGCAGGATTAGTCTATGAGAAGAATAAATATCATATTCTGGCTAATCTATATTTTGATAATTATTTTATTTTTAGGTTTTGGAATACAAGCTTTTGAAAAAATGAATTTAACATTGATTACAATATTTCTTGCCTCTCTTTGTTCTTTGATTACATTTTTTGAATATGAATGGGGGATATATCTTTTAATTGTTTCTATGTTATTTTCACCTGAGATCCTTATTGCCCAGCTTCCCAAAAGAGATGTCGTTTTAAGAATAGATGATATACTTATTCTTGTTATTACATTAACATGGCTTGCGAGAGTCGCGATTATGAAAAATTTACAATATTTAGTCTTTACGCCAGTACACAGGCCTTTTTTTATTTTTATAGCCGCATCTTTATTTTCTACTGCTTTTGGAATTTTAAATGGTTATATTGACTCGGCTACACGTGGTTTTCTTTATGTTGTGAAATTTTTCGAATTTTTTATGATATTTTTTTTAACAGTCAACGTTATAAATAGTGACAGAGTTTTAATTAGAGCTTTAAATTTTTATTTTATCACATTCACCGGTATTATTCTCTATGTTGTTATCTCTCAACCTTTTATGGAATTAGGTATAAGGGTTACAGCACCGTTTGAAGGTAAGGTCGGTGAACCTAATACTTTAGGAGGCTATCTGGCTTTTTCGTTTATAATACTACTTTCTATTGCACTTAAAAACAGAAATTATTTTATCAGATATTTATTAATGACTATAACCTTTCTCTCCTTGATACCGTTTTTGAATACTCTTTCAAGAGGGTCATATATAGCAATCGCAATATCATTATTTGCTCTTTTTTTTATGACTGATAGAAAAATTAGTTTGCTTGTATTTATAGTAATTGCAACCATAGTTTTTTCTAATTATTCGGTTATGGCTGAAAAAGTGATTAATAGAATTAAAGAAACATTTATTATATCACCTGATGGTGAATATACAAGATTAATATTAGATGAATCAACCCGGGCAAGATTAAATAGCTATGTTGACGCAGTAAAACTATGGAGAGCAACACCTTTTTTGGGTCGAGGTATTACAGGTGCAATCTTTATTGACGGTTATTTTGTAAGAGTGCTGGTTGAAGCCGGGGTTGTTGGGTTATTTAGTATAGTATATACTTTATACTCTGTTTTTAGAGTTGCAAGAAATTTAGTTAAGAATATCGAACTCAATGATTTGCAAATAGGTTTAGTACAGGGCTTTATCGCCGGCTTTTTAGGACTCATAGGACACTCGGCCGGCGCCAATACTTTCCTTATTGTTAGAATATCTGGTTCTTTCTGGATAATGGCCGGGATGATAGGCTATTTGTATTTAAAACATTTTTATGAACAAAAGAATATTACACATCATTACACGGCTTGATAAAGGTGGTTCAAGCGATGTATTCTGCGAATGGATCATTGAACTTAAAAAGAGAGCAATTGATCTCATTGTTTGTTTCGGGTTAGGTGTAAATACTGATCAGAATTTAGTTGGTCTTCTTAATAGTGAGAATATACCAGTATATATAAATAAATACCTTCAGAGAGAAGTTTCTATTATTAAAGACACTCTGGCTTTATTATATTTTATCAAACTTTATTATAAATTAAAACCAGATATTATTCATTTACATACGTCAAAAGCAGGTTTCCTGGGTAGAATCGCATCTCTATTTTATTTTAACAATAAAAAGGTAATCATCTATACTCCCCATGGCCACATTTTCCACGAATATTTCTCTAAATTCTGGGTGCGGGTATTTCAAATAGCTGAAGAAATCGGGACTTTATTCACTGATTTTATAACTTTTCTCACACAGGATGAAAAAGAAGCGTTTAATAGAATGGGTATAAATATTAAAAGAGAAGTTATACTACCCTGTGGTATTAAAATAGAAAAAGTAACTAATCCAAGAATAAGAGAGATTAGAAACATCGGTTATGTCGGTCGGCTTGAATACATCAAAGGGCCGGATTTATTTGTTGAATCAGCTAAAAGGCTTACTAAAGAAAAAAACATTGAGTTTTATGTTTTTGGTGAAGGTGGGATGTATGAAAAACTATTAAAAATAGCTGAAAATAATCCTAAAATCCATTTTAGAAATTTTGAGACCTTTGACAATCTCTTTTCATTAATAGATTTACTTGTAGTACCCTCGAGAAATGAAGGTTTGGGCAGAGTGATACTTTATGCCGGGTTATGTGGATTACCTGTTCTTGGCAGTTCAGCAGGTGGTATCCCTGAGGTGTTGGATTTTGGTAGAGGAGGATTTATCTTTGAATCAAGTAATGTTGATGATATGGTAAATAGAATATTATACGTTATCTCTCATCCTGATGAAGCATACTTAAAATCATTAAAACTTCAGCAGAGGGTGATTAACGAATACAACCTTAATAAAACGATTAATATTTTATGTAAAATCTACTCTTGACAGATTATAATAATATGATTTAGTAATCAGTTATAGTTAGAAGCAAGAGGCAAGATAATTGGGTTATTGCGTTTTTGCGCTCTACACAACGTATGAAAAACTGAAGATGATATGAAAAGAGTCACAAGTCGCAAGTCGTGAGTCAAAACAGGACTCAAGACTCAAGACTCAAGACTCAAGACTTTTCAGCAGGCTTTTGGCTTTTGGCTCCAGCCGGCTGTAGTCCGTAGCCTGTAGCCTGTCCTGACACCTCTCACTTCTTCCGTTATCTTGCTTCTTGCTTCTACTTGATATTATTATAGTTACAACGTTTTTCAGAGGAGGCAAGTGAATCTTGAGTCTAATTTATACA
>JBFMHD010000285.1:0-2927 GCA_040752395.1 Candidatus Hydrogenedentota bacterium
GCCGGGCCAGAAAGTTAAAACCGAGGCTACTGGAGGCTCTATATCAGGGAACATATCTATGGGTAATTTTGTCAAAGAGACAATACCTAGCAGACAGATACCTAAGAAAAGCATTATTATTGTCACGGGCTGGCTTACTGCAAACTCAGGTATCCTCATCAATTATAACCCCTTTACAATCTGAACCCGGGTTCCATCCTGGCGTATCCTGTTCTGACCCTTGATGATTACAACATCTCCTCTGTTTATCCCTTCTCGTACCTCAATCAGGTTCTCCTCTTGTATCCCCGTTTCTATATTTCTTAAAAAGGCTTTATTCTCAATTACCGTATAAATATAATATGTTCCTGTACCTGGCATTTTATTAAGCGCTTCGACGGGTATAACAAGAGCACTCTTTTCCCCCAAAAAAAGGTTTATATGTACAAACATCCCCGAACACAATCTGAAATTTTTATTAAGAATAATTATCTCTATTTTACCTGTTCTTGTGGCAGGATCAATCGTTGGAGAGATTATGGATATCTCCCCATTTATCCCTTTTTCCAGGTTGAATGCATCAGGTATTATCTCAGCTTTCATCTCTTTTTTCAAGTAAGGAAAATATCTCTCTGATACCCCGGTAATAACCTTTAATTTCTCTTCATTATTGATTCTCACCACAGGCTGGGCGATATTTGAGAGACTCCCTTTATCTATGAATCGTTCTGAGACAATACCTGAGATCGGGGCATATATTCTATGATACCGATCCAGAATCTCTACCTGATTAAGAGCTAATCCAGCTCGATTTATCTCTGATTCAGCCAGCTCTTTTGCTGCCATGGCAGCTTTGTATTCTGCCTCAATGTGGTCAAGCTTCTGGCGGCTAATTGCCTTATTTTTAAAAAGGTTCTCAAACCTCAGTTTATCTTTCTGGATAGACTCAAGTTTTGCCTCAATTTCTTTCATCCTTGCTTTCGCAGAACAGAGTGTAGCCCGGGCTTCGTTTAGAGATGTTCTCACTGTCTCGTCTTCAAGTATAGCAATCGTATCACCCTGGCAGACCCTCTCCCCTTTCTCAATAAGAATATCTTTTATTATTTTATTGGGTACACGTGGATAGATATCAACAACTTCGTATGGTATTAAATCTCCGGTTAGTTCGAGTACCTGGTTAAGTCTCTGATATTCAGCTTTTACCACCTCGACTGGTATAATATCGATCTCCTCTATTATTTCAACTTTTTTATGTTTAAATTTTATATAATTTGATACTGTGTACCATGTGAAACCCACTATAACAATTAAAATAACTATATATATTAATCCTGATGTTAATTTTTTAGAGTCTTGCATTATACTAAAACCTCCCCAAAAAAGTTGATAAGTTCAAGAGTATCGCGGTTATAAAGTGTATGGTATAGAATACTCAGAATTCTGACGCCGTAGCTCGTTCAAGTTCAGCCTGAGAGATCAGATATCCATATAAAGCATTATAATAGTTCATCTCGGCTCTGGTTAAAAATGTCCTGGCATCAATGACCTCAGTTGAGGTTGTCGCTTGTTGTTGATATTGTAAATTTGTTATGCGGAAGTTTTCTTCTGCCTGGGTAAGCGATTTTTTAGCAATTGATATATTATCTTCTGCAACGCTTAGATTTAGATAAGCATCCTTTACCTCAAGTTTTATATTATCTGTTATTGAGTTGACCTTTTCCTGGAGGGCAAGTTTATCATACTGGCATTTATCAATCTCTGCTTTTCGCTTACCCCAATCAAATAATATCCATTTTGCCTCTACCCCAATTATAGAATCATAGAACCTCCCAAAATCATAATTTGTTGCTTTGAAATTATCACCTGTCTGTTTGTAAGTTCCAAAAAGAAAGATCTGGGGATAAAAACTACTTTTAACAAGTTTAGCCGACAGTTCAGACTGTTTTATATATGATTCTATAATTTTTATCTCAGGTCTATTTTTTATCGCTTTGTTAATAAGTGAAACCAGTTCATACTTAGCCGGGGTTAGCTTCAGGATATCTTCAACAATTAGCTCTTTATCAATATCCTGGTGAAGAAGGATATTAAGATAAGATACAGCCATTTTCAGATTGGACTCAGATTTTCTCTGGTTCTGACTGGCATAAGAAAGGGCAACCTCTGATTTCAATAAATCATTATAAGCAATTATCCCCTCATTATACAAACTCCTGGCATCAGAGAGATGAGCCTCAAGTTGGGTTACCTCCTCGTGTGCGATATTAAGATACTTTTGAGCAAGCAGGATATTATAATAAGCAATCTTAACATTCTTGATAACGTCCAGCACCGCCATCTTTTTCTCAATATCTTTTATATTGATCCCGAGTTCTGCTACCTTAACCCTGGTTTTGAGAGCATAACCCGTGAATAATGGCTGTTTGATGGTAACATTATATGTATAACTCTCCTCACCACCTACGGTAAACTCCATACCACTGAACACTGCCACAGGTGCATCTTTTAATTTTGTATATGAATATGATGCTAAAAGCTCAGGAAATCGGGAGGCATTAGCTGATTTATATTCATACCACGCTTTTTCCCGTGCATTTATAGCTTCTTTTATTACTGTATTATTTTCCAGAGCAAACTCGATGGCTTTACTGAGGGTTAATGTATCATTATTATCTATACTCTGGAGAGGATAACTTACAAATAAAATAGGTAAAAAGACAACCAGTATAAATCTTATCATTGCACTAACCTTTCTCATATTCTTCAAATGCATCTATTATTCTGTTTAATCCATCTAAAGAACTTTTCACTCTCTTATTATCCTATACTTTCGCACATTTTACCTTAAAAAAATAAAAAGCCCCCGTATAATATTGACTACAATTAAATAATCAACACTATACAGAGGAAACTTCAATGTTTACTACACAGCAAAGTATACAACCACC
>JBFMHD010000286.1:0-2909 GCA_040752395.1 Candidatus Hydrogenedentota bacterium
AAGAGGATGACATCAAACGATTCCTTCAGTTTTTGTTCAGAGAAGAGGTCACCAGAGCAAGACCCAGAGCTAAAAATGTCTAAGAAATCACCATCGTCGCTTTTGCGCTCTACACTATTGCGTTCTCTTGCTTCTTGCTTCTTGCTTCTATTTGATATTATTATAGTTACAAAGTTTTTCAGGAGAGAAACAATATATTATGCCTGAAGAAAAGATATTAATTATTGATGACGAACCTGACCTTGTTCAAATCGTGAAAATAAATCTGGAACTCGCTGGTTATATAGTTAAAGACGCAGATAATGGTGAGGATGGGGTAAGATTGGTTAAAGAACAAAGACCTGATGTTGTGCTACTGGACGTGATGCTACCTGATATCTCAGGCAATGAGGTATGTAAGATCTTAAAAAATGATCCGAGAACATGTTTTATACCAATAATGATGCTTACAGCTCGAAGTCAGGTAACTGATAAAGTAAAAGGCCTCCACTCAGGAGCAGATGATTATCTTACAAAACCGTTCGAACCAGAGGAACTCATTGCAAGGATTGAGATGCTGATACGGCGTTCAAAAAGAGATTTAGGAGCAAATCCTCTTACCGGTCTCCCCGGCGCAGCATTCATAGAAGAACGTATTAAAAAAGTTGTAGAACAAGGTACCACTTTCGCTGTTTACTATCTTGATTGCGATAATTTTAAAGCATTCAATGATAAATACGGTTACCAGGCAGGTAATGAGTTACTTAAAGCATTCGCAAATATTATTGTTGATTCAGTAGACAAAAATGTAGATTTTGTAGGACATATTGGTGGCGATGATTTTATCATAATAACAGAGCCACTAAAGATTGATGCTGTCTGCACAAAAATTATTAAAGATTTCGATCGAATAATGCCCACTTTCTATGATGAGGTTGACCTTAAAAAGGGATATATCCAGGCATTAGATCGTCAGGGGAACACTCTTAAGTTCCCTATAATAACTCTCTCTATCGCGGTTGTTACAAATACAAATTTCATCATCTCAAACCATCTACAGATAGGCGAGATCGCAGCTGAGCTAAAAAAGAAGCTTAAAAAAGAATTAAAAAGTAATTATCTTGTAAATAGAAGAACAAAGCTTAATCCATAAATCTCGAATAAAATTTCTTCTCATAAGGTTCGGTTGAGAGTCTGTTATAAATTTTTAGATAAAATTCAGCTTGCGCATAATCATTTTGCTCGTTGTATATCTTATATAGATATAAATATGACATTTCATTATTTTTATCAAGAGTAAGAGCCTGCAGAAAATAATCCCGGGAAGTCTTAAAATCGTTTTTATTATAATATATTATCCCGAGATTTGAATATAGATACGATTCTTTTTTAGAGAATTTAAGTGCTTTCTTAAATATCTCTTCTGCGATATCATAATTCTTAAGCTCCATTAACGTAACACCAAGATTAACCCATGCCGGGTTATTATACCGCTCTACTTTTAAAGAAAGATTATAATATTTTAACGCTTCTAAAAATTTATTTTTTTCACGATATATATCACCTATTATATTATAATGCTCATAGGGATGTGGCCCAACATTATACCAATTATTAAATGTGATAACCATAGATATAAAACATATCAAAATATATCTAACAAAGATTTTATACTCATTAAGTTTTAAAACTTCTAAAATATTATATATCCCACACGCCGCTAAAATTATAAAAAAAGGAACCACAGGTAGTCTGTACCTGCTATTTACAAAAAATGCGATAACAGAAAAAGAATACAGAATAACGTATGAAAATATAAATGTTGAAAAAATATATCTTCTTATAAAAAATAGACCAACAATAGAAAAAGTAAATATTATACCAAAACTTAGTAGCGGTAAATGCATTACTCTTGACAGGTCTTTGAAATAATATATCGGAGAATTGTTAGAAATCTCAAAATTGTTAATAAAAAAAAGAGTTTTCCTGAAGAGTGTTTTCAACCAGACTAAAGGATACGATTTTATGTCTAACAATGCTTTTTTAAACCAGAACCTCGATACCTCAGATGGCTTTAATTCTCTATTCAATTCTTCTTCAGCTATCCTGAAACTGTCAATATACCCTCCCCACCAATCCTGTCTTCCCTCAGGATATACAGCACTACAACCATCAGAAAATCTATTGTTCCCTATATAAAAATTTATCCCTGCCTGGCTAGATATCAATAAAGTATCTTTCCCGTATATATAATTAATAAAAGTAATAACAAAAATAGGCGCTGCTAAAGGTATCATAAAAAATGAAAAATATCTTCTATAATTCTTCGCAAATGCAATGATTAAAAGATAAGCAAGTAAAACAATTAATATATTGGGCCTCGTTATCGCAGAGAGACCAGCAATAAACCCTGAAAACAGGATATAATATTTATTATTGCTTTTAAGCCCCTTAAAAATGAATAAATGAAATAATAAAACTAAAAAAATATAAAAAGTCTCGATTAATATCTCTCCCTCATAATAGATAAAGGGCCAGTGGAATGCAGAAATAAAAGCAGTTATTAAAAAGAGGTAATTATTCTCTGTAATCTCATAAACTATCAACGATAAAATAATTACGCTTAATATTCCAAGCAACGATTGAATGACTGTCAAAATCAATGGGTTATATTCAAATAATCCTATGATTATTCTTAAAAAAAGTGGATATAATGGTGCTCGAAAAAAAGGTGGTTTTGATAATGGGTGGCCTTCAAAAAAGTTCAACGCCAACTCTGTATGGATTTTCGCATCCATAATAGGATGATAAAATAAAGGGTTATTTCTACTAATTTAGCCAAACGGCAGAAAAAAAGCATGGCTCAGATTATCAGGGAGCTTGTCGATGAGCATATACAGAAGAGGGCAGGACAAAAACAGGAAGACCCC
>JBFMHD010000287.1:0-2894 GCA_040752395.1 Candidatus Hydrogenedentota bacterium
GAAACAGATGGATGAACGATTTACCGCTATGCAGAAACAGATGGATGAACGATTTACAGCTATGCAAAAACAGATGGATGAGCGGTTTGCTAAAATGGATGAGAAGTTTGAAAAGTTTGCTATTGCGTTGGCAAGGGTTGAGTCAAAAACAGACCTGCTTGTCGAACTCGTTAAAGATTTTAAAAAAATTGATACTTTTGAATTCAGATTAGTTCAGGTAGAGAAAAAAATAGAAAAACTTGTTTCAGCCGCTTAACTGTTTAAATTTATTATAAACTTAATCTCTATAATAAATTCAGTATTTAGTTTAATGGCCAATAATGTTATTTAAAAAAGGTCTGTACCAGATATGAATCTGTAAGTCGTACGTATAACCCTGAATATTTATGGTTAAGATGTTCATATAAAATACTAATATCCCGCGTCGGAAATAGCGGTATCAGTATCGCAAAAAATATAGTAGTGCGGGTTACAATATAATCTTTAAAAACCTGTCTCTTCCTGCCAAATCTTTCTCTATATTATAATTTGAGAAATCATCCCTTACCATAGCTAAAATTCTATCTGTATTATATTCAGCTATTTCAGCGATAAAAATCCCGCCTTTTCTTAAATATCTTTTTAGTTCTCTTAATATAATCTTTATGTCAAAAAGGCCTGAATCTTTTGAAATCAATGCAGATAAAGGCTCAAACTCTTTTACTTCCTTTTGAAGCAACGAAAAAGAAGCAACATAAGGTGGATTTGCTACTATACAATCAAATTTAATGTTTTCATTTATACCGTTAAACCAATCAGAACAAACCCATTTAATTCTATTATCAATCTTCAATATTTCGCCGTTTTTTTGTGCGATACTCAACGCTTTTAAACATTTATCGATGCCGATACCATAACTTTCTTTGAATATTTTTAAGAGTGAGCATAATATGGCCCCGCATCCTGTCCCGAGGTCAAGAAACCAATAAATATTCTTAAAAAAAAGATGTTTTATTACTATATCTATTAAAACCTCTGTTTCTTTACGTGGTATGAATACGCCTTCCTCAATCATAAACTCATAATCATAAAAATCTATTTTTTTTGTAATATACGCTACGGGTATTAATGACTTTCTTTTATTGATAACTTCATTTATTTCTTTTATTTTTAAATCATCAATTTCCCTATCATAATTCAAATATAAATCTGGTCTACTCATATTTAAGACATAACACATTAGAATCTCAGCATCTTTTTTTGGGGAGAGTATCTCATTATTTTCTTTAAGTGTATTTATACTAAAAAGGTGCAAATCTTTAATAGTTTTCAATTTTCAACCTGAGATTCTTTTTATTTTTTCTGCAAGCTCATTTTTAATTAAAGCATCTATTAACTCATCAAGATTACCGTCGAGTATGGAGTTCAGATTGTATAGATTAAGATTTATTCTATGGTCGGTTATTCTATTATCTCGAAAATTGTATGTTCGTATCTTTTCACTTCTATCACCTGTACCGACCTGTTCTTTTCTGTCTTTAGCGCGTTTTTCGTCTTCTTTTTCACTTATATATTCAAGCAGTCGTGATTTTAATATTTTCATAGCCTTTGCTTTATTTTTATGCTGTGACTTTTCGTCCTGACAGGTAACTGTAAAACCAGTTGGGATATGCGTGATTCTTACAGCTGACTCGGTTTTATTTACATGCTGACCGCCGTGGCCTGAGGCACGAAAAACATCTATGCGCAAATCATTCTCATCAATCTCTATTTCGATATCATCTGCCTGTGGTAATACCGCAACGCTTACAGCAGAGGTATGTATTCTTCCCGAAGCCTCTGTTACTGGCACACGCTGCACTCTGTGTACCCCTCTCTCAAACTTTAAATAACTAAATACTCTCTTCCCTGTAATTTGAAATATTATCTCCTTAAACCCGCCTATGCCAGTTTGGTTTATTGACATAACTTCATATTTCCAGCCTTTATTATCAGCGAATTTAGTGTACATCCGATACAGGTCAGCAACAAAGAGTGTAGCTTCATCTCCACCTGTTCCTGCCCTTATCTCCATAATAATATTCTTTTCATCACGGTGGTCAGTTTCAATAAGTCTTTGATAGAAATCCTGTTCAGTCTTTATTCTCTTTTCTTTTGCTTTAACTAAATCGTTCTGCGCTTCGTTTTTTAATTCTTCTTCAATATCTTCTTTTAATAGTTCTTCAAGATTTTTTATTTCTTTTTCTGTTTTAATCAGCTCATCGCCAATATTTGCAAGCTCTCTTATCCGTGAATATTCTTTACTGATCTCTGTAAATTCTCTGGTCCCTGCGCTATTATTATAAGATAATCTTTCTTCTATTTTTACTAAGTCTTTTTTTATTTTTTCAATCTGCTGATGAATATTCATTTTAATTACCTTGTTATAAATATAGTCTTTTGGTCTGATTTATATTAACTACTTTTCAGCAAGTCTATATTTTCTCTTAAATTTCTCTACCCTTCCTGCTGTATCTACATATTTAAACTTGCCTGTAAAAAACGGATGACAGTTAGAACAGATATCAACATGTAAAGTCGGTCGGGTTGACCTTGTTTTAACAGTATTACCACAGGCACAGGTGATAATACACTCCATATATTCAGGATGAATCTTCTCTTTCATAAAATAAATCACCTCAAAATTAAAATCGAGGTATAATTAGTTAAATAAGTGATTTTTGTCAACTTCTTTTTGGTCTGATTCTACCCCAGTTTTAATATTGAAAAATAACCCCCCTTCGAAAAACATTGTAATTATAATAATATCAAGTAGAAGCAAGAAGCAAGAAGCAAGAAGCAAGATAACGGAAGAAGTGAGAAGTATCAGGATGGACTTCGGGCTACGAAATTAGTCTATAGTGTCAAAAAGTCGT
>JBFMHD010000288.1:0-2850 GCA_040752395.1 Candidatus Hydrogenedentota bacterium
AAGTCGTGAGTCAAAACAGGACTCTAGACTCAAGACTCAAGACTTTTCAGCAGGCTCCGGGCTTCGGGCTCCAAGCCGGCTGTAGTCCGTCGCCCGGAGCCTGTACCCCGAATTATTAGAGTTACAGTGTTTTTCAGAGGAGAATTTATCGTGAAAAGTATTATTGAAGAGACTTATTTAACTGATGCTCAGCTTAAAGCTGAATTAGAGCGGTGCGAGTATTGCGAGGAGAAACCCTGCAAAGAAGCCTGCCCGGCAAACTGTTCTGCTGCTGATTTTATTATGGCAGCAAAAGTCTTTGAGAAACAGGATATTCAACGAACCGCTGCTTTGATTATGAAAGACAATCCTCTGGGTGGGGTTTGCGGCGTTGTTTGTCCTGACAGGTTCTGTATGGATGCCTGCTCACATAAATTATTTGATGTCCCCATAAACATCCCTTCTGTGCAGGCTACTATTATAAAAAAAGCTAAGGAGCTGGGTGGTATCCCTGTATTTAATAAAGTACCAAGAAATAATAAAAAGGTTGCTGTCATTGGTGCTGGACCCGCTGGCCTTTCCTGCGCTGCCCTTTTATCACAAAAAGGTTATAGAGTTGATATATTTGAAAAAGAGAGAGTAGCTGGTGGTATGTGTAATCTTATACCCGAATACAGACTTTCTAAAGACGTTCTAAAAACAGATATCGATTTTATTCTCTCGCTTGGTGATATAAAAATACATACCTCTAAAACTATTTCTGACCCTTTTAAATTACTTAAAAAAGGCTATAATGCTGTACTTGTTTCTGTCGGTTTATGGGAACCTCTTTTGCCAGGAATTATCAATCAAAATTTAGCAATAGATTCAATAAAATATCTTAAAAACCCTAAAAGATATAAAGTAAAAGGGTTAAATGTTGCTATCATAGGTGGCGGTGCTGTTGCAACTGATTGTGCAGTTACAGCAAAACAACAGAAGGCAAAAAGAGTTGAGATGTTTGCACTTGAAAAATTAAGTGAGATGCCTTTAACCAAAAAAGAAATGAAGGAGATATTCGAGAATGGTATTGAGGTTTCGGGCAGAACCAAAGTCTTGGAAATTTTAAAAAAGGAGGGAAAGGTTAAGGGACTGAAGATAATAAAAGTCACTCTGCCACCAAAAGTTAAATTTAACTTAAAAGATATTAAAGAAGTCAAAGGTACTGAACAAATGTTAAGCAGAATCGATTTTGTTATCATAGCTATAGGGAACAAGCCAAAAATGAAAATATTTAAAGATAAAAGAGTATTTTATGCCGGGGATTGCGTAAACGGTCCTAAAACAGTGGTTGAATCTGTCGCATCTGGTAAAAATATAGCGCTTGAGATCGATTCTTTTCTTACGAATCAAAAGAAACCAGGGATTGAAAAAAGCACAAAGAGTAGAGTCTCGCTTCCAGGATATGTAAAACTTCCTGTCTCTCTTGAGACTGATTTTTTTGGAAGAAAAATATTATCGCCTTTCTTATTATCAGCCGCACCTCCAACCGATGGTCTTGAAGAAATGAGAAAAGCATATAAAGTTGGATGGGCTGGCGGTATTATGAAAACATCATTTGATAATGTAGCTATACATATACCCTCTGAATATATGCATGTTTTTGATAAATATACTTATGGTAATTGCGATAATGTTTCAGGTCATCCGCTTGATCGTGTCTGTAAAGAAGTCGAGATTTTAATAAAAGAGTATCCTGATAGATTAACTATGGCTTCAACCGGCGGTCCTGTTACTGGCAACGATGAAAAAGATAAAATCCAGTGGCAAAGCAATACTAAAAAACTTGAGAATGCTGGTTGTATGGGTATCGAATATAGTTTATCCTGCCCACAGGGCGGTGATGGTACCGAGGGCGATATCGTTTCGCAGAACGCTTCATTAACTGCAAAAATTATTGATTGGGTGATGGAGATTAGTAATCCCGCTATACCAAAACTTTTTAAACTCACCTCTGCCGTTACCTCAATTTATCCAATTGCGAA
Source organism: Candidatus Hydrogenedentota bacterium (assembly GCA_040752395.1). GTDB lineage: Bacteria > JBFMHD01 > JBFMHD01 > JBFMHD01 > JBFMHD01 > JBFMHD01. The sequence continues at coordinate 2,004 of JBFMHD010000288.1, forward strand.
TGCTATTAAAAAGGTTTTTTCTAAATATCCGGATAAAAAAGCTGGCATCACACTGGCCAATACCTTCCCTACCCTATTTTTCAGGAAAGGTATAAAAAAAGAGTGGGAAGATGGTATTATTGTTGGGATGAGTGGTTTAGGTGTATTACCTATAAGTTATCTTACTCTCTCCAATGTTTCAAAAAGTGGTCTTATTGTATCAGGTAATGGTGGTGTTATCAGTTATAAAGATGCTGCTAATTTCTTAGCGCTTGGTGTTAACTCAGTGCAGGTCTGTACAGTGGTCACTAAACACGGTTATGGTATTATTGACGAGCTGACAAATGGTTTAAGTTATTTAATGCAGGAACGCGGTATTAAATCTATTGACAGTTTGCGTGGCATAGCGATTCCAGAACCGATACGTGGTTTTATGGAACTCTCTGCTGTCAAAAAAATCTCAGCATTCAATCATGAGATATGCGTTAGTTGTGGTAATTGTACGCGTTGCCCGTATCTCGCAATAACGTTAAACATAGATAAAAAACCAGAATCAGACCCGGCAAAATGTATCGGCTGCAGTCTCTGTGAAAAGAAATGTTTCACAGGTGCTATCTATATGCGAGAGAGAACTAAAAAAGAATTAGCTATGTTGAAAGAAGCATAGAAAATCAGCCCTGTAAGTCAAAGAGTCGAGAGTCGTGAGTCACAAGTCGCAAGTCGTGAGTCAAAACAGGACTCGAGACTCAAGACTTTTCATAGGGGGCTCCAGCCGGCTGTAGTCCGTAGCCCGTAGCCTGTAGCCCGAATTATTAGAGTTGCGAAGTTTTTCGAAATAGTGAGGGTCACAAGACCCGTAGTAGGGGGA
>JBFMHD010000289.1:0-2827 GCA_040752395.1 Candidatus Hydrogenedentota bacterium
AAAACAGGACTCGAGACTCAAGACTCAAGACTTTTCATAGGGGGCTCCAGCCAGCTGTAGTCCGTAGCCCGTAGCCCGTCCTGATACCTCTCACTTCTTCCGTTATCTTGCTTCTTGCTTCTTGTTTCTACTTGATATTATTATAGTTACAATGTTTTTCAGAGGAGGTGTATATTTAATGAGGATATCAGCTCTTAAAAAGATGGGTTTTCTTTTAAGTCTGGTTTTAATAGGTTTTTTTATAGGGATTATGATCTCGACTGAATTTAATTTATTACCCTGGTTAAAGGGTGAGAGATACTATTATGAAGCAGATAAAAGTTCAAATAATTATAAAGAGTATTCAAAGGCTTTTATAGAAGCAGCAAATAAAGTAAAATCAAGCGTTGTGAATATTTATACTGAAAAGATAATAAAATCAAGAATTATAGAAGACCCGTTTTTTGATTTATTTAATGATGAATTTTTTAAAAGATTTTTTGATATACCAGAGTATAGTCACAAACCACAAGAGAGAGAATTTAAGGTAACCTATCTTGGTAGCGGGTTTATTGTTAATCCTGAAGGTTATATTTTGACAAACAGCCATGTTGTTAAAGATGCAGATAATATTAAAGTCAAACTAATCAACGGAAAAATTTATGAAGCAAAATTAGTTGGGCTCGATGAGAAGTCAGATATAGCTGTATTAAAGATAGAAAACAATGGTGATCTATCCTGGGCGAAATTAGGTGATTCTGACAGAATTGAGGTGGGTGAGTGGGTTGTGGCTGTGGGGAATCCATTTGGGTTATCTCATACTGTCACAGCCGGCATAGTGAGCGCCTTAGGTCGCTCCAGCATGCATATTATACCCGAGGGCTATGAAGATTTTATACAGACAGATGTAGCAATAAATACAGGTAATTCAGGCGGACCTTTAATAAATCTGAATGGTGATGTAATAGGAATTAATACTGCCATATATTCGAGAACAGGGACTTATATGGGGATAGGTTTTGCTATCCCGATAAATATGGCTAAAAAAGTTATGATGGATTTGATTACAAAGGGTGAGGTTGAGAGAGGTTACCTTGGCGTATATATTCAGGATGTTACACCTGAGATAGCTCTGAAATTGGGACTTTCTGAAAATACCAGAGGTGTTCTTATCTCAGAGGTAATAAGTAACAGCCCCTCTTATAAAGCAGGATTAAAACAGGGTGATGTTATTCTCTCTTTTAATGGTAAAAAAGTTAGTGATGCCTCTCAACTAAGGAATATTGTTGCCAATACTTCTATAGGTGAGAGAGTCGAGATAGAGTTTATACGTGATGGGAAGAAAAAGAGCGTATATGTGACCATTGAAAAGCAACCAAGTGATATTCAAACTTCAAAACTGATACCAAAAGGTAGGGCTGAGGATAAAAATTTAGGTATTAGTGTGAGCAACATTACTGATGATTTGAGAAAAGAATATTCATTAGATCCGAGTGAAAAAGGTGTGGTGATTATAGAGATTGAGGCAGGGGGATATGCGGATAATTCGGGGTTAAAAGCAGGTGATATAATAATTGAGATAGACAGGAATGCGATAGATGATGTTAAAGATTTTGAAAGAGTTATGAAATCGCAATCGAGTTCCAGTACATTTTTATTTCTTATCAAACGTGGATCACATTATCTGTATTTAGTAGTTAAAAAATGATGTATTCTTTCGGTCTTCGGTGGAGTTCTTAAGTTTGGTGTTAAATTTTCGGTTAGAGATTTTGGGTTTTAGGGTTACAAAATGACGTATATAAAGTCAGAGGGATTTGTTTTACGCACCCAACCGTATAAAGAGGGTGATAGGCTGGTCACACTTTATACGCTGGAGAATGGGCTGCTTCATTGCATCGCAAAAGGGTCACGAAAACTGAAAAGTAGAACCTGCTCCTTGCTTCAGCCCTATTATAAAAATTTCTTTGTACTCTATCGATCGCCAAATAGAGAATTATTTACAATAACGCAGGCCTCAGCTATTAATCCCCACAATGCCTTACGTGAAGATATAAAAAAATATACTATAGTCTGTGCGATGACTGAGGTACTCGTCAATTATCTTGAAGCCGAGGAAAAAGATACCTTTCTGTATCATCTTCTGGAACATTGTATAACACGGCTTGAGGCAAATGATGAGCCTAAAACTTTGTTTCGGATATTTGAGTTCAGGTTTATAGCGCATTCCGGGTATATGTTTCAATTGCATTATTGTGTTTGCTGTAAGAGATACATCAAGAGGCCTGAACTCTTTTCAGTCAAACGGGGCGGCATAATATGTCAGAAATGTGTTAAAGAGAGAGAGATAATAAGGATAGGCCCAGGGACATTGAGTTTTCTTGAGAAAGTATTTAGAGAACCATTAAAAAATCTCGTAAGATTTAAATTAGGTGGAAGCACAGAAAGGATCATTGATAAAATATCACAATTTACTCATAAATTTTATACAGGTAAAAAGATTAACTCCGTGGAATTCTTGACTTGTATAAAATAAGAAAAAGATAGGAGTTAGGAGTTCGTAATAATAGATCCGAGCTTCGAACTCCGAACTCCGAACTTTTTTCGAAGGAGTACTCATGAGCGCGTTTGCGCTCTACACTATTGGGTTCTTGGGTTCTTGTGTTATTGGGTTATTGCGTTATTGGGTTATTGGGTTATTGGGTTATTGCGCTCTACACAATATATGAAAAACTAAAGATGATATGAAAAGAGTCGTGAGTCGTGAGTCGCAAGTCGTGAGTCAAAACAGGACTCGAGACTCAAGACTCAAGACTTTTCAGCAGGCTTTGGGCTTTTGGCTCCAGCCGGC
>JBFMHD010000029.1:0-17486 GCA_040752395.1 Candidatus Hydrogenedentota bacterium
AACAGGACTCAAGACTCAAGACTCAAGACTTTTCAGCAGGCTCTGGGCTTTTGGCTCCAGCCGGCTGTAGTCCGTAGCCTGTAGCCCGTCCTGACACCTCTCACTTCTTCCGTTATCTTGCTTCTTGCTTCTTGCTTCTACTTGATATTATTATAGTTACAATGTTTTTCAAAGGAGGTATCTACTCGATGAAGAAAACGATATCAGGTATTACGATTGAGTGTATTAAAGGGAATATAGCTTCTCAGACAGATATTACTGCGATTGTAAATGCAGCAAATGCCAGGCTCAGGATGGGTGGCGGAGTAGCTGGTGCAATCCACCAAGCTGCTGGTCCCGGGCTTGAAGAGGAATGTCGGCCTTTAGCACCTATTAAACCCGGGGAGGCTGTTATTACTGGTGGACATAAACTTCCAAATCGATTTGTCATTCACTGTTTAGGACCTGTTTACGGTGTAGATAAACCAGAAGATAAAATTTTAGAAAATTGCTATCAGAACTCGATAAAACTCGCTGAACAATACAAAATAGATTCAATCGCCTTTCCTGCCATTTCTACAGGTGCATTTGGTTACCCTGTTGAAAAAGCAGCAGAGGTTGCATTTAGAGCAATTATAGAGATTGTGCCCAATCTTCAATATGTCAAAAAGATTCGATTTGTGCTTTACGGTGACAAAGATTTAGAGATCCATGAAAAAACATTGTCTCATCTTTCAAGGATATAGTACAAAATGCAACTACACTTAACACAAATTTTCTAATCAATCATTAGAAGCATAATGTTAATTCACTTTTTGGCGTTTATACAGGTTGACAGTGATGCGTAACAAAAATTTTTGCTGTTCTTCCAGCTTATTTACAAGCCCTAATAACAGATGCAGGTCTTTTTTAACGGAATCAAAATCAGTATTAACTGTTGAGATACGTTTAATTTCTCTTTCTGTCTCAAGCATCAGCTTTTTCTTTTCAGTGTAATACCATATAAGAAGGCTGCTGAAAAAAAATGATAAAAATAGCGCTGTATATCCTGAGATATTTATATCTATAGATTTTAAAAAAGAAACAGCCCATAAATATAGATTGTTAATCATAATTAAATCTCTTTAATTATTGTAGAGGAAAAACGTTGTTAAATCAATAGTATTTATGGGCTAACCATATAGGATAAAAGACCTATCCCGCACCTTCGAACACCAAACACATAACTTAAGAATTTCAACAAAGACCGGGAAGAAACAAGAGAAAAATAATATTTCTTGAATATAATTAGAAAAATTGATTAGCTTGTATAAAATTTTTATCTTAGAAAGAGTATGACTGAGCAAGAATATTATTATGCGGTTTATCCAAAAATAAAAAATTGCTTTACGTATGCATATTACGTTTTAGGTGCTGGAGCTGAACTGATTAGATTGGGATGGAATCCGAATGGTTTACTTGTAACTGTTGAGCCTAAAGAGAATCTGTATAGATTGATATCTGAGCACGGTCTGCAGGTTTTTATTCCTGTTATAGGGATTAACTCAGATACAGTACTCGCACCATTTGATTTTGAGATTTCGCTTACTTCAGAAAATTATAAATTATATGAAGATAAAGAGTATCAGAAACATTTTTATAAAAAAATATTTGTTTTAATAAAGTATCTTGAAAAAATGTTCAATGAGAGAGGGATACATTATTTACTTGATTTGACACCATCAGGTGGACATATTCTTTTCCATGTTAAACGAGGAACAAAAGTTTTTAATGAATTAAAAGAAATAGGCTTTTTAGAAGAGGACTTAAAAAAAGCGTATGCTCATAAAAGCGATATTGATTATCAGAGAAAATACGGGGTTAGTGAGGATGCAGGATTTGTATTTTCCGGCTTGGGTAGATTATCTGAATATATAGGATTAAAGGCCAAAAAAGAATTAAAAGAGTACGATGGTTATCCTATAACGATCTGTGATTCTCTTGATAAATCCATTAATTATGATAATTCCTGGGCAGGTGATTCTGCTTATAAAAGAATAATGAGATCACCATTCAGTTTGCATAAGAAAAATACGCAGAAATACGGTAAATACTGGCAGAATTCGCTGGTTGATATATTACAGACAGTAAGAAGTGAGAATGAGAATATTACCATTGATAATATGGAGTATCTTATAGATTGTATGTGGGATTTAAATTTAGCTTCTATTCACTCAGAACAATTTAGCGGTAATATACCAGTCGCTAATGACAGTCTCTGCTCATTAATAGATGATTATAAAAAATCGGAATTATATGAGTTTCATAAAGAATTTGATTCTTCTTTATCTTTTTCTAAAGGAGAAATATTAAAAAAGGCTTTAACAGATAACAGGCTGAATAATGATACAAAAAATATATTACACTACCCTGACCCTGCATTATTACAGCCGATGTGGTTAAAATCTCTTATTCACGATTTAGTTATAGAAAATGGTTATTCTCCCAGAGAAGCAGCCTGTCTTATTCGCGATTTTTATCAAAACAACCAGTATCACTGGGCTGGAACAGACTGGTTAAAATATCCTTCAGAAACACGGGCGAACTTCTGGGCACGTACCTATACCGCTGTTCTATTATTAGAAAATGGTAAGATAAGAGTTTAAATTTACTCCATAATAAGATACAAATATTAAATGAAGGAAAAGACGAGGAATTTTATTGAAAAATTATCTTGCTGAAACTTTCGGGTGGCTGTATACTTTGTTCTGAATTAAGCATTGAAGTAACTTGAGGAATTATGTCGATTTTTGAGTTGTTTAAAAGCAGTAAAAAGAAAAATCTTATATTTATTGTAATTGATAATTTTAGAAATGATTGGTTATCAAAGTATCAAATTTTCAGTAAATTAGAAGAGATGGGAACATTTTTTAATGAGATGATTACTTATGCCCCCTATACAATAGCTTCTATGCATGCCTATCTGAGCGGTATATATGGTAATCATAATGGGGTTGATGGTTATTACAAATTAGAAAAGTTTGACAAAGAGAACATATATACGCTTGCACAGTACCTAAAGGATAATGGTTATACAACAGTAGCTGATTCCTTTAATAAGGTAGTGTTCCCTTGTTATGGGTTTGACGAACTTATGTTTTACGACGAAACAACAGAGAATTTTCTTGTTAGACACCCTCAAATTCTAAATGGGCTTGTAAAAAAAGGTAAGCCCTTCTTTGCATATCTTCATTATCCAACAATTCATAGAGACATAGTTAAGTATGTTATAAAATGTTTTGATGATTTTGATGAAAGATATTTTTATAAGTTCGGAGAAAATGCAAAAAGATATGATAGTTTTACCGCCCAGGCTGTTGAGTATCTTGAAAAAATGGTTTCATACATTAATGAGACTGAACTTTTTAATAATTCGCTTGTTATAGTAATGACTGACCATGGTTGTAGTATAGGTGAGCGTCCAGGCGAGAAAGTGTATGGTATCTTCACTTATGAATACTCGATAAAAGTCTGGGCTTATTTTATTGCACCCTGGCTTGTAAAAAAGAATAACAGAATAACAAGCGTTGTACGTACAGTCGATGTTATGCCCACGATTCTTGATATTTTAAAAATAAAATCAAAGAAAAAATATATGAAATGGGATGGCTCGTCGCTTATGCCAGCTTTATTGGGTAATGATATTCCAGACCGCATTGCTTTCTGCGAAACAGGCGGTGTCGATGGCCCGCATCCATCGCCTTTTGAAGCTAATGTAAAATGTATAAGAACAAAAGAGTGGAAATTGATTTATAATTTAACAACCAAAAAGAAAGAATTATATAATATTATTAAAGACCCGGCAGAAAAGAACAATCTTATAGGAATTGAACTTGAAAAAGAAAAAGAGCTATGGGAAAAACTGGTTAAGATTTAATTATGAAAAATCAAATACACTATGATTTTGGGTCATCTTAGTGTTACTTTAACCAGAGTTATTAGAGATTATGTTGTTGACTACTATAAATGGAGGAGCGGTTTTTATTATTGATGGTAAGGAATAAAAAATGAGTAAAAAGATTGATTATAATGGTTCTTTCTGGAAATTGAGGTCTCACCATTACAATGAGCTTGAATGGGTAAATCATCGTCTCTATTTAGACGCTTTTATTGAAGCTGGAAATTTTAAAAGAAGTGATATTGTATTAGATGTAGGTACTGGTACAGGAATTATTGCTCGTGCAATTGCTCCTTTTGTAAAACAGGTTATCGGACTGGATAAATCTCAGGACATGCTGGAACATTGTAACTGGCAGGGGAATATGTATTTTATCAAGAGAAATATTTTGGATCCTATATTTACGGATGAAGTTTTTGATAAGATAACCTGCAGGCAGGTATTTCATCATATATTAAAACACAGACAGAAGGCTATGGATATATGTTATAGAATGTTGAAAAAAGGGGGAATGATGATATTTTCCGATGGCGTCCCCCCAACAAAAAGAGTAAAAAAAGACTATATAGAGATTTTTCGTCTAAAAGAAAAGAGAGTCACATTTTATGAAGAAGATTTAGTTGATTTGATAAGAAAAAGCGGATTTAAAAATATTAATCTTAAAATTATTTATCTAAAAAAGATGAGCGTAAGGAATTGGCTTATTAATAGCGGACTTCCTGAAATTATTCAAAAGAAAATATATCTGCTTCATAAAAATGCAGCTGATTATTTTAAAAATGACTATAATATGGTTGAGATAAAGAATGATTGTCTGATAGATATGAAAATGGCGATACTTACTGGTATAAAGTAAAGAAGACCAGACTTTTACCCTCACACCTATAGATAGCTGTGTGAGATTTATTTATACTTTTTATCTTTTAATCATCTCATTTCTTGATAATTAAGATACAAATATTAAATGAAGAAAAACGCGAGGGATTTTATGGTTGAGTATAAAACAGAGTGTATTCATTTTACAGGCGAGAAACCTTGCGTCTATGATATACATTGTAAAGAATGTTTAAAATTCAGTCCACGTGGCAAAAAAATATTAGTGATCGCTACCCACACTCTTAAAGAATTAATGCCAGTAACCTCAATTTTCGAAGGACTCACAGCACAGTACGATAAATCTTATATCACACTACTTATAGATAATGAAAATTTATGGGTTTTTGAAGAAAATAAAATGATTAATGAGATTATAATTTATGAACCAGTAAATATATTCTTTCTTCTGACAAGAAAATTCGATATACTTATTAACCTCGATACCACCTATAAAGGAACTTCTTTAACTTCCCTAATTAATGCTGAAGAAAAATTAGGGATTGGAATATCTAAGGAAGGTAATATCATTCCTTTGAATGAGAGAGCCGATCCCTGGTTTCAAACAAAGATAATAAGTTCTAAACGTAGAGAAAATGTTAAAAGTATTCCAAATCTTTTATATGATTCTATCAGATTATCATATAGAAATCAGGAGTATTATTTACCATTTGATGAATCTTTTCGAAAACAGGGAATCGAATATTTAAAATCAAAAGGGATATTCTTAAAAAAACCTGCGGTATGTTTAAGCGCTTTAGGCTCAACCGGTGAATTACCTTTAATGCTACTCCCTCAACACATAGATATTCTATTCGACCTACTTACGAAAGAGGGCTTGTTTACTATTGTTTTATGCGAGCAAAAAAGGGTTGATGATAGAAATTATATTTTAAGCTCTTCAGTTGATAATAAAACCAGGGCAGCTATTATAAGCTGTTTTGATATTATGGTAAGCGGTGATACACTGGATTTACACCTGGCTATAGCTTTAAAACTGAAAACCATAGGGATTTTTGGACCAACTTTACATCAGGAGGTATCATTATTTGGTAGAGGAACAAAAGTAGTATCAGATAAAACCTGCGCCCCCTGTCTAAAAGATAAATGTATTTATCCAGAAGACAATTGTATGAAAAAGATTAATGTCAATGGTTTAATAAAAGTTGTTCAAAAGTTGATTGGTTGAAGGTGCTTAAATGACCCCACTTGAACACGGACTTATTGGTATTTCGTTAGCCAGTGTTACTGAAAATTTATTTGATACAAAAAAACTGGGTGTTTCAAAGAAATCGATCTACTGGTATTTTGTTTTATCAAGTATGGCTCCTGACATAGACTCGATTTCAGCTTTGAAACAAGGTTATTATAATAACTTAATAAATAATATCTTCTTATCTCACAGAGGTATAACCCACTCTATTTTTGGTGTAATAATATTATCACTTTTGTTTATAATGTTTAAATACCTCAAAGATAAAAAATCAATAAAAACCATCTTTAGCATAACTTTTATTTGTGGTATAATACATCTACTTTGTGATTTGCCGAACCCATCTCATTTCTGGAATGGTATACCTGTTTTTTTCCCTATGAGAGTCAATGGAGAGTGGTACCGTATTGGTGGCTGGAATAAAATTGGGTGGTATGATTACTTTATAATGTATATACTATTCGGAGTTGTTTTTATTGATTTATTTTTTAAAAGATTTTTATTAAAAGATAATACCAGAAGAATTCTAATTTTGTCTTTGCACTTTTTATCTTATGTAGTAATTATTATTCATATAATTAACTCGAGGTACAATGCTGAGGCTGATTTTTATACTGCCGAAGAGACCTGGCTCGCTTATCAATACGACATTTTACCCGACTTCCTGGTAGATTTTGCTGAGTCTATTAAATATCAGATAATAAAATTAATCCTTTTTTTAAGATGAAAGATAAAATTAAAAAGATTATATTAATACTCTGCATGGGACCGTTATTCGGAACGATTATTCATGAAGCAGGTCATCTTTTAATGATAATGTTTACTGATGCAAATATAGGATCGATCACGATATCTGGTAAATTGCAGATTTATCCCGAGGTTACTATTAAAGAGAATATGAAAGCAGGTTTTGAAATATATGTTTATTTCCCTGACACAATAACTAAAGGATTGGTTCAGGTTTCAGGTGCTTTTGCGACCTTATTAGTATCTATAATTGGTTTTATTTTATATCTAAAAAAAAGAAGATTTATATATTTGATCTTCATATTCTATGTTTTAGATATCTTGACTTATATAACTCTGCCGTTAATTGGGTTGAGACGATGGCTATTATTCGGTCCCAAATTTTCAGAGGTTATCCAGGGGTTCTACCTGCTTTCCATAAACCCATTCTATTTATATTTATTTCTTGTGATATATTTAATTATATCGGGAATATTTATATACAGGCTTAACATAAACAAAGATTCTAAGAAATATAATTCACTTTGAATATCGGAATTATTTCTTTGATACGATTGATAGTATATTCAAGTGCTTGAAAGGATTCGGCACGATGCGGGGATTGAATAATGATTCGTAACGCAACCTCAGATACTTTTATTTTACCTGCTCTGTGAATAATCTGAAGTGTTTTGATCCCAGGATATTTATCTTTTACTTCGCTTAATAATTCTTCAAACTTTTTTTGGGCCATCTCAGTATAGATGTCATAATATAACGTATCTATTTTCTTATTATCTTCAATATCCCGAACACTACCATCAAAAATAAAAGTTGCACCACAATCAGCTGGATATTCAATATCGAATTTCCGTATAGGTTTATCGGTTATTTGATAAAAGAAATCAGAGTTGCCACCACTTAAAGGAGGCATAATCCCTACTTCAGCATTTTCAGGGATAATGTAATCTTTATCCGATACATATTCCTGGTTTACTGAAAATAAGATTGGCGTATTATGATTAAATATTTGGCCAAAGTTGTTATATAAAAATGATTCGATATCACAAAGCCGGGCACCATCTTTTAAATCAATAACAAGATTTTCAAGATTAGTTTTGATTTTATAAATCCCAAAAAATAATAATTTTACCTTCATACTTGTAATAAATTATCGAGATTTCTTTAATATGTCAAAATAAAGTTTGACATATATGTATATATTATACATATTAATACATATATTTTATACATAAAAGGAGCGGTACCATGAGAACAACGCTTAATATTGATGACACTCTTATTGAAAAAGCAGCTAATTTATCAGGTATCCACGAAAAGACTAAACTAATTAAGTTGGGGTTAGAAGCATTGATCTCACGCGAAAGCAGTAAACGGTTGGCTAAATTAGGAGGAACCGAAAGAAAATTGAAGCCAATACCAAGGCGTAAGATGGGAACTATTTGATTATGATATTGGTGGATACATCAGTATGGGTTGACCATCTACGAAATAAGAATAATGAACTTGAGCAGCTATTGAATAACGGTAATGTCGTATGTCATCAGTTTATAATTGGAGAAATTGCCTGCGGTAATATTAAAAACCGTTCTTTAATAATTTCATTGCTCTTGGAACTCCCACAAATTGTATGTATTAATTTTGATGAAATTTTGATCTTTATAGAAAAGAATGACTTAATAGGTAAAGGGCTTGGATTTATTGATGTACATCTTCTTGGTTCTGCTGTTTTACATAATGTGCGCTTGTGGACTCTGGATAATACGTTAAGCTATCATGCTGATAGATTAGGGATAGGTTATTAGCACGGATAAGGTCTTACTCTAAAATTAATTGAAATGGATAAAATAATTGATCTGCATATTCATTCAAATGCTTCTGACGGCAGTTTTACTCCATCGGAAATAATTAATTTAGCCTGTGAAATAAAGATATCTGCTATCTCAATTACTGACCACGATACTATAAACGGACAGAAAGAAGCATTGAGCTGCAAGACCTCTATAGAGGTTATACCTGGTGTTGAGGTAAGCACAGATTACTCGAGGATGTTACATATACTTGGTTATTGTTTTGATATACATAATCAGGAGCTCAATAATAAACTTGAATATTTCAGAAATGGGAGAAAGATAAGAAACGAGCTGATAATAAAAAAACTGAATGAACTCGGGATGAAGATTAAATTAGATGAGGTGCTTGAGAATGCGGCTGATGGTGTACCAGGAAGACCTCATATCGCACAGGTGTTATTAACTAACGGATATGTGAAAACAATACAGCAAGCATTTGATAAATATCTTAAAAAAGGGGCTGTTGCGTATTTTAATAGAGCTAAACTTTTACCAGATGAGACAATAAGATTAATTAAACAGGCTGGTGGTATACCTGTTATGGCTCATCCCATACAGACAGGATTAGCTGGAGATAGGCTTGTTAAATTGGTTAAGAACCTAAAAGATTGCGGGCTTGCAGGGATTGAGGTCTGGTATTCTGCTCATTCTGATGAACAAACTAAATTTTATCAATTCATAGCAAAAAAATTCAGACTGATACAGACAGGTGGAACTGATTTTCATGGTAAAAATAAACCGGATATAAAATTAGGCAAAGGGTTTGGTAATCTTAAGATACCTTATAGTTGCGTAAAAAGTCTTAAAAAGTCAAATTTAAAGTTCTGACCCCAATTCGACCCTAATTCCGGTGATTTTTTGGGGAGCCAGAACCGTCCACGTTTTCCTCCGTTTTCGTTTTTCGTTTTCCGTAGAATTATTTTTAAGGAAGCTGGGAGCAATACACGGACCACATAACCTGTTGCAAACGGTAGGTACCAAAATTAGGGATATTCAGTAGTTCATATTTGTCTTTGAAACCATTATTGGTTTTTCTATATTCAATTATTTTAGACGCAAAAACAGGACCTATTTCAGGGAGTAACTCTAATTCTTTTTGTGAGGCTTTATTTAAATCCATTTTGTATTTAACCTTTGGCTGCGGGTAGTAGATATTTGTAAAAAGTTTTTTAAGCTGGTCTGCTATCTCATAAGATTCAAAATACACATCAATCTCGTAATTTTCATTAAATGCACTTGTAGTCCAGTTATGACTGCCTAAAAATATTTTATAGTTATCAACTATAACAAGTTTTGTATGAGTCATTATCGGTGATTCATCAAACCGCACTTTTATCCCGGCTTCTCTGAGATATTGATACGCTACTAAATTTTTTTCAAACATAGTCTCATCAAGTATAACCTCAATATCTATGCCTCTGTTTTTAGCATTCACAAGTTCCTGGAGGATTCTGCGCACAGGGTGTTCTTTTGAAGCACTCGTAGCCATGTAAAACATTATTACTTTAATAGAAAATTTTGCGTTTACTATACTTTCTTTTAAGTCCCAGAAATATTCTCCATCAGGTAAAATCCTGAGATTCGCTACTTTTATAAATCCTGGTAAATATCTTTCCGGCAGTTTAGTAATGGATACCGAAGAGCTAAAATATTCTTTGAAATGAAGAAAGATTTTTTGGTCCCACCCAAGAGACTTCGCCACGATAGATACCTCATTATTTTTTATTAAAGCAGATTTTGAGAGATTGTGATTACCTATAAAAACGGTATAACCATCGATGATGACTACTTTATCATGCAGCTCTCTCTCCTGTATGTCCCATAATGTTTGTATATTATAGTTTTTTAAAAATTGTTGGGTTTTAGAATTACTTTTCAGTAATACATCATCTGGATTTTTTGGATTTTCAAGTAGAACCCTAACACACACCCCCCTTTTTTTAGCTGCTACTAATTCTTTTAATATTGTATTTACCGGGTTATCAAGCTCCTTACCCATAGTAATTGTATACATTGAAATATCTATGCTCTTTTTTGCTTTTCTTATCTCGTCTGTTAATTCTTCGAGATATTCAGTATTTATAAGGGGTTTTACATAGAAGCCATAAGGATATTCAAAATTGAGTTTGGGATACGTATTTATACGGATATATCTATCGATCTCTTCGAGTAATCTCTGCCAGAAGAAAATATACGTTATATAGATGAGCAAGAGACTGATAAGAAGTGAATAAAATCTGATTCTTTTTTCCGGATGGAATAATGTTATAAACAAAAATACAACGATTATAAATCCGAAGAGATAAAATAGAGGTATCTGAGAAAAAAGAAATTTTGAGAAATCTATAAGTTTGTACAGCCTATATTTTAATCTATAAGATTCGGTAACCTTAATTTTTTTTTGTTTAAGTTCTTTTATTATTTCTTTTTTAATGCTTTTGATGTATTCCTCAAGTTCGGGTTCTGCTAAATTCTTCTGTTTTTCAATTTTTTTTATTGAGTTTTCCAGTACTTTTTTATCTTCTTTGGTTACAAGTAGATTGTTTATTTCAGAGAAAAAGACCTCGTCTTCAAATAACATCTCATAGATGCGGATTGAAGCGGTATCAATTTCCGATCCCATTAAAATAAAAGAATTGTATCTGGCAAAAAATATTAGAATAAATACTAAGAATTTTATTATAGAAGGCATTAAGAGAGATTCTGAAACTCTTTATTATATTCTTGTGATATCTGATTATCTTTTATAATCAAACCATTCTCATCGTTTTTAGTTTCAGCGGAATAAGTCCAGTTATACGAACCTGTGATAGTGGTTTCGCCATCTATTACCATAAATTTGTGATGTAAAAGACCGTTATTGGTATCTTTTGTAACATCTATTCCTTGTTTTTTCATTTCATAGTATGCGCTGTTCGGGTTATCAGTCTGCCAGGCATCAAAAACACCGTTAATTTTCACGCCTCGTTCATGGGCTCGAATAAGAGCATCTTTGATTTTATCATCAGTAAAAGTGAATACAGCGAAATTTATCTCGGTTTTAGCATTATCAATCAATTCAACAATTTTATTTCGATAATGATCAGTGGGTGAGAAATAGACTTCGACCCCAACCTCACGTGTCGGCGTAGCCTCGCATACGATATAATCTTTGATTTTATTGTAAGTCTTCTCGCCGATACCAGAGACTTTCTTTATATCAGAAGGTGTGGTAAAATCGCCGTTTTGTTTACGATAATCTATAATCCTTTGAGCAAGTGATTTATCTATACCAGGTAACAACATAAGAGTTTCAATGTTATCAGAATTGATTGAGACTTTATTAGGGTCACCTACTGTAATAGTGAAACTATTATTAGTCGATTGGTCTTTAGATTTACCAAACTTCTGCTCTTCAAACATCTCAACAAATTCCTGATGATATGCCTCTGCAACTTCTTTGGAGTTAAGAAAGACCATATTATTGTTATTATCGTATAAATCACTATTAGAGAAATTAGTAGAACCTGTTATTACTTTCTCTTTATCAATAACAAAAAATTTATTATGAACAAGACCATCTCCATTATCAGTTACTATTTTTATACCTTGTGATTCTAATGCTTTATAATATTTCTGGTATTCAGGTTTATCATAATAGTCTTTTTCTACCACTATCCTGACGTTTTCTGGTCCGAGTCTATCAGCTGCGGCAATCAGGGCATCAACTACATCCTGATTACCTATTATATAAGCTACTACCTCTACAGAGGATTTAGCTTGATTTATATTCTGAATTAGTTTAGATGTGGGGGTTGCATCATTTTTTATAGGGTCAGTAAAAATAATATCGAGATTATTAGCCTCGCTTAAAGAAGAGACAACTTCTACTTTTAGATTACCAATAAGGGTATGTGACTTACCCTGGTTATCAGTAAAACTTGTCTTCTTTTCTATTAAGACATCGCCGATATTGGTAAACTTTTTCTTGAAACTCTCTTCTTTAATTATATTTTCATCTTTATCATATACTTTTAATTCATATTTTTCTGTTGAATTAACCTCAACACTTTGATCACCTGTTATTACTGCATAATATCCTGATTCTTCGTATAAAGCTGTAAGCCCTCCAGGGAATAATATAAAAAAGACAAGCAAAGACCCTATTATCTTCATATTGTTATTATATCTAAGATTAGAAATAAAGTCAAGTCTTATTTTAGAAATTTTTGTGATTCAGACAGTAGGGGGCACTTGCCCGAGAAATTCTTGTAAAAAATATTCCATTATCCCGACTTGTCCAAACCGATTTTCTCCAAAATATAATTATTGTAATATCAAGGGATTATAAACAATTATATACAAATCTGCTGCACTAATGTAAAATAGAGGCATGTTTTATGTTCGCACCGTCAAGACAGCTTCAAGAGGTCTCTTTTAAAACCTCATTTTTTAAAGACAGGTCTAAAGTCTAAAGAACGGGTCTTGTGACCCTCTTTACATTATATTGATTATATTGAAATTACAAAAAATGAAAATCGAATTCTCGGTGCAAATCCAACAACCCCGGCACGCAATCAACCATTACCTGAAGAACCGGTATATTCGTACATACCTTGTGATGATGAACTGCATTTCTAATTGTTTTTATAAACTTTTTGAGTTCAAGGCTGCCTTGAACTCTTTTTTAATTTCATCTTGACCTTTTCCGCTGTTTTCTCTATTCTTCGCTTAACTATGTCAAATCAAATTTCCTATGAATTGATCCATCTTATCGTAAACTTTTGGAATTTTTACTATGGTAAGATATGAAAAAAGTATTTTAAGTTTTCATCAAAAAAAAATTTAGATTCAATATGTACAGAAAAATTTTTTACTCAGAAATTTTATTTAACTGGTGGAACTGCCTTATCTGAATTTTATTTAAAGCACCGTATTTCTGAAGATTTAGATTTTTTTTGTGAAAATGAGGAAGTAAATGCTATATATAACACGATTCTTTAAATTAAAATCAAAATTTTTAGAATTGGAGAAATTAGAAGAATAATGAAAACGAAGATATTAGTAACAGGAGGAGCAGGATTTATCGGTTCTAATTTAGTAGAAAAATTAACAGAAGATAAAAATAATCTTGTAATAGTATTAGATAATTTTTCATCTGGGAAAATGGAGAATTTATTATCTGTAAAAGAAAAAATTAAAATTATAAAAGGAGATATTACAGATAAAAATTTAGTAGATAAGATAACTAAAAGAGTAGATGTAGTATATCATTTAGCAGTAGTATGTCTTAGAGTTTCACTTAAAAACCCACAGATTACACACAAGGTTAATGCGACAGGAACATTAAATTTACTTGAAGCATCTTTAAAAAATAAAGTAAAAAAATTCATTTATATCTCATCTTCTGAAGTTTATGGAACTTTGATTAAAGTTCCTATGGATGAGCAACACCCTACAAATCCTACTACGGTTTATGGTGCAAGTAAATTAGTAGGCGAGCTTTATACAAAAACATTCTACCTAACTTATGGATTTCCTTGTGTAATAATAAGACCTTTTAATACATATGGTCCGAGGGAACATTTTGAAGGGGTTTATGGTGAGGTAATCCCAAAGTTTTTGATTAGGTTATTGAATAATAAACCACCTGTAATATTTGGAGATGGGACACAGACAAGAGACTTTACTTATGTAGAAGATACTGTAAAAGGGATAATTTTAGCAGGTAATTGTATAAAAGCTATTGGCAAAACTATAAATATTGCCAAAGGTGAAGAGGTTTCAATTAATAAAATTGCTCAATATTTAATAGAGCTAACAGGCAAATTTTCTATAAAACCTGAGTATGGTAAATCTCGTCCAGCAGATGTAAAAAGGCATTTTGCTTCAATTAAATTAGCAAAAGAATTGTTAGGCTACCAACCTAAAATAGATATAAAAACTGGTCTGAAAAAATATATTGATTGGTTTTTATCTCAAGGATACGATTTCAAAAGACTAATAAAAAAAGAAAAAAAATATAACTGGTAAACCCAGTTAGAAGTAAATCGCTGAAACCGACTGCCACACTTTTGGTGTAGACTTCTAACGGGGTAAAAAGATTTATATGAAAAACCAAATACCTGTAACAAAACCTTATTTGGGTGAAGAAGAAATTTCTCTTCTTAGAAAAATTATAAAATCTGGGTGGGTTACACAAGGACCTTATGTAGAAAAATTTGAACAAAAAATTTGTGAATATACAGGTGCAAAATATGCAGTTGCTTTAAATTCTTGCACTGCAGGTTTACACATAGCATTAAAAATTTTAGGGATAGGTCCCGGCGACGAAGTAATTGTGCCATCTTTCTCATTTATTGCGACAGCAAATTCAGTAATTCACTCAGAAGCAATTCCGGTTTTTGCCGATATAGATGAAAATACTTATAATATTGATCCAAAAGATATAGAGAAGAAAATTACAAAAAAAACAAAAGCAATAATTCCAGTGCATCAAATAGGTTTACCATGTCAAATGGATGAAATAAAAAAAATCGCTAAAAAATATAAATTAGAAATAGTAGAAGATGCGGCTTGTGCCTTAGGTTCAGAATATAAAGGTAAAAAAATAGGAAATATTTCAGAAATTACGGTATTTTCTTTTCATCCAAGAAAACTCATAACGACCGGGGAAGGTGGAGTGATTACAACAAACAATCATAGGATTGCTGAAAAAGCAAGGATGTATAGATTTCATGGTCAATCAATTTCCGCATTCTAAAGACATAAATCAAAAAAGATAATTTTTGAGAATTACCCTATAGTAGGATATAATTATAAAATGACAGATATTCAAGCTTCTATAGGATTAAAACAGATGGAAAAATTAGATTTTATTTTAAAGAGGAGGAAAGAACTCGCTTTAAGATACAATGCAGTATTTGGTAAAAGTGAATTTTTTAAGATTCCTTATGTGCCTTCAAATTGTTCCTATAATTATCAATCATATATTTTAAAATTAACAAACAAAGTAAAAAAATCTCGTGATAGGATAATGCAAGAACTTTCAAATTTTGCTCCGCAAAACTTCACAAATACCAAAACCGTTAAGCGACATTTTGCCTGGTAATATAGTACCTTACAAATAAAATCTTGACGTTTTCAGCAAAAATATTTTACCACAAAAGCACAGAATTACTGAAACACGGAATGTTTTTCTGTGTTTCCATATTTCAGTTTTTTCTATGGTAAAATTTATTTTCCGATTTATTCGGGTTAGAATTGAAAGTCAAAAAGATTCACCCCGTTAGATGTTCACTATCTAACGGGAGAAAGGTAAGAAACAACGGAAGGAAATACTTATTCATACTCGGTGAAAAAGACGGGAAAGAAATAGCCATCGTATGGAGAGGATATGAGGATAACTGGACTGAGGAGGATTTAAGAAAGGATAAGGAATTATACTGCTCCCCTGATTAGAATGGTCAGGTCAAAATGTGCCGAAAATTTACTAAAAAATGTCTCGACAAACGGGGAGCACTACAAACCTGAATTAGTATCAGTGGTTGAAGGGGTTGGCTAATGGGCCGAAAAGAGTATTTGTTTAGATTTTGTTATTATTTTTTAACAACTGCTATAGACTTCTTAATTTTCTAATTGTTTTTATAAACTTTTTGAGTTCAAGGCTGCCTTGAACTCTTTTTTAATTTCATCTTGACCTTTTCCGCTGTTTTCTCTATTCTTCGCTTAACTATGTCAAATCAAATTTCCTATGAATAGATTTTGGAAAGAAATGATAACAAAAGGTTACAATTTGGAGTTTCATATAGAGTCGTGCATAAACGAAGTAGTTCGCAAAAAATACCAATTTGGGAGCATAAACGACGTAGCTCGTCTATTTTAAGTTAGCCGACATGCTAATAATTTATCAGGAAAGGAGGGATTAGTGATGAATGAAATCACGAAAAGAGTTGTTATTGCATTTGTTCTTGTTTTGTTTTTTTCATTTCCTGCTTGGGCAGGAGATCAACCAGAACTTCGCCTCATCACAGTTACTGGAGATGCTGAAGTCAGGATTGTTCCAGATGAAGTTATCCTTACCCTTGGCGTGGAAACATGGAACAAAGATCTTGGTGTAGCGAAAAGTCAAAATGATGAATGTGTTAAGAAAGTGCAAGCAGTTGCCAAAAAGTATAAGATTGAGCCAAAACATATCCAGACCGACTACATCAGCATTGAGCCAAGATATGAGGATCATTGGGAACATCGAAAATTTGTTGGTTACTTTGTCCGTGAGACGATCGTCTTTACACTCAGGGATACTTCTAAATTTGAGGATCTTCTTAGTAGTGCACTTGAGGCCGGTGCAAATTATGTTCATGGGGTACAATTTCGCACTACAGAACTCCGTAAGTATAGGGATCAAGCACGTGCTCTTGCAATCAAGGCAGCTCAGGAGAAGGCCAACGATTTAGCCAAAGAATTGGGACAAAAAGTTGGTAAGCCTCATACGATTCAAGAAGATCGAGCTGGATGGTGGTCTTGGTATAATGCTTGGTGGGGTTCTCGCTGGAGCGTCGGAATGGCTCAAAATGTGATTCAAAACGTTGCCGGAGGACCTTCGGAAACTGAGAGTAGCATTGCTGTTGGACAGATTAATATCAACGCAAGGGTCACAGTAAGTTTTGAACTTGAATAGTTATATAATCAGCACGTCGGCTAACACAGAGTTTGTGGCTCAAGTGCTTTCGCACTTTCGCCCAAATAACCTTCGGGCACTTCACAAACTCTGAAAACGTTAGGCGAAATTGGGCCTTAAATAAAAAGGAGAATAAGCTATGAAATTTATTGTAACAATTGATCGGGATGAGGATGGCATGTTCGTAATAGAATGTTCTTCTATCCCTGGATGTGTAAGTCAAGG
>JBFMHD010000290.1:0-2784 GCA_040752395.1 Candidatus Hydrogenedentota bacterium
TATAACTATGATTAAATAGATGATACTCTTCAATTTTTACCTCTCTTTTTCAACTCTTCTGCTGCCTTATCAAGAACACCATTGACAAACTTCCCTGAATCTTCTGTCCCGAATCGTTTAGCTATCTCTATACATTCGTTGATCACAACCTTTAAAGGGGTATTAATCTCTGAAAAGAACATTTCACCTATCCCGAGTCTTAAAACCGTTTTATCAGTGATAACAAGCCTCTCAAGATTCCAATGTTCGATATGCTTTTTAATCATTTCATCTATTTTTTTTATGTTATCTATAACCGCTCCAACCAGATTATAAAAGAAATCCCTATCCTTTTCAGAGAGGCCTTTATCACTTATAAACTCTTCCAATTCAGAAGCGTTTTTCGTTTTTTTAAAATCGAGCCTAAAAAGAAACTGAAAGACAAGTACTCTTGCATACGTTCTTGTTGACATACTATAATTGTTTATAAATATTTATCATCTCCACACAAGAAAGTGCGGCTTCAAAACCCTTGTTCCCTGCTTTTGTTCCTGCTCGCTCAATAGCTTGTTCAATAGTATCAGATGTTAAGACACCGTAAATAACAGGTTTAGCTCCCTGTAATCCAAGTTGTGCGATACCTTTAGTAACCTCTGAAGCTATATATTCAAAATGTGGTGTAGCCCCACGTATCACTGCACCCAGGGCTATAACACCATCTATATCTTTCCTATCAACAAGTTTTTTACAAACAGCAGATATCTCAAAAGAGCCCGGCACCCAGCACACGAGAATATCTTTATCAGCTACTCCTAATCGCTGTAGCCCATCAAGACATCCGCTTAATAATTTAGACGTGATAAACTCATTAAATCTACTCACAACTATACCAATCTTCGTTCCTTTACCATCAAGTTTACCTGTAATCTCTTTAGCCATTTTTTAATACCTCCTCTGAAAAACGCTGTAACTCTAATAATATCAAATAGAAGCAAGATAACGGAAGAAGTGAGAAGTATCAGGACAGGCTACAGGCTCCGGACCACAGCCGGCTGGAGCCAAAGGCCAAAAGCCTGCTGAAAAGTCTTGAGTCTTGAGTCTTGAGTCTTGAGTCTTGAGTCCTGTTTTGACTCACGACTTGCGACTCACGACTCTTTTCATATCATCTTTAGTTTTTTACACGTTGTGTAGAGTGCTGAAGTA
This sequence comes from Candidatus Hydrogenedentota bacterium, assembly GCA_040752395.1. Lineage (GTDB taxonomy): Bacteria > JBFMHD01 > JBFMHD01 > JBFMHD01 > JBFMHD01 > JBFMHD01. The sequence goes on from JBFMHD010000290.1 coordinate 1,183, forward strand.
ATATTATCATTTTCACAATATTATTTCAATAAATAATTTGTATTTCTGATTACAATAATATCAGGAGGACGAGAATCGTATTCTTATTATATCACCGTCTTTAACTATATAGTCCTTACCCTCTACACGCAATAACCCTTTTTCGCGGGCATGCTGTTCGCCACCGACCTCAATAAAGTCCCGATAGTTAATGACCTCTGCGCGAATAAACCCTTTTTCAAAATCACTGTGTACTTTACCTGCTGCTTTCTGAACCCTTGTATTTTCTTCAACTGTCCAGGCATGTGCTTCATTATGTCCGACAATAGTAAAAAATGTGATTAATTTTAAAATTTTATATCCTTGCTGTATCACAGAGATTAAAGAGTCTTTATCTAAACCTAATTCTTTTCTCATCTCATCTCTATCCTTTTCATCAAATTCATTTAATTCCTGTTCAAGTCTTCCTTTTAAAAGAATAACTTCTCTTTTCTTGTTTCTTATATACTCCTTTATCTCTTTTATATACTCATCCCCTCCGGTATCTGGAAGATTTAGAATATACATAGCAGGTTTTAGCGTTAATAAATTCAGCTCCTTTAGTTCGTCATCAACATCTTCAATAGTTTTCAGTTCAGAAACGCATTTTAATACATTTTCAAAATATATTATTCTTTCTTTTAATTTCGGGTTAGTCTTTGACTCTCGTTTTAGCGAATTTACTTTTTTATCTAACGTCTCAATATCTTTCATTGCCAATTCTGTTTCTACAAGTTCAATATCTCTTTTGGGATTGATGCTTCCTTCTGGATGTGATACGTTTTCATCTTCAAAACATCTTACAATATGTAAAATAGCATCAACATCACGGATATGGGATAAAAACTTATTGCCTAAGCCTTCACCTTTATGCGCTCCTCTAACAAGGCCTGCGATATCAACGATTTTTAATGTTGTATAAACTTTCTTCTGTGGTTTAATTATTTCACATATCAAATCAAGTCTTTGATCTTTTACAGGCACTATAGCGACATTGGGTTCAACTGTGCTGAATGTATAGGGTGCTATTTCGCAGGCCACATTGGACAAGGCATTGAAAATAGTAGATTTACCCGCATTCGGTAACCCAACAATTCCACAACTAAAACCCATAATATATCCTTATGAAGCAAGAAGCAAGATATTCGGTTATCGGTGAACCGAACACCGAACTTAAGAACTCCACCGAAAACTAAAAAAATATATTATAACTAAAAAAATTTTATTTACAATAAATTTTTAAATAATAAAATAAATGTATTATGAAACTTAAAAAGAAAACCAAAGTGCTTATTCCGGCCGTGCGTGCGGAAAACAGGCTTGCCGTGGGAAACAAGCACCAACAAGGACGCAAGGTGCTTATTATAAAAATCGGGTTCTCAGAGTTTCTTGATAATCGGGTTGAAACAACGATAAGTTTAGGAGACATTTTAAGAAGTACCAGTATTTTACATCTTTTTAGAAACGATGTTGTCACTCTTCTAACAGCTAAAGAGGGGCTGATCCTGTTAGAAGGTAACCCTTATATAAAGCGACTCCTTACCTATGATTTAACAACAATTCTCCAACTTCAGGCTGAACATT
>JBFMHD010000291.1:0-2759 GCA_040752395.1 Candidatus Hydrogenedentota bacterium
GTTGGAATCTATATTTACTTTATTATTAAACTCAAGTCCTGAAACAACAGTGCCGGTTATCACCCAGGCTCCTGAAAAAATAAAACAAAACAAAATAATAATTGAAAACTTATATTTCATACTCCTTCCTCTTACTATTAGCTATAACAGCGGGACCGCAATCAAGCTATGTAATAAATCTAAATTATTATCGACATTTTTAGCTGTTTCCTTTAAAAACTTAGGCAAAGCTCTGTAATTTAAAAATGATTCCTTTAATCTTAAAATAAAATCAGAATCAGCCCTTGATAATAAATACTCTTTTATAAACTCTTTACCAGATTCGCAAGATAATTTTACATTTCGATATTTACTTATCTCTTTTCTTATTTTAGCTATTCGAGATAAAGTTTCAAGCGGATTTATCTCTATTTTTTCAAAAGGTGTCCAGGGCTTTGGTACAAAACCACTTATGCTAAAATGTATTCTACATTTTAACCCTCTCAATAGTTTTGCTATCTCTACTATTGCCATAATATCCTCATCCTCCTCATAGGGTAAACCTACAATAAAGTAAAATTTTATATTTTTAAATCCCATATTAGCCAAATTTTGTGCCAATCCCATTATCTCATCTAAAGAAAAATATTTGTCTATAATCTTACTCATTCTTGCGGTACCAACCTCAGGTGCCAAAGTAATTGTTTTTACATTGAGTTTTTTAAGTTTTTCAACAATAAGAAGGTCTTTAATCAGCTCAAATCTTAGACTTGAAAAACCAGTAATATACCTTGATTGTATAAGATAGTCTAAAATCATATTCAGTTCTCTATCAGGTCTGATATCAGAGCCGATTATCCCCAATTTTTTAGGGAAGTCTTTGCAAAAATCAGACTCTATCAGTTTAATAAAACTTAAAGCATCCCTCTGCCTTCTACTTCCTGTATAATTGCCTGTAACACAGAATTTACATTTAGAGCTGCATCCCCGGCTAAATTCTACGAGCGTTGTATTAGAGAAAACAGTATTGGCAGATATAACCTGTGATAGGGTATGGATTTTATTTAAATCTTTTACTCTCTCAGGTTTTTTAGGATATTTTTCATTTATGTTAAACCCTATAAAATATTCTTCGTTAATAGCCCATTCTATAAAATCTCTTTTCTTTAATCTTAGAAGATTATAAAGTATCGTCTCTAATCTTTCATCTACCTCCCCTAAATAAATAAGATCAACTATATCCTTGATAAGTAAAGGGTTCATAGTAACAGCAACGCCGCCAGCAATTATAAGATTGGTTCTTTTATTTACACCCATTCCTGAGGCTTCCAAAATGTCGATAAAATTCAGTATTAAATTTTCATACGGGATTGATACAAATATTGTATTAAAAGATGATAACTTAGAACCGCTCTCGTCAGATGATACATTAAAGAATCTTTCAACATATATTCCGGGATTTTTTAAGAGTTGCTGATATAAATAAATAAACCCGAGATTTGACATAGCGACCCTGTAATCATCAGGATAAACAAGAGCTATTCTATGTTTTGATGGATTATTAAGATATTCAAAACCTGTTTTTTCAGGAAACTTTCTTTTCACTATTCAAAAACACTCGAAGCGATGTCTGAGAAGAACCCTTTCATAGCCATATGAAACGAATCCGGTATCTCACTTGTCACGCGAGCATCTTCAAATTTTACGATGCCATCGTTCACAAGACTGACAAGGTCCTGGTCAAACGTCTGCATACCCTCATTTACTGAATGATGAATTATACTCTTAATCATCTTGATCTTATTCTCGAAAATGAGTTTCTGCACAACAGGAGACATAAACATAATCTCACAAGTAGCTATCAAGCCGCTGCCGTCAGCTCGTGGTACAATCTTTTGAGCTACCACGGCTTTAAGAAATAAAGTAAGCTGTATCTTTACAAATTGATGCTGTTCGTGTGGGAAAAATTCTATTATTCGCTCAATTGTTTGAGCAGCATTATTTGTATGAAGCGTCGTAAGTACAAGATGTCCGGTCTCAGCAGCCTGCATCCCTGTCCTTATTGTCTCTACATCTCTTAACTCGCCAACAAGTATAACATCCGGGTCCTGCCTTAATGCAAATTTTAATGCTGTAGAAAAATCACTGCAATCAGTCCCTATCTCACGCTGGGTAACAATAGAATTTATATTTTTGTGAAGAAATTCTATGGGGTCTTCGATAGTCACGATATGGCAACGACGAGATTGATTTATTCTATGTATTAAAGCAGCAAGAGTAGTTGATTTACCGCAGCCCGTAGGACCCACAACACAGACTAACCCTTGCCTGATATCAGCAATTCTGCCAATAGCCTGTGGAAGCTGCAGTTCTTCAAGGGTCGGTATTTTTAAGTTTATTTTTCTAACAACTATCCCTGGACTACCTCTGTTGAAAAAAACATTTGTTCTGAACCTGCCAAAATCGTGGATACCAATAGATAAATCTACTTCCTCTCCTTTATTAAATCTCTCAAGCTGTTTCTCATTTAATATCTCTTTAACAAACCTCCATAGGTCTTCCTGTGTAAGTTTAGCTGAGTCTGTTTGATATATCTCGGTTCGTATACGGAAATATGGCGGACTCCCAACACGAAGATGTAAATCCGAGGCATCCTGCTCAACCATTATCTGTAATAAATTCCTTATCTCCACACTTATAGAATCAGCCATATTTTATCCTCTGACCAAACACCCTTAAGTTTGGCACTACTCAATTACCTTCGTAACAACACCTGCACC
>JBFMHD010000292.1:0-2758 GCA_040752395.1 Candidatus Hydrogenedentota bacterium
TTTAAATTTGTCTTTGTCTCCCCTCTCCCTATCTACTCCTACTTCTACTTGGACTTGGACTTAAAATTGGAGAAAGGCAAAAAAACCCCAAAAAATCGCATAACTCCTTGAAAATCAATAGGTTAAGTCAAGTTAACATAATACAGATTATCAGAAATTAAATTTCATAAGTTCTTGATACTCAATGACTTATGAAAACCCTAAAAGTTTTTTGAACCGCCTAAAAACAGACCCTCAGGGAGACCCTAGGGGGAAATCAGATAACCTTAGGGGTCTCCCATATCTCTAGTATTTGGTGGTGGAAAAAAGCTTAAGAAATCAAGGGAATTGCAAAATTGAACCAAGAAAGGCTAGGAAAATCAAGGGTTTCAAGAGAAGGTGTCAAAAAGGCTAGTAAAATCAAGGGTTTTAAGGGGAGGTGCTGTTTTTTTGGCTGATTTTATTGGTCTACTCGGTTAGTATTTTGTTAGTATCCTGTAAGTAATTTTCATATCTCCTTCATTTTCAATAACTTACGCATTTCCAATTTTTGTCTTGCCTGTGAAAAAGTATCCTCAAAACCCCAATAAAATGATGCCCTAAAACCCTAATAATATCAAGGGTTTCCAAGCCTTCCCAAAAAATCACTTGACAAACAAAAAAATAAACCCAAAACCTCAATAATATCAAGCCTTCGCAAAGCTAAAAAAAATACTTGACAAAATCAAGAAAGCATAGTATAATATAGATAGTTAGATTAAAATGGACACTAGACAAAATCAAGAATCCAAAAAAAATCAGGGGGATTGCCTCTCCGTGTCTGGTGTCCAGCAATCCCCCATATATATGGAGGTGAAAAAAATGGACACCGAGAAAAAACCCAAAGACAGAGAAAAGCTGTTCCGAGCAATTGCCCACCAATTAGCCTATCTGGACACTCCACAGGACATATACCAAGAATGTTGGGTAGCTCATCTTACCAATCCAGGAATGAGCTTATCCCTTATAAAATGGCGAGTAATGGACGTATATCGCAACCGGCGCCAGAAACAGGATCAATGGATATCGTGGGATGATGAAGCCTACGAATATCTAACGGAAACTATCCCGGCCCCGGAAGATGTAGAAGGCGAAACAACAGACACTGTCTGGCTAGAGGAATTGGCAGAAAAGGTAAAAATTGCTATCCGACAAAAAATCGGCAGAAGACAACTGGCTAGGATGTGGCACATCACGGAAAGGCAAGCAAGAAATCTTATTGAAGCGTTTGTTTAAAAAACTGGGACAGAATCCCAGCTAAAAATGCGTATATATAATGAGGTGATAAAAATGACTAAAGAAGAAGCAATTAAGGCAATGAAAGATAAAACTCCTGTAATTTATACAGGGAAAGGAAGTTTAGGAAGGGCTCACATTTACCCAAATGGAAAATTAAGGGGTTCATTGAATAGTATTGGAATAATCAAAAAAGTAAGCCGTTCAACGGCTGATGTATATCCCGATAATCAAAGCTACAGATTTCATTTGAAAGATTTACATTTTTGCACTTGTGAAGAATTAAAAATTGCTAAGGAATATAATAAAAAACATTATCCTGCATTAGTATCAACAGGATATTTTACTTATTGATTGACATAAAAAATGCGTATATAATGAAAAAACTATTATATCAAGTCATTTTCTGGCTTGCTAAACATTCACCCGATGTCCTAGCCATCCCAATTGGAAGGTGGCTTCAAAAACGGCTTAATCAAGAAAGAAGGAAAGCCGTATTAAATGAGCTTGCCGACCTTCTTTTGAAGAAAAAAAGAATAAGAAAGGAGGTGAAAAACAATGATTAGAATTACGCTTACAGGGCATAGAGCACGGCAACCGTGGGTTGCCGAGCTTACAGGAACACATCCAAAATACCGATTTGCACGGCAATTTTTGCGGGCCGTAGCGGTAACCGGTAGATCGCCATACCAGGAATATATCTACGAACTGGAGGAAGACAAAATCTATCAAACTTCAAAGACTTACTCGTGGGGCAATCAAGATGTAAGAGAAATATTAACGGTATGCGATGATGGTATCAAGACCATTAAAGAAATTGAGGCTAGAGACCTATTAATAAATAAGAAGGTGAAAAAATGACTACACAAGAGATATTGGCGGAGGCGGAGAAATTAGAGGCGGAGGCACGATTAGGAGATGCTTACGCCCAGCTAATGGAGCAGACAACAGTCAAGACTAATGGTCAATTTGGGCATTTACACAATCCGCTCCAATATGCTGCCCACCTAAATACTGCCGCTGCAAAGAGGCAAAAAGCAGCACAACTGAGAGCATCCATTACTGCTGATTAGCCTCAGTGGCTCCTGACTCAGCCCATCGCCCCAGGGGCACGGTGGGCTGAGATGAGGGGCTAAAAAAAAGAGGATGAGAAATGAACGAACAGGGATAACAAAAATCGTAATCGGAGAATTTATGTGGGAAAAAGAAGATGATAAAAAAAGGTGGTTTGATTGGAAATATGGAAAATTGCCCTCTGAAAGGGCTGTAAAAGAGATTTTTGAAATAATAGACAATAGAAAGAAAAAAATTTTTAAAAACACTTGACAAAATGTTTTTCATATATTATAGTTTTGGTAGAATGGAAAGCAAGATTATAAATCATAAACCTAGAAATTTTGGGGGTCTTTATGTTGCTTTCTTACCAAAGGCAATCTTGCTTTTCATTCGCCATAGAGACCCCTTTGTTTTATAATGATAAATGATAGCCGAGATAATTCACAAA
>JBFMHD010000293.1:0-2729 GCA_040752395.1 Candidatus Hydrogenedentota bacterium
ATTACTATTTCGCTACCCAATTGGATAAATCCTCCTCTGAAAAACGCTGTAACTCTAATAATCCGGGGTACAGGCTACAGGCTACGGACTACAGCCGGCTGGAGCCAAAAGCCAAAAGCCTGCTGAAAAGTCTTGAGTCTTGAGTCTCGAGTCCTGTTTTGACTCACGACTTGCGACTTTTGACTCTTTTCATACTTTGTGCCTCTGTGCCTTTCCTGTAGAGTAGAGCGCAAAAACGCAATAACCCAATAACCCAAGAACCCAATAGTGTAGAGCGCAACCCGCGCTCATAAGTACTTTATACTTTTAAATTCTTTACCACCGCACCAATCTCTTTAGATAGGTATTTATTCTATGCTACAATCTTTAAATTGTCAAGAGTATGCTTTGTCTGATGGAATACGTCTTATTAATCAGTTGACTTTTTTATGGGATATTTTATCTTAAATATAATATGTCATATATTGAAAAATTAGGCAGGGGTCTTTTTTCTATCTCTCAAAAATCAGGTGAAGTAATATTTTTATTTTTAAATACTCTGTTGCAGACACCATTTATTATCAGTAAACGAAAAATAATAATCAAGCAGATGGTATTTTGCGGTATAGAAACGATACCTGTTGCAATTATTGTTGCTATATTCAGCGGTATGGTCATAGCTCTACAAACAGGTAAAGAGTTAATGAAATTTCAATTACAATCTCAGCTGGGAATCGTGGTTGCGGCTTCTATGTTAAGAGAAATGGGGCCTGTAATGACCGCTATTATTGTTGCGGGCCGGGTCGGCGCTGCAATGGCTGCCGAACTCGGTACTATGAAGGTTTCTGAAGAAATCGATGCTCTCACTGTTATGGAGATTAACCCTGTTAGATTTCTTGTTATGCCACGGCTCGTAGCATTACTTATTATGCAACCTGTACTTACTATTTTTTCTGATATAATCGGTATAGCAGGTGGGGCTGTGGTGAGTAAATATAAAATAGGTATAAGTTATCAAAGGTTCTATAACGGTGCTGTTGATTTTGTTGATTTGGGTGACTTTTATACGGGTCTCGTTAAATCTATTGTTTTTGCGATCCTTATTGTTGTAATCTCCTGCTCTGAAGGTTTACAGGCTGAATACGGGAGCGAGGGTGTAGGTAAAGCGATTACACGCTCTGTTGTTTTATCATTTCTTTTTATACTTATTTTCGATTACTTCATAACTTATTTCTTTTTTGGGGTATAATGTTTCAATGATAGAAGTAAGTGATTTATATAAAAGTCTTGCAGGTAAAAATGTTTTAAATGGGATAAATTTAAAGATTGATAAAGGTATCCTGCTAACAATTATTGGTGGTAGTGGTACTGGTAAATCTGTATTTCTAAAAAATATTCTCGGATTAATGAAACCTGATAAGGGCGATATTAAGATTGATGAAGTGTATATTACACAATGCAATAAAAAAATTTTCTCATCGATACGTAAAAAGATCGGGATGGTATTTCAGGGTAACGCTCTTTTAAGCTCTTTGACTCTTTTTGAGAATGTCGCTCTTCCGCTACGTGAACACACAAAACTCAAAGAACAGAAGATAAAAGAACTTGTGTTTGAAAAGATTGCTATGGTGAACCTGAATGGGTTTGAATATTATTATCCTGCTGAATTATCCGGCGGTATGAGAAAACGTGCGGGGATCGCAAGATCACTCATAAATAATCCTTCGATTCTACTCTACGATGAGCCGACCACAGGTCTTGACCCTGTTATAGGCAATATTATTAATAACTTAATTGTTGACTTACGTGATAGATTAGGTGTAACATCTATTGTAGTGACACACGATATAATAAGTGCTTTGAAAATTTCTGATAAAATAGCGATGTTATATCAGGGTAAAATTGTTTTCGAGGGTACACCCGAACAAATCAAAACCACTGATAATCCTGTTGTGCAACAGTTTATACAGGGTAAGACCGAGGGTCCTATTACAGAATAAATAAATTTGCAATTTACAATGGAGCGAAGTGACAGGGGGTTATAAGCATATTTATGCAAATATCTGCTGAGAAAAAAGTTGGCTGTGTATTTTTAATCGGAATGATTGCACTTGCTGTTATTACTATCATTCTTGGAAATTTCACCATTTTTGATAGAGGCAAAATATACTATATTATTTTTGATGATGTTCGAGGACTGAATGTAGGTGATGCTGTAAGACTATCCGGGCTCGAGGTTGGTAAGGTACAGGCTCTGGATATAGCAGGAAATAAAATCAAGGTCACTATCTGGACTCAATCTAATGTTGTACTTCGGGAAGGCTGCAGAATATATGTTCAGGATGACACACTAATAGGCGGTAAAGTGCTTGCAATAACAATGGCACCTTCTACTAATCCTACAATCCCGGTTTATAGCACAATCTATGGCGATAAACCTGAGACAGCTAAAGATGTGTTTAATGAGTTGGCTGCTCTGGGGAGCGACATCAGGGAATTGGTGGTCTCTTTTAATGAGAACCAGAAAATATTTTTTAATAAAATCAATAAAATCCTGACCGATGATAGAGAGGCATTTCTTATAACTCTTGAAAACTTCAATAATATGGCGCTTGATTTTCAGGATGTAGCAGAAAGAGCTATCGCTATTATTAAAAAGATTGAGGAGGCTGAAGGGACAGTTGGAAAACTGATCTCAAGCGATGAGATTTATGTTGATGCTAAAGATATATCAGAAAAAATTAATCGTA
>JBFMHD010000294.1:0-2684 GCA_040752395.1 Candidatus Hydrogenedentota bacterium
TGGCACAAAGGATATTAGGGGATGGGTCATAGGGGATGGGGTATATTAGGGGTCGGGAGTCGAGAGTCGTGAGTCAAAACAGGACTCGAGACTCAAGACTCAAGACTCAAGACTTTTCAGCAGGCTCCGGGCTTCGGGCTCCAGCTGGCTGGAGTCCGTAGCCTGTAGCCTGTCCTGATACTTCTCACTTCTTACTTTTTCATGGGAGGATTTTATGAAAATTTTTGTTGATAATTTTTTCTCTAAAATGAGAAACTATTTTCTTACAGGACTCCTTGTAGTTGTCCCCTTTATAGCAACCATACTTTTTATTAAGATCATAATACAAATTTATCACAACATATTTAAACCTGCTATTTTTTTATTTGCACCTTTCCAAATACCTGTACCAAATTTTTTAATACCGTTGATTGGAACAGTTATTGGTGTTCTTCTTATAATATTTATAGGTATGTTTACAAAGAATATAATAGGAAAGAGGATTGTCTCTACAGGGGAGAGATTTCTTCAGAATGTCCCGTTTATAAGGACTATATATAAATTAGTTAAACAACTCATAGAATATACTTTATATTCACAAAAACAACTTCTTAAAGGCGTTGTTCTAATAGAATGGCCTAAAAAGGGTGTATACGTAATTGGTTTTATAACATCTGAGAGTAATATGAAATTTTTGGGACTTGAAGATAAAAAAATGATAAATGTTTTTATTCCAACACCACCTAATCCTGCATCAGGTTTTTTTGTTATGGTTAGTGAAGATGTTGTTACCAGGCTTGATATGAGTATAGAGGATGCTTTAAAATTAATAGTATCTCTTGGCATTGTTTCTGGCGATGATTCATTACAACATCTTGCTTCTAAACAAGGCGACAGAAGGTAAGTTATGAGAAAATCATTAATTATTATCTTTTTCCTGGTCTGTAACGAGGTAAATGCGTATGTTGGTCCTGGTGCTGGTTTCGTTATAGGGGGTGTATCCGGTATTTTATTAATAGTTATTTTTTCTATATTGTTTACCATTGTTGTGTTACCTTTTTCTTTTTTTATCAAAGAATTCATCTATAAAAAGCCTGAACATAAACCCTTGAAAAACAGGGTAATAATAATCGGTTTTGATGGACTTGACCCTGAGATATTAAACAGATACATAGAAAGCGGGTTAATAAAAAATATCAATAAATTCTTTATAAATAAATTAAAAACAACCAACCCGGCAATCTCGCCTGTTGCCTGGTCAAGCTTTGTAACAGGCGTAAATCCCGGGAAACATAATATATTTGATTTTTTAAAAAAAAATCATAGCACCCATTCATTACAATTGTCTTTAACTGATATTAATTATACTGAAAAAAAGTTTAGATCATTAAGAAAAAGCAGAAGTTTTATAAATATATTAAAGGATTATAGGATACCCTGCTATTGTATAAGAATACCCGGAACATTTCCGCCCCAGGAACAAATATGTGGTTATTTACTCTCCGGGTTCCCCTGCCCTGATATCAAAGGAACCCAGGGCGAATATATATTGCTCTCCTGGAATACAAATAATTTTTCCGCAGATATAACAGGTCCGAAAATCAAAAACGAGATATTAAAAGTAAAAATTACCGGGAGTATTAATAAAGAAAAAAGAGAGGTAGAAATAAATTTACAGAATAAAAAAATTATCTTAAAAGAAAGAGAGTATTCTGACTGGGTGGAAGTAGTATTTGGCGATGTCTCTGCTATCACACGATTTTTACTACTCTCAATAGAACCTTATGTAAAAATATATTTAACACCTCTTAATGTAAATCCTCTAAAACCTGTTTTCCCGGTATCTCAACCAAATGTATATTCGGTCTACTTATCTAAAAAATTAGGGTTATTTTCAACTCTCGGGATGGCTGAGGATACCGCTGCGCTAAAACAAGGCATAATTGATAAAGCTGATTATCTAAATCAATGCTATATCTATCAAAAAGAACGAGAAAAAATATTTTATGATATTTTAGATAAATTTGATAAAGGAGTGTTTACATTTGTCTTTGATATACCTGATAGAATCCAGCATATTTTTATAGACGAGGATGAAGTTATAAAAGAGCTATATTGTTATATTGATAACTTTGTTTTGAAAATCATAGAAAAATTAAAAGATTCAGAAGACTATTATCTAATAATAATCTCTGATCACGGTATCAGTAATTATAGACGAAGCTTTAATCTAAATACGTTTTTACTAAAGAATGGATACCTTATTCTACAAAAAGAGGTTGATAAGCTGGACCTCTCTTTTGCAGATTGGGACAAAACCAAAGCATATTCATTCGGATTTAACGGTATATATTTAAATTTGAAAGATAGTGGGAGTCAAAGTATTGCTTTGATAAAACAGGAGATAAAAGATAAATTACTTAATTTAAGTGATAATGGGATTAAACCTGTTAATTCAGTATACTTCAAAGAAGAAATCTATAAAGGACCTTATCTTGATAATGCCCCTGATATCATTATTGGTTATAATAAAGGATACAGAACGTCGTTCGAATCTGCAAAAGGTATTATTGAAGAGAAAATAATAAGTGATAATCTGTTATGCTGGGTTGGTGACCATAGTATAGACCCTGAATTTGTTAAAGGGGTTTGTATAACGAATTTTACACAGAAGGCGGACCCTGAGATAATTGATATAGCTCCAA
>JBFMHD010000295.1:0-2683 GCA_040752395.1 Candidatus Hydrogenedentota bacterium
CCGAAGATACTTTGCTTTCTTGTTCAGGAAATAAAATCTATAAACATCGGGGAATATCACCAGAAATAGATAGCTATTTTGAAGTTTTTGATATCCCTGTTCCGAATTTTACAGGACTGACTATTGCTAATAACAATCTTATTTCTTGCGATGATGCAGGAAATAAGATAAGGGTTCATTCTGGGATTTCGGCAATAATAAATTCTTCTTTTCCCTCGCCTGCTTCAAACCCTTCTGGGCTTTATTATGACGGCATTGACCTTTGGAGCTGTGATAAAGGAACATCAAAGATTTATCATCATTCTGGAATATCAGCAACAATAACAGAAAATTTTGATAGCCCAGGGAAAATTCCAACAGGTCTTTCTTGCGATAATGCAAAAAATCTTATTTCTGGTAATTGTGAAAGATATGGAAGATTTATTGCAGAAAGAAAGACAATAAATGCTGTTAATAAAGAAGCACCACAAATTTGTATATATAACAATATGATATATCTTGTATGGCATCAATTAGAAACTTATGGAAGAACATATGTTGCTAAAATGAATTTAGATAGAACAGCTTTTTCTGTTATAAAAATAATTGATACAGCCTACACTGTTCATTTTAAATTTCCTCAATTTTCAATTGTAAATGATAAAATATATGGTGTTACATTTGATTATATTGCAACAGAAGCAGAAAATATACATTCTTTTATTATGAATTTAGATGGAAGTGGGTATAGTATGGATACAATTTGGTCGATATCTACTGGAATATATGAGCTTCAATTTCAAATATATGAAAATACAAAATATTATTTAATTACTTATAATTCTGGAGGTTATAGACAAATTGCTTTAGGAGTTTTACCCCTTTCAAGTCTCAGTGGTCTTTCTGCAGTAACATTAACAACTTCTTCTGTCCATAAATATGATGTTCAATTTCATATATATAATAATAAGATATATTATGTATGGGTTGAAAATAATCATATTTGGGTTGCAACTTCTCAATTAGATAGAACAGGATTTTTTGCAGTTCAAAAAACTTCAACATCTTTTGAAAGGGCAAAACCTCAGTTGCAAGTTAAAGATAATAAAATTTATTATATTTGGCAACAAAAAGATGCTTTAGGTATCTGGCAGTTATGGACTGCGGTAATGAATATTGATGGAACTGAATGGGAAGAAACTAAAAGGTCAAATACACTTACTCATTGTCAAAATCCTCAATTATTAGTTGGAAATGATGGTATTTATTATGTTTTTCAATTCAATACAGGAAGTTATAACCAAATTTATACTGCTACTATTTCTTTAGATGATATAATAAATACTTTTATTGGAATAGAACGAACAAATGATTCTTATCATAATATTACACCACAATTTCAAAGACAAGAAAATAATATATATTATGTTTGGATTAAACAGGAAGCTAATCATCAAATTTGGAGTGCAATAACAAATTTAGGAACTATTTTTGTCCATAAGCAAAAAAGCAGTTTAATAGACCGAAGTTATATAACTTCTGATAATATTGATGACATTTATTACGATGGCACTAATCTTATTTCTTGCGATATAACTGCTAAAAAGATAACGATTTATGATGGAATAAGCAATACAATTAAAAATAGTTTTACAATATCTCACGAATCATATGGACTATCTTTTGCTTCTATTGTTAAAACATCAAATCTTCAGGTTGATATATGCGATTTTGCAATCTTAAACGATACTTTAATAATAGTTACGGGTAAAAAATGGCTGTTAAGATGGACAGGAAGCGGTAATTTAATTTCAAATGTGCCAACAACTTCATTTCAGCAATTTCCTGTAATAAAATATTGTAAAGTCTTCAAAAATGTTGCCATTGGAGTAGATATAAATAATCCTTCAAGGCTTAAATGGTGCTTCTGGAATATGCCAGATACTTGGTATGACAGTAGTTATATTGATATAGATAAGGATAATGGAGAAATTATTAAGGGATTAAGCTTATTTAGGAACGATTTGATTGTTTTTAAAGAAAATTACCTTTATAAAGTCTCTTATACAGGGGATGCTATGATTCCTTTCATTTATGACAAAATTGACAATGTAGGGACAGTTGGACATAAGACTGTAGTTTTGGTTGAAGGCTTGCTTTATTTTATCGCAAAAGATGGGATATATATCTTTGATGGGGTATTATCAAAAAAAATATCTTTTTTAATTCCTAATACATTTGCTAGATTTTTATCGCAACATTACGATAAGATAGTAGCAATTGATGTAAAGTCTTTACATCAAATTTGGTGGACAATTCCAGAGCCAGAAATAGCTGGAAATGCTACAGTATTGATTTATGATTATTTCCTAAATTGCTTTTGGACATCTTGCCAGAAGGAAGCTAATTATTTCAGTTGTTTTGAATTTGTCAGTAATGAATATCTAGCAGGAGGGGCTAAATCTGCTGCTTATATTTACAAATTAAATGAAGGAGATACTGCAGATGATAGTGCTTATTTTGCAGGAATATTTTATAGTAAGCGATTAGATTTTGGGCTTCCAAACAAATGGAAGCAGGTTAGAAAAATATTTCTTGATGTAAAGGCTTCCGGGAATTATAATTTAGGTATAGCTGTAAAGGTTGATGATGGTTTGTGGTCAACTGAAAAAACAATAAGTTTGTTAAATTCTCAAGAAAGAAT
>JBFMHD010000296.1:0-2639 GCA_040752395.1 Candidatus Hydrogenedentota bacterium
CATCATTAGGTATAGTAAATGCTGCTATAGTATGAGTAAATTGCAATGCAGCGTCTTGGTTATAATGTATAATTTTATAATTCTGCAGATTGATGCCGGTTATACCAATAAGCTCTACAAACTCTTGGGTACCAGACTGTGTCCTTATTTCATTTATTCTAACCAAGGGTGTGGTTCCTGTTGGGGGGTTTGACATCACCTCGCTTATCTGTAAAGCTCTATTAGTCTTCATTTTATTATAAAGTTTTTCAACTGCGTATGCTATGCCGTATTCAGCAGCTGCAAAAAGCTTTGCTTCTCTAAGAAAATTGCCAGCTACTACGATCTCTGATAACATTATCTCAGAAAAAACTAAAGTTAACCCGAGTAAAATAAAGAGTATGTAGATAGCTAACGCGGTTGCAAATCCTTTGTTTTTTGTTAAATGATTAAATAATTTCATAAAAAACTCTCCTTGCTACTCATTCACTTTAATAAAACCTCTTCACTTTCCAGCAATATGGCCGAATTAACATCGCCATCTTTTCAGTTGCGGTTCCAGCATCGTTCGTTCCTGTTAATTTGACTCTGATAAGCGGCAAAACACTTTTGGAGCCAGTGGCATCCGGGGTTCCATCACCACCAGCTTCCCAGTTAGCACTACTTAGTCCTGCAAGATTACTCCCACACTCTATAGTGAAATTTGTAATATTAATACCCTGAATATCAGCTAAATCAGGTCCTGTAATATCACATAACGGATCAAGCTGGGTCTCTTTTTCAGTAGCAGCTGTGATACTCTCACTATTAGAAGGGTCTATTTTTCGCTGTAAACACCAGTGTTGAAAATCATCATAATTAGGTGGTGTATATTGCTGATAGGTATAAGCTATTTCAACTATATCGCTTGCTACTGTTGATGCCATTCCAGAGCTTGCTCTCACACAATTAAATCTAACTTTAGAGCCTGTGGCTCTAAACTCAGGGTGTGCGGTACCAGAATTAATCGGGTCAAGTATAGGGATAGCAGCCCGCAGGTCTTTACCTAATCTGTCAAGCGATTCTCGCATCTCGATTAAAATATCAAGATTTTTATTAGCGTTTCTAAAGATTTTAACGTACTGGGCAAAGAGTCTGCCAAGCGCAATAAATATTATAGCTGCAACAACAATCGAGACAAGCAGCTCAACAAGCGTCATACCTTTTTTAGATTTTAATCTCATAATAACGACTCCTCTGAAAAACATTGTAACTCTAATAATATCAAATAGAAGCAAGAGGCAAGAGGCAAGAAGAACGTTGTGCCTCTAACTACTATCTCATCTCATTATGTCTTTAATTATTTATTATATCATTAAAAATAATACACGGTATAGTATCTGAGAAAGAATCGCCAGCTGAAATTTTTATATCAGCTTGTCTTACTATATCACTCGCAGAACCATCATCTACATCTTTTACAGTGTACTGCCAGGCCCAGATACTCGGTATGCCTTCAAGACCTAAAGTATTTGGATCACTATTAAAACCACCGCTATTACTAGAACCAAGAGAAAGAAACCCTAATGTTTTAATATATGAAGCAGCTGAATAATATAATATAGATGCATAGATTTGTTTTTCATTGTTAGTATAGGCTTTTAAACTTATTGGGATAGCTCTTGTTACACCTACAAGACCTATGCCGATTATAATAGAAGCTACCAGAACATCAATAAGCGAAAACCCTTTTTTAGTTTTTAAGTTCATAAAAAAACTCCTCTGAAAAACGCTGTAACTCTAATAATTCGGGGTACAGGCTACAGGCTACGGACTACAGCCGGCTGGAGCCCCCTATGAAAAGTCTTGAGTCTTGAGTCCTGTTTTGACTCACGACTTGCGACTTGTGACTCACGACTCTTTTCATATCATCTTTAGTTTTTCATCCTTTGTGTAGAGCGCAACCCGCTCTCATGACGACTCCTCTACTCAAGAAACAAGATGCAAGATAACAGTTTACGAAAAAGCTGGGAACGGAGTATTCCCGCCTTTTTTATAGTATCTTGGTTTTTGTGTCATATTACTCGGGATTATTGTTCTATATTTGGATTCTTGACCCGCGGCATAAGGTACATCTTTTGGTGCATAGTGGATTGAGCCAGGGGGGTCACCATTATCTCGCTGAACCGTGCCATGACTGTTAAATTTATATACATAATCAGTAGTAATATTAGTAACACCAGCTAAGTTTATTCTCTTTGGTAATGTTCTTACCATATATTTCTGCTCATCGGTATAAGCATTATCCTGATCTTCATCAATATAAACCTCCATTTTTTCATCCTGTGGTTTCATAACAAGATAAACATCTCTATTCCTTACTTTTGATAGCCGCGAGCATGCATTTATTGTGGATAAAATTATTCTCTGAGCAGAATCCATATCCATAGTGCTCTCCATTTGTTTAAATTTAGGCATTGCAGCAATAGCTGTTATGCCTATAATAGCAATAACTATAATCAATTCTAATAGTGTAAACCCTGTTTGTGCTTTTTTATTTTGAAATATCATAGTAGTATCTCCTCTGAAAAACATTGTAACTCTAATGATATCAAGTAGAAGCAAGAAGCAAGAGGCAAGAAGCAAGATAACGAAAAAGAAAGATAACGAAAGAAGCAAGA
>JBFMHD010000297.1:0-2606 GCA_040752395.1 Candidatus Hydrogenedentota bacterium
GCCGGCTGGAGCCAAAAGCCAAAAGCCTGCTGAAAAGTCTTGAGTCTTGAGTCTCGAGTCCTGTTTTGACTCACGACTTGCGACTCACGACTCTTTTCATATCATCTTTAGTTTTTCATCCTTTGTGCCTTCTCCTCCTGGCTTCTGTCTTCTGTCTCCTGTCTCCTGATACTTATCTCATAATTGCTAAAATATCTTATTTTCTTATTTATTATTAGTTTAGCTTCGAAATTAGTTTTATCTATTGGCTCGAATTTTAGAACGATCTTATTTTTATCTAATTTTTTTTCGCTTAATTCTCCAAAGGCATAAATAAGTCTTACAGCTTTTGTGATTTTTAGATTAAACGGGATAACAAAGAGACTGCGTTCTTTAAATTCTATATCGCCTTTTTGTGGGATCCTAATATTTTTATATTCAATATATCCTTTTATTTTCATATCGTGGAAATTTCCTGCAAAGATAAAACTACCATCAGGGCCTTTTCTTATTGTGGCAGAAAGAAGTTCAGGATGAACATTGATTTTCTTTTGCATCCCAATCTTTTTTGCAATAAATTTGAAATAATCACGAATGATGTTAAACTTATCATTAAGAGGGAACCCCAGAACTAATATTTTACCCTTCCCGAATCGACGAATAAAACCGCATACAGATTTATCCATAGTTGTTGCAAGTATCTCATCTTTTTTATTAGGTTCAAAGACAAGAACCTTAAAAGTATCCACGAAAATATCACCGATTGGAGTATAAATAAGTCGGGATTCTACAGTAGAGCTTTGTAAACCCAGTGTCTTAATTAAGAAATCACATTTTCTATTATATAGATCAACAACAGGTAAAAGCGGAAGAATAGATAGGATACCGCCATTTTCAACAAAATATAGAAGCTTTTTTTGTGTTTTTAAATCCATAAAAGTATCTGAATAGACCCATAACGGCAGATTGCTATCTGAAATATCGTGTTTTTCTATATCTACAAACTCAAAAGAATAATTATTTATTTCAAGTAGCCGCGCGATCCCATCAAAGAAGTATTGCTGACGCTTAAAATCAATCTCTTTTATAACCTTGCCATCCATATATTCGGTTTTATAATAGGGCGTATAAAAACCAAGACAACAGCTTATCTCTTTTTGAGTAAGTGTTATCTCTTCACCAATCGCTTTAATTAATTTCCCGAAATTTTTTAAAACTTCAAAATGGGGACGTTTTTCCAGATTCGAACTGATAGGTGCTTGCCATTCATGGTAAGAACCGAATTGACCGATATCTTCAGTATTTGTTCCACCGGCGAACATATAACAGTTTAATCCGTTTAACCCCTGGGATGTACTCTGCTTTAAGTTTAGTTCAACGTCTTTGGGATAAAGTTTCGGTCTATCATACATTATACCTGTTTGCAGTTCTGCACATAGCACAGGGTTTTTACCGCATATCATTTTAATCACAGAGGAAGCCATAGAAATATCATGATAATTTTCATAATCGAGACGTCTCATCTGATAAGCACCGCCAAAAACTACATCCTTAACTTTTTTCACAAACCGATCAAACATAGTTGTTGTGAGAGTTGCATAAATTCCTCTGCCGCGAACATCGAAATCATAAAACTGCGGTATGTTTGATATAACAGGTACAGTGATGCCGCGTTTTGTAACAAAACTTTTTAACGTTTTAAAATATTCAGCATAATATTCTCTGTAAAACTCAGCCCTGTCCCAATGCTCTGGTAATATATTATCGCTGATTTTTACTGAAGGCTGCCTGATCTCTTTAAAATTTGTATAATTTGTTTTATATAATTTATTAAGGTTCTCTATTGTCTTATATTTATTTTGCAGAAAATTCTGATACAAAGAAGTAACAAACGGGCTGAAATCAGGTGCTTTCGCAAGCCAGTTAACCATAGCAATTTCATTGCAAAGCTGGACTAAAATTATATTTCCATTGTATTGAATCTGATAAGGTGCTATCTCGGTTAATAATTTATCATACCATTTTTCAGTGAGTTCTAAAAATTTTGGGTTTTTATAGGAAGGCGTTCCCTGGTGATGTATCGCTTCACCAGATTCCATAATAAGACAGGTCTCTTTATATTTTTCAAGCAGCCATGCTGGTAAACCCTCGTTTTTCATCTCACCATTCGATACAGGGCCGATACGCGGAATGAAATACATTTCCTCGTCAAATAGAAGATTTAACCATTTTTTAAGATTTCGTCTGGGATGAGTTTTTCCTGCAAAATCAAAGATGCCTTCATTAAGCTCGTGAAAGCGCCAGGGGATATATGAAGCAATGGTATTAAGTCCTGCCTCTTTTGCTAAACGTATAACTTTTAGCCAGTTCTGTGGTTCTATTCTGAAATAATGAACTTCGCCTGAATATATAAACAAAGGTTTGCCGTTTATATAAAACGCCCTGTTTTTTAATTCAATCATATCTTCTCTGAAAAACGCTGTAACTCTAATAATTCGGGGTACAGGCTATGGACTACAGCCAGCTGGAGCCAGATGCACGGAGCCTGCTGAAAAGTCTTGAGTCTTGAGTCTCGAGTCCTGTTTTGACTCACGACTCTTTTCATATCATCTTTAGTTTTTCATCCT
>JBFMHD010000298.1:0-2598 GCA_040752395.1 Candidatus Hydrogenedentota bacterium
CCTCTTTCGTTATCTTTCTTTCCGTTATCTTGCCTCTTGCCTCTTGCCTCTAATTATGGCGTAAATATATCCTGCGGAAGATGGATACCATTTTCAGCGAACCGCTCATAAAACGTAGGTACAATGCCTGTGGGTCTTAAATCACCAAGTATCTTTCCGTTCTCATCTTTGCCTGTCTGTTTAAACTCAAAAATATCAGAGAGAACCACAGTATCACCCTCCATCCCCTGAACCTCCGTTATCTTTTCAACCTTCCGTGAACCATCCTTGAATCTTGATTGCTGAATAATTAAATCAATAGCCGAAGCTATCTGTTCTCGTATAGCTCTTACAGGGAGCTCCATACCAGCCATCAGGCACATAGTTTCAAGACGTCTTATCATATCCCGTGGTGTATTAGCGTGGCCCGTTGTCAATGAGCCATCGTGTCCCGTGTTCATAGCCTGTAACATATCCAGTGCCTCCCCACCCCTGCACTCACCAACAACCACTCTATCCGGTCTCATACGTAAAGTGTTTTTAATAAGTTCACGCATTGAGACTGCGCCTTTGCCCTCAATATTCGGTGGTCTTGTTTCAAGTCTAACCCAGTGAGGCTGTCTTAATTGCAGTTCAGCAGCATCCTCAACTGTGATAATTCGTTCGTCCGCAGGAATAAAAGATGATAATACATTAAGTAGAGTGGTTTTGCCAGAACCTGTACCGCCAGAAACAACAATATTTAACCTGATTTTTACACAGGCATCAAGGAAATCAGCCATCTTTTTCGTCATCGCACCAAACCTGACAAGGTCATCAATAGTTAATGGGTCTTTTTTGAATTTACGAATCGTTATGGTTGGTCCGTTTAAGGCGAGCGGCGGTATTATAGCATTGACACGCGAGCCGTCTTTTAATCTTGCATCAACATAGGGCATACTCTCATCACATCTTCTCCCAAGCGGTGAGATGATTTTTTCAATAATATGAAGAATATGTTCATTATCTTTAAATTTTACATTGGTTAAAATGAGTTTTCCTTTCTGTTCAATATAAACCATCTGAGGCCCGTTTACCATAACCTCGGAAATAGTATCATCTTTAATCAAAGGTTCGATAGGTCCAAGGCCTAATATCTCATCAATTATCTCGCCAAGCAGTTTCATATGTTCCTGTCTTGTTAACGAGATACCTTTTTCACTGCCGACTGTTATAATGAATTCCTCAACCTGACCTGAGAGCAAACTTCTTTTTAAGTTTTCGTCTTCGTGATTAAGTAGCTCAGGATCAAGTTCAGCAACAATTTTTTCATGCACCGCTGATTTCAATTCGACATATTTATCACCCTCTTTTTGAGCTACCTGTGCTACAATGGGCGTTTTAGCGCCAAACGCTGTTTTTGTTGCCTGCTGGGCTTGCCCCAGTCTTGACATTAAACCCACACCTAATTACCTCCTCTGAAAAATGCTGTAACTCTAATAATATCAAAATTCTGTTATTTCTTCTTTTCTTCTTTTTTCCCCTTTTTATCCTTTTTATCTTTATCAGCGGCCTTTTCTTCTGTAACTTGAAATCCTGTAATTATCTGAGCCAACTCAGTAAATTTTTTGCTTATAAGGCTATCAGGTTTTGACATCATAAAAGGTTCACCATTTTCAACAGATGGTATAACAGTTAGCCCTTCACTCTCTATCTTTGCGGCTATCTGACATTCCAGCATCTCTTCGATATCTTTTATGCTGTATTGTGCTTTGGGATTAAAGCGGTTCATAATAATAACTAATTTTTCTTTGGGTATATTAAGCTTCTGGAGTAACTCAAGCATAAGCTTACCGTTCTTTATTGTTGGTAACTCCATTGTAAGTAAAATAATAATCTTATCACTTGGTATCAATGCGTTCAACATAGTCTCAGATAAATAATTTGGTGTATCAATAACAATATAATGAAAATATTCGCTTGATTTTTTCAGGATAGCTTCAATATGTTCCGGGTGTACAAGTTCAGATTCCTCGGGTCTAATCGGTGCGGATAATACATTAACACCTGATTCATGCTCTATATAATAAGACATAAAAGTCTCCATATCTATCTCAGTACTGCCTGCTTGTGTTATCTCTTTGATTAAATCTACCAATGTGCGTTTGGGTTTAATGTTCATCATAATAGCAACGTCACCGAATTGAAGATTTAAATCGATTACAGCAACTTTTAAACCGGTTACCTTTTTTATAGCTATGGCAAGATTCACACTGAAAAGAGTTCTTCCGACACCGCCCTTGGTAGAGAAGATAGTATATGTTTTACTTTCAAGAACCCGTGCTTCCTGTTCACCCTGAATCTTATCTAAATATGTCCGTTTTTTCAATGCGAAATTAAATGCTTTGTTAACAACAGCCACCACCTCTTCAGCTACAAAAGGATGATTTAATATAAATTTAGCACCGAGCTCAATAATTTTAACAGTATATGTTGGGTCACTTTTAATCTGAGCGGAATAAGCTATAATAGAGGCATTGTGCGTTTTTATATCAAGTTCTTCGATAAGTTCTCCCTTATTGAGTATCTCCTCGCTATCTGCGTTTAGAAGTATAACCTCGGTATTCTCTTCTTCAAACT